>JBKQKK010000250.1:0-75591 GCA_052147535.1 Solirubrobacteraceae bacterium | reverse complement strand
GCGTCGACCCATCGCGCAACAGCACATCCCGGATCAGTGGCTCGGGCTCGCTGACCCTGGTGGGCGTCATAGCTGGCTGGTTGTGATGGGACGGATCGTCGTGGCATCTGAGGTCCAGGCGCCCCCGTCGGCCGAGTGCCAAAGCCGAAACAGATAGCTCGCCGAGGGTCGAGACGAACCCCGCATCGACATTACTCCGACGGTCGACTCGCCAAGCTACACCTCCGGTCGAGCGGCCAACGCGGATCTGTCACGACACCCGCGTTTTGAGACTGTGCTTGTGGCACGGGGCAGCGATGATCGCGAGACTGAGCATCTGCGTGTCCTGATCGCCAACGAGCGCAAGGATCGTCCGACAAGATCGTGCGCGAGGCTGCGTGCCCGAGGAAGCCGCCCAGCGGGCGGACGAGGCGAGCGAGGCTGTGCACCACGTCGCGCGCGACTCCCGCCCCGTTCCGGGGTAGTATCGAGGCAGATCGGAGGTTCGCTGTGAGCGTCGTGGCATGGCTTTTGGTTGTTGTTGTGTTGGTGGTAGTGCTCGTGCTGATCGGCGCGTTCCTCCGCCGGCGTCGTCGTGGGGGTGGCGTGATCGCGACCAGGCGCAGGCGATGAGGTCGCTCGTGACCGGCTCGGCGATCAGGGGACTGCCGGTCGTGACGATCAGCAGCGGCGAGGACGTGGCCGAGGTGCGCGACGTGGTCTATAGCCCGGAAGCCGGCCGTGTTGTGGGCCTGACGTTGAACAAGCGCGGTTTCCTCGCCGGCCGCCGTCGTGAGCTGCTGTCCGCGGAGACGATCCACGCGATCGGTGCTGACGCGGTGATCATCGACGATCAGAGCAGCCTGATCTTGCCCGAGGACACGCCCGCGGAGCTCGGTAGGCCACCGTCGGGCCGCGACGTGACCGGGAACGAGGTTTTGACCGAGTCAGGAGCGAGCCTCGGCCGGGTACGGGACGTCGTGGTCCTGGTCGGAAGCGTCGGAGAGGTCGTCGGCTACGAGATCGACACGGCATCCGGCGCCACCGGCTACATCCCGCTGGCTGCCCAGCTGGCCGTGTCGGGCAGCACACTGGTCGTCCCCGACGCGACGGAGGAGTTCATCGCGCACGACTTGGTGGGTCTGGGCGCGGCAGTGGACGAGTTCAGATCCAAGCTGGGGATCCGATGAGCGAACGGTTCGCCGCGGCCCTCGGGCGAAAGGTCATCAGCCGCGCCAGCGCCGAGGAACTCGGCACGCTCGCCCACTTCGTCATTGACGTCAAGCGACGAACGGTTGCGTCGCTGGTCGTGGGCAAAGGCCGCAAGGCCACCCTGATCGCGTGGGAGCAAGTCAGCGGCTTCGGACCGGACGCGGTCATGGTCGCCGACGAGAACGCCCCGCAACCGCCGCGCGACGATCGCGAACACGACGCCGCCAGCGGAAAGCTCGAGCTCATCGGCAACCGCGCCCTCAGTGACACGGGCAATGACCTGGGCACGATCACCGACGTTGTTTTCGACCCGGAGACCGGCGCGATCGAGAGCATCATGATGTGCGACCGCGAGGAGCCGGCGGCCTCGCTCCTCGGTGCCGGCTCGTTCGCGGTGATCCTTCGAGAATCCACCGAACTGGCCAGCACGGGCATTTCTGATACTCCGGGGGTGGGACTCGAACCCACAACCCTTCGGTTAACAGCCGAATGCTCTGCCGATTGAGCTACCCCGGATCGGGCGGATGCGTGATCCCGGACTCGGGCCTCGATCCTATGTCGCCACCACTGTAGCGATCTACTAGTAGAGGGCCTCGTCGAGGCGAACCCCGAGCGCTCGGATCGCTGCAAGGACGTCCTGGCGCTCACGTGCGAGTTTGCCAATCCCGGGGGTGCGCTGCGCCCGCGCGCGGCTGATCGCGCGGTCCACGCGCGCAAGCTCGAGCAGCGATCGCGCGTGCTCGAGCGCGACCGGCTGGGGTGCGGCGCCCCGCTTGGCGCGATCATCGAGATCTTTGACGGCCTGCGCCAGCGCGTCGTCGTCTGGCGGCAGGTCTCGCAGCGGCTCGTTCGTGCGCCCGGCGAGGTGGCGAGCAGCGCGACGCATCAGCTCGCTGGACAGCAGCGCATCGGGGTCGATCGCGGCGAGGATCGCATCGCCCTGCTGTGGCAGGGCGATGCAGAGCGCCAGGAACGAGCGCTCGGCGCGAACGCCCTGGTTGACCGCGGCGGCCGTCGCCGCCCCACTGGGCGGCGTCTGCGCAGCGCCCTCGCGCGTGCGCTGCGCGGCGCGAGTCGGGCCCTCTGAAATGCCACTCGGAGCCGCGAGCAGGGTGCCGAGGCGCGCCTCGGAGAGCTCCAGGGCACCCGCGACCCGCTGCGTCAGCTCGTCGCGCAGGGCGCTCGGACGCAGCGGCGCCAGGAGTTCCCGGAGCTGCGGCAGGGCGCGGTCCTTCCCCTCGGCGCTGGCCAGATTGCCGCTCTCGAGGACTCGCTGCACGGCGAACACAACGAACGGGACAGATGCGTCGACGCGCTCACGCATCGACTCGGCGCCGCCGGTAGCGATCACCTCGGCCGGGTCCGCGCCGGCGGGGAGCGGCACGACCCGCAGCTCGAGGTTCGAACCGGCGGTGGCCTGCGCCGCTCTGAGCATCGCCTGCTGGCCGGCGCGGTCGGCGTCGAGGCACAGCTCCACGACGGTGCCGACGCGCTCGAGCTCGCGCACCTGCTGCTCGGTCAGCGCCGTGCCCATGCTGCCGACGACGTTGCGAATCCCAGCCTGGTGAACGGCAATCACGTCCGTGTAGCCCTCGACCAGGATCATCCGCCCGGACTTGGCGGCGCTCGCGCGGGCGAGGTCGATCCCGTACAGGACCTCGCGCTTGTGATACAGCTCGCCGTCCGGCGTGTTGACGTATTTCGGGCCACGCCCGTCGCCCATCGTCCTGGCCCCGAAGCCGCGGACGCGTCCGCGCTGGTCGGCGGTCGGGAACATGATCTGGCCGCGGAAGAAGTCGTAGACCTGTCCCGGCCGGGTCCTGGAGCGTTTCGCAAGACCTGCCGCGAGCAGCTCTTCGTCGCTGTATCCGGTCCGGCGCGAAGCGAGCAGCATCCGATCCCAGGCGCTCGGCGCATAGCCGACGCGGAACTGTCTCAGCACCTGCTCGGTGAAGCCCCGTCCGGCCAGGTACTCGCGAGCTGCCTGCGCCTCCCGCGCGTCCCACAGGTAGCGAGCGTAGAACGATGCGGCGCGCGCCAGCAGCGCGTACAGGCGCTCGCGGCGCGCTCTTGCTGCTGCCGCCGCGGGGTCCTCCTCCTCGGTCTGCAGCGTGACCCCGAAGCGATCAGCGAGCGACTCGAGCGCGCCCTTGAAGTCGAGCCCTTCGGTCTGCATCACGAAGTCGAACGGGTCGCCGGACTCCGAGCAGCCGAAGCAGTGGTAGAGCTTCTCGTCCGGGCTGACGTGCAGCGACGCGGTGCGCTCTTCGTGGAACGGGCAGCAGCCGAAGTAGCTGTTGACGCCGGCGCGCCGCAGCTCCAGCTTCGATTCGACCAGCGCCACCATGTCGACCGACTCGCGCACGCGGTCGCGCGAGTCGGCCGTATAGCGGCTCACGGCGCGAACGCCGACGGGATGCTGAGCGCCTCGAACCGCGCGATGCAGAAGCGGTCGGTCATGCCGGCAAGGTGATCGGCGACCCGGCGTCCGAGCTCCCCCTCGGGGATCGAAGCCGGGATCTGCCCGTGGTGCGTGCAATAGTGATCAAACAGTGTGCGGATCACGAGATCAACCTTGGCGTGCTCGCTAGTCGCCTCGGCGCCGAGGTAGACCCGCTCGAACATGAACGCGCGCAGTCGCGCCATTGCGCCACCGACCCGCTCGCTCTGGACGATCGCCCCGCAGTGCTCGGAGTGCTCGACCAGATCGTGCACGAGCGTGTCGATCCGCTGGCGTCCGCTGTCCCCGAGCACCGCGATCGGCTGAGCCGGCAGGTCGCCGGGCGTGATCACGCCGGCGCGCACCGCGTCGTCGATGTCGTGGTTGATGTAAGCGATCCGGTCGACCAGCCGCACGATCCGGCCCTCGAGCGTCGCCGGCTCGACGGCGCGACCCGAGTGTCCGCGGATCCCGTCGCGGACCGGCTCGGTCAGGTTCAGACCCCGCCCGTCGCGCTCGAGCACCTCCACGATTCGGACCGATTGCTCGTTGTGCAGGAACGACATCCCGAAGCGCTCGGACAGGCAGTGGTCGAGTGCCTCCTCGCCGATGTGGCCGAACGGCGGGTGCCCGAGATCGTGGCCGAGCGAGATCGCCTCGACCAGGTCCTCGTTGAGTGCGAGCGCGCGTGCCACAGTGCGCGACACCTGCGAAACTTCGAGGGTGTGCGTCAGCCGCGTGCGGTAGTGATCGCCGCGCGGCGCGATGAACACCTGCGTCTTGTGGTTGAGCCGGCGGAACGCCTTGCTGTGGACGATCCGATCGCGGTCGCGCTGGAAAGGCGTCCGCAGACCGCAGTCGCTCTCCGTTCGCGTCCGGACGCCCGGGTAGGAGGGTGTGGCGAGCGGTGAGAGCTCTGCCAGCTCGCGCTCGCGGACGCGCCGCGCGAAGCGCTCCGCGACCGGGCCGCTGGGGTGCTCGCGCTGTGGCTGATCCTCTGTCTGCACGGCGATGTCGCTCACGACGCCGATTCTGCCAGCGCCACGGGTCGCAGGCGAACGTTTGCGTGATGCTCGGCGGTCTCCCGGATCGCCCGCTCGGCCTGTCGCAGCGCCCGCTCGGACACTTGTGGGACATCTGCTAGTGGCCGCCCGAGGGCGCCGATCAGGAACTGGTAGGCATCTTCGTCGAGCGTGAACGACGCCGCTTCACACGATCTGCAGACAACGCCGCCCGCAGACGCTGAAAAGCCGCTGAGGTGCTCGCGCTCGCCGCAGCTGACGCACGATCCCAGGTGCGGCACGATCCCGGCGGCGAGCAGCAGCTTGAGGCGGAAAGCAAGCGCGTTCGCCGGCCCGGAGTGGCCCAGCCCCGTGCCGGCCAGCAGCGTCAGTTCGTTGGCGAGCAGCGTGAACACCTCCGGATGCGGGTCGCCCGTGTCGAACAGCCGCGCGACCGCGTCGCAGGCTCGCGCCGCCGCGTCTAGCGCCGCCGCGCTCTGGCGCAGCCCCGGGCGGGCGTTGATCGTGTCAGCGCCGGTCACCGTGTACAGGTCCCCGCGGCCCTCGTGAAGCGACAGGCGGACCTGGAAGAATGGCTCCAACCGCGCGCCAAAGCGGCTGCGCGTGCGGCGCGCGCCCTTTGCGATCGCCGACATGCGTCCGTGATCGAAGGTGTACAGGTGCAGGATCCGGTCGGCCTCGCCGTAACGGATCGAGCGCAGGACAATTGCATCGGTGTTCAGCGTCAGAGCCATGCTATACTTTATGAAGTGATGAAGCCTGTCATTGTCTACACGACTGACATGTGCCCGTACTGCGTGGCCGCCAAGCAGCTGCTCGGTCGTCGAGGTATTCCGTTCGAGGAGATCAATCTGGCACGTGATCCGGACGCTCGTGCCGAGCTCGCGCGGGTCACCGGGATGTTCACGTTCCCGCAGATCTTGATCAACGGCGCCACCGTTGGCGGATTCGACGAGCTGCGCGCCGTCGACCGCGCCGGGCATCTCGTAGAGCTGCTGGCCGCCTAGCCCGCGCGCGGGTCGTTTGCTCGCTCGAAGGTTCTCGACGACGCTCTCGGAGCGCTCCAGGCAGGCGTTCAGCCAAGGGCCTAACCTAAGGGCTCCCCCGAGTCAGCGCCCCGAACGCCGCGCCCGCGGGCGCGGCTGGCAATGCTCGCACACGTACGTACCGCGGCCGCCGACCACGAGCTTGCGGATCTCCCGCCCGCAGGTGGGACAGTCCTTCCCGGCGCGCCGGTGCACCAGGAACGCGTCCTGGAACGAGCCGCGGGCGCCGTCGACGTGGCGAAAATCGTCGATCGATGCTCCCTTCGCGTCGATCCCCGCGGTCAGGGCAACCTCGATCGCAGCCCGCAGGCGCCGCCACTGGGCTGCGCTCAACCGCCCGGCCGGACGCAGCGGATGGATCCGCGCGCGAAACAGCGCCTCGTCTGCGTAGATGTTGCCGACCCCGGCGATCCGCCGCTGGTCGAGCAGAAACGACTTAATCGGCGCCGTCCGACCGCGCGCGATCGACTGCAGATGGACGGCGGTGAAGGCCTCCGTCAACGGTTCGGCACCGAGGCGAGCCGCGAGGTACTGCGTGAGCGCCTCGCGGCCGTGCAGGAGGTGGGCGGTGCCGAACCGGCGGGGATCGACGTACACCAGCCGGTGCGAGTCGCTGAGCACGAAGCGCACGCGCGCGTGCGCCGGCTCGGACGGCGGATCGAACAGCATCGCCCCAGTCATGCGCAGGTGCACGAGCAGGAACCGAGCTGCATCGCGCCGCATGCACGCCGGCGCATCCGGCCGGATGCAGCGCTCCCCGGAAAGCTCCCAGATCAAGTACTTGCCGGCGCGCCCTAGGCTCTGCACCTGCGCACCTGTGAGCGCGGCCTCCAGTTCCTGGGGGGGCAGCGGGCGCGACCAGCGCGGGTCGAGGATCTCGATCGACTCGATTGTCGTGCCTTCGAGGTGAGGCGCGAGCTGGCGGCGGATCGTCTCGACTTCGGGCAGCTCGGGCACGTCAGATCACGCAGCCTGAGACGTTCACATCACCAGCTGAGGTCAACGCCCCCACGCTCGCGTTCATACGAACGACGCTCCCGGCAGCTCGGGTGCGCTGCGACCGGTCAGCCACATCAGCGCGCTCGCGCCCACGTCGGCGAGCGGCCCGTCGTGGCGGCGCGAGCGGTGACCCTCGAAGGCCGCCAGCAGCGGCGCGTACTCGCGCGTATGGTCGGTGTGTGTGGCGGTCACATCGCATCCGTGGTCGGCGGTGAGCACGAGCATGTCGTCTTCGTGCAGCGCGCCGAGCCAGCGATCCACGTGCGCGTCGATCTCCCGCAGCGCCCGCGCGAAGCCAAGCGCGTCGTGGCGATGCCCGTACACCTGGTCGGTGTCGATCAGGTTGGTGAACACCAGGCCATGGTCGAGCGCCTCGAGCAGCTCGCCGGTGCACGCGAGCGCGAGCGCGTTCGTGGAGCCGGGATGCTGGACGTCGATCCCCACCCCCGCGAACAGCGCTCCGACTTTGCCGACGCTGTGAACCGGCACGCCGGCGTCTTGCAGCTCCTCCAGGTATGACCGCGACGGTGGCGGCAGCGACAGGTCGCGGCGCCCGTCGGTACGCTCGAAGCGCCCGTCGGCGCCGCGGAACGGCCTCGCGATCACGCGCCCGATCGCGCGCTCGCCGGTCATCTGCGTCCGCACCCGGGCGCAGATCTCGTACAGCATCGCCGGCGGTACGACATCTTCGTGCGCGGCGAGCTGCAGCACCGAGTCCTGGCTCGTGTACAGGATCAGCGCGCCGCTGCGCCGGTGCTCGGCGCCGAAGTCCTCGATCGCATCGAGTCCGTTGTAGGGCCGGTTGCAGATCACATCGCGCCCGCTCGTCTGCCGCACGACGGCGACGATCTCAGGCGGGAACCCGTCCGGGAACGTCGCCTGCGGCGTCTCGCAGGCGACGCCCATCAGGCCCCAGTGACCGGTACCGGAGTCCTTGCCGTAGCCGATCGCGTGGAGCCGTCCGTGCAGCACAGGCTCACGCGCGGGCGGAACTCCCTGTAGATCGAGGATCGATCCGAGGCCGAGCCGGCCCATCGCGGGCAGCCGCAGGCCGCCGGCGGCCTGCGCAAGATGGCCGAGCGTGTTCGTGCCCGCGTCGCCGTAGTCGGCAGCGTCTGGAAGCGCGCCGACGCCGCAGGCGTCGAGCACCACGACGAACGCGCGCTTCACGCCGTGCAGCCCCGGATCAACAGCACGCCTGGATTCTGGCACGCCGCCGGGATCTGCTCTCGGATGTCGCTTGCCCGCCTGTCTACGGCGAACGCCATCCGTTTCCGCGTGCTTCAGGGAGCTTCCGGCGGCGCGTCGGTCGCAAGGTGGGCGCGAGGGTGCGCGTCGAAGTAAGCGTCGCGCAAACGGTCAGCAGACAGGTGCGTGTAGATCTGCGTGGTGGCGATGTCGGCATGGCCGAGCATCTCTTGCAGTGAGCGTAGGTCGCAGCCGCCCGCGAGCAGGTGGGTTGCGAACGTGTGGCGCAGCGTGTGCGGGCTCATCCGGTCATCGAGGCCGGCGCTGCGCGCGTGCTGCTGCACGATCTTGTAGAGGCCCTGACGCGACAGACCGGCGCCGCGCATGTTGACGAATACGCAGCGCTCGTCGCGCAGGCCGACGAGGCCTGGGCGGGCGTATTTTAGATAGGTCTGCAACGTCTGCACGGCTTTGCTCCCGATCGGCACGATCCGCTCCTTGGAGCCCTTGCCACGCGCGATCAGGACGCCGGCGTCGAGATCGAGCTCGCTGAGCTGCAAGGAGATCGCCTCTGACGCTCGCAGACCGCAGGCGTACATCGTCTCGAGCAGCGCCCGGTCGCGCAGCGCCGCCGGGCTGGTCCCCGTCGGCTGTGCCATCAGCAGGTTGACGTCGTCGCGGCTGAGCACGTTTGGCAGGCGCCCGCTGGCGCGCGGCGGGCGCAGCTCGGAGGTCGGGTCGGCGTCGAGGATCTGCTCACGGCGCAGGTGACGGTAGAAGGACCGCAGGCAGGCGACCTTGCGCTGCAGCGTCGCCGGGGCCGCCGCCCGCCGGCTGGCGCTGCCGCTGGCAAGCTCGCCGACAAATGCGGCCAGATCATCCGGACTGGCGCCCAGCAGGTCGACACCACGGCGCCCGAGAAACTCGCCCAACTGCTGCAGGTCCGAGCGGTATGCCTCCAGCGTGTTGCGCGAAAGGCCACGCTCGAGCTCGAGATACGCGAGGAAGTCGAGCGTCAACTCGGTGAACTGCGAAATTGGAGCGGGTGGCGAGGTGGCTGCCCGGAGCGTGCCCATGGCGCGGTATTCGTGCTCCGCGCTGCGTCTCCTGCCGCTGGTGCCCGCACTGGGAAGCTCTTTCAACTGGACTTTCAAGCGCGCTGCGCCAGCCACAGCAGGGCGATCAGCGACTTCGAATCCTCGCACTGCGCGATTGCGTCGTCCAGGTTCGTCAGCGGCCACGGGACCACCTCGATGCGCTCGTCCTCCTCCGGCTCGGGGCCGTCCGCAGCGTCTGAAAGGTCGCTGGCGAGATACAGCCACACGCGCTCGTCGCTGAACCCAGGGCTGGTCCAGAACGTGAAGATCTCCTCCCAGCGCGCCGCCCGCTTGCCGATCTCCTCGACCAGCTCGCGCTGCGCGGTCTGCAGCGGGGGCTCCCCTGGCACGTCGAGCTTGCCGGCCGGGACCTCCAGCGATGCGCTGACACCGGCGGCTTCGCGTGGTTGTCGTGTCAGCCAGACATTGGCCTGGTCGACGGCGACGATGCCCACGGCACCCGGGTGCCACACCTTCTCGCGCGTGACCACGGCTCCGTCGGGGAAGCGAAAGCGCTCCACACCGACGCTGATGATCCGTCCGGTCCATGCTGTCTGCGAGTCGACCAGTTCGAAGCTGCTCATCGCGCGAGCATCTCCGCGGTCTCGTCACCTGCGAGGTCGATGAGCGCGATCGCAAGGTCTAGACCAGCCTCTAGCGCCTGCACGCTGACGCGCTCGCCGGGCTCGTGGTTGTGCTCGGTCCCGTTGGCGAGACACACGCACTCAAACCCGGCCTGCCGGAAGGCGTTTGCGTCCGATCCGCCGCCGCTGGTGATCAGTCGCGGCTCGTGGCCGATCGCTTCAAGCGCCCGCTGCGCAAGCCGCACGGCCGGCTCGCCCGGCCTGGCTCGGTAGCCGTCGAACATCCGCTGCACGTCCAGGTCGAGATCGCAAGCGCCGGTGTCGGCGGCATCCTGGAGTGCGTCGATCAGCTCGGTCAGGACGGTCCCCAGACGCTGCTCGTCAAGCCCTCGGACCTCGCCCTCGAGCCGGCAGCGCTCCGGCACGACGTTGGTCGCGGTGCCGCCGTTGATCGTGCCGATGTTGGCCGTCGTCTCGTCATCCAGCCGCCCCAGCCGCATCGCCGCGACCGCCTTCGCCGTCGCCGCGATCGCGCTCACGCCATCCTGCGGCCGGATCCCCGCGTGCGCAGCCCTACCACGGATCTCGGCATCAACGCGCTGGTAGGTGGGAGACGCGATCACGATCTCGCCGAGCGGACTGGCGTGATCGAACACATAGCCGAGCCGGCTGTGCAGCCTGGCGACGTCGAACGCCTTGGCGCCGTGCAGCCCGCTCTCCTCGCACACCGTGAACACCAGCTCCAAGCCGGCTTCGGGTTCACCGCCCGCGGTTTGCAGCCGGCGTGCCAGCTCGATCAGGGCCGCCACGGCCGCCTTGTTGTCAGCACCCAGGATTCCGGGAGTGGCGTTCTCCCATCCGCCGTCTCGCAGAACAGGATCCACCGGCGCGGTGAGCGGCACGGTGTCCATGTGTGCGCACATCATCAGCGAGCGCGGCCCGCGACCGGGGATCCGCGCGTACAGGTTGCCGCTGTCGGATCCCGCCACCGGACCGGCGCCGTCCAGCGCGACCGACAGCCCGATCGACTCGAGCTCTCGCGCGATCCAATCGGCGCAGGGCCGCTCGCTGCCGGTCGGGCTCTCGATCCGGCAGAGCGTCGCAAACGTCTCGTGCAGACGCCCTCGCTCGGTGTCGCTCGCCCGCCTCACGATCGGCTCCCTAACCAGGGGGTTCCCCTAGCTAGGCGGCGACAGACGCCGCGTCCGCGGCGGAGTCGCACGCGCGCTGCAGGGCCGCCCCTACGAACTCCCGAAACAGAGGGGCCGGACGCTCGGGCCGTGACTTGAACTCGGGGTGGTACTGCGAGGCGACGTAGAACGGGTGCGCCTCGCGTGCCAGCTCGATCACCTCGACCAGGCGCTCGTCTGGCGAGGTCCCGGAACAGACCAGCCCCATCGCCTCCAGGCGCCTGCGGAGATGGTTGTTGACCTCGTAGCGGTGACGGTGGCGCTCGTAGATGACCGCCTCGTCGTATAGCTCACGCGCCCGCGTGCCGGCGTGCAGCTTGATCGGATCGGCACCGAGTCGCATGGTCCCGCCCATGTCGGCGATCTCCTTCTGCTCGGGCAGCAGGTCGATCACCGGGAACGGCGTCTCGGGATCCATCTCGGTTGAGTTGGCGCCGTCCATGCCGGCGAGGTGACGGGCGAACTCGCTGACTGCGACGTGCATGCCCAGGCAGATGCCGAGATATGGAATCCGCTCTTCGCGCGCGATCCGCGCGGCTGCGATCTTGCCCTCGAAGCCACGGCCGCCGAATCCGCCGGGAATCAAGATTCCGTCGGAGCTGCGCAGCCGCGCCTCGACCGACGGCTCGCTGACCGACTCAGAGTCGATCCATTGAACGTCGACGCGTGCTCGATGGTGGACTCCCGCGTGACGCAGGGCCTCGACCACCGACAGGTAGGCATCCTCGAGTTTGACGTACTTGCCGACCAGCGAGATCTTCACCTCGGCCGTGCTCTCCCGCGCGCGCTGGATGATGTCGGCCCAATCGCTCAGATTGGGCTCCGGAGCATGCACACCGAAGTGCTCGGAGAGGATGTAGTCGTCGACTCCCTCCTCATGGAAGGCGAGCGGCACCCGGTAGATGTTGGAGACGTCATAGGCGGACACGACAGCTTCGATCGGCAGGCTGGCGAACAGTGCGATCTTGCGCCGGATGTCAGAGGACAGCTTCGCCTCGGAGCGGCACATGACCATGTCGGGCGCGATTCCGATGCGCCGGAGCTCGTTGACCGAGTGCTGCGTGGGTTTGGTCTTCAGCTCGCCAGCGTGGGTGATGTACGGGACCAGCGTCAGGTGGATGAACATGCACCGGCGCCGGCCGACGTCGACCGGGAACTGGCGGATTGCCTCCAGGAACGGCAGCGATTCGATGTCGCCGACGGTGCCGCCGATCTCGGCGATCACGTAGTCGACCTCGCTGGAGTCCGCCATCAGTTGAATCCGGTGCTTGATCTCGTCAGTGATGTGGGGGACGACCTGGACGGTCGCGCCGAGGTAGTCACCACGGCGCTCGCGGCGAATCACGGTGTTGTAGATGCCGCCTGCGGTCACGTTCGACGCGCGGCTCGTGTTAGCGTCGGTGAACCGCTCGTAATGGCCGAGATCGAGGTCCGTCTCGGCGCCGTCCTCGGTTACGAACACCTCGCCGTGCTGGTAGGGCGACATCGTCCCCGGGTCGACGTTGATGTACGGGTCGAACTTCTGGAGCTGTACGTCGAAGCCGCGGGAAACCAACAGGCGTCCGATCGACGCCGCTGCGATCCCTTTGCCCAGTGACGATACGACCCCACCGGTGATGAAGATGAACCTTGTGTCGGCTTGGGCCATCAAGTGATCCTTCGGTTCAGTTTAGCCCTGTCAAGTCACGGTAGCGTTCGTCTCGGACGTCCTGCCAGACGCCACGCCCTGCGAATCGGTGATCGGCTGGACCGGAGCGCGGGTGACCGGCGACGCGCGACGTGGGAGCCCTTGGTCATCAAGGGTCTCTAGGCCGTCCGCAGCAGCTCGCGCGCGTGTCCGCGCGCGGCGCGGTCGCGCTCGTCGGCGCCCAGCATCCGCACCAGCTCGGCGACCACGCCGTCGCCGTCGAGCGCGGTGACGGTCGTGCGCGCCGGCGACCTCGCAGCGTCCTTGACGATCGTGAAGTGGCGCTGCGCGAGCGCGGCCACCTGCGGCAGATGGGTGATGCACAGCAGCTGACGGCCGCGCGCCAGTACGCGCAGGTGCTCACCGACGGCGCGCGCCGTGTGACCGCCGATCCCGGCGTCGATCTCGTCGAACACGAGCAGCCCGCCCGGCGTCTCGCCGCCGTCGCCGGCGCCATGTGCAACGCTGAGCAGCGCCAGCATCACGCGCGAGAGCTCGCCGCCCGAGGCGACCTCGCGCAGCGGACCGGCCGGCAGTCCGGCGTTCGCGGCGATCCGGAACTCGACCGTGTCAACACCGCGGGGGCCGCACCCCTCGACGCGCGGACGCACGTCGACCTCGAACCGGGCGTCGCTCATGGCCAGCTCCCCAAGCCGTCTGCTGACGGCCTCTGCGAGCGCTGGAGCTGCCCGGTGACGTTCGGCACTGAGCTCGCCAGCGAGCCGCTCGAGCTCGCAACGAGCGCTCACGAGTTCGCCCTCGGCTCGCTCGAATGCGATATCGGCGTGCTCGAGCTGATCGCGCCGCGCGCGGCAGCGCGCGGCGTGCGCCAGCACCTCCGCGATCGTGCCACCGTGCTTGCGCGATAGCCGCGCGAACAGCGACAGCCGCTCCTCGACCTGCTCGAGCCGGCCGGGCTCGGCCTCGATCCCCGACAGGTAGGAGCGCAGCTCGGCGGCGAGGTCGTCAGCTTCGTATCGCAGCGCGAGCATCCGCTCAGACAGCGATGCGACCGCAGGATCGAACGCGGACGCGCGCTGCAGCTCAGCCGCAGCGCTGGCCAGCAGCGCGCTCGCCCCCACTCCCTCCTCCGGGGCGATTGCGTCCGCGCCGGCTGACGCGGCGAGACGCAAGGTCTCGCCGTGACGGAGGCGGTCGCGCTCGGCGATCAGGTCGTGCGCTTCCGCTTCCGCGGGTCCAACGGCTTCGATCTCGTTGAGCTCGAACTCGATCAGGTCGAGCTCACGCTCGCGCGCGCCGGCTAGCGCGAGCAGCTCCTCGGCACGCCTGGAGAGCCCGCTCACGCGCTCCCACAGGGTTGCCAAGGCGCGGCGCCGCGCGGGCTGCTCCTCGCCGCAGAAAGCATCCAGCGCCTCCAGTTGCGCCGCTGCCAGCATCAGCTTGCGGTGCTCGTGCTGGCCGTAGAAGGACAGCATGGCGCCGCCCAGCTGACGCAGGTCGGCGAGCGTCGCCGCACGGCCGCAGACGTACGCGCGGGTGCGTCCATCCGGCCACACCCGCCGGGCGAGCACGAGCTCTTGCGCATCCGCCGAGATCCGCTCGTCCTGCCCGTGCGCGAGCGCTGCAGGCAGCGAGAACACGCCCTCGACATATGCCTCGGCGGCCCCTTCGCGGACGATTCCCGCCCGCGCCTTGCCGCCCAGCAGCAGATCCAGCGCGTGCGCCAGCAGCGTCTTGCCAGCCCCGGTCTCGCCGGTCAGGATGTTCAGTCCCGCGGCCAGCCGCAGCTCGGCCCGTTCCATCAGCAGCAGGTTCTCGACACGCAACTCGTACAGCACACCCTGCTATGTAGCAGTAGGCCAGGACGGATCGTCGTGCGTGACGCCGCTCACGCCGCGAGCCGGCGAGCTCAGGGCACGGTTGCGAGGCGCCCGAACTTCTCGCGCAGCCGACCGTAGAAAGTCGCGCCTGGAAGCTGCGCGAGGTTCGCCTGGCAGGTGTCGAACCTGACTTCGAGGATCCCTCCCGCATCCAGCACCGACACCGGCCGGCCATCGATCGCCACGTCCACGGTCTCGTCCTCGGAGCGGTTGCGGACCGACAGCACATCTCCCGGGGCGACGATCAGCGAGCGCGCCGTCAGCGAGTGCGGCGCGATGAACGAGACAGCGAAGCCCTCCACGCCCCACGCCATCACCGGACCGCCGTTGGCGAGGTTGTAGCCGGTGGAGCCGGCCGGGGTCGCGACCACGAGACCGTCGCAGCGCACGCGGCCGATCTCATCGGGCCCTACCGCGTAGGCGAGATTGGCCACCCGGTTGCCGTGCTGGCGGTGCAACGACACGTCGTTCATCGCGATCGCGTGCTCGACGGGACCTAAAATCGCAAGCCCCGGCAACGGCAGTACCTCGTAGTCCCCGGCGAACGCCCGCGCGAACCCGGCGGCGGCGTCCTCGCGGTCGACGGTCGTGAGGAACCCGATCTCGCCGAAGTTGACGCCGAACACGGGCACGCTCGTGCCCGCGTATTTGCGTAGCGCCGTCAGGATCGTGCCGTCACCACCGAGCGCGAAGCACATTTGCACGCCATCGCCTTCAAGGTCCTGAGCGTTGAGCTCGAGCCCGTCGGCCGGCATCAGTCCGAGCTTGCGCGTCTCGGCGATGTCGAAGCGCAGCCGCACGCCTGCAGCGCGGGCCAGCTCCAGCAGCGACTGCACGGCTGGGCGCGTCTCGGCCGGCCGGCGGTGCGTGAACACGCTTGCCGTGCGAAGCTGGTTCACGGCTCGACCGTCCGAGCGGCCTGGTCGAGGTCGGTTAGACCGCCGCGCGCGCCCTCCGAGCACCAGACGAACGTTTCGCGGTTGCCCTTGGGTCCCGGCAGCCCAGAGCTCGCGAAACCGCGAACGGACGCGCCGAGCTCCTGCGCGGCGCGTCCGATCTCCACCAGCGCTTGACGCCGCGATGCCGCCTCGCGCACGACGCCGCCCTTGCCGACCCGCTCGCGGCCAACCTCGAACTGCGGCTTGACCATCGCCAGGCACTCGAACACGCCCGCCGCGCACGCGAGCGCTGCCGGCAGAACCTTGGTCAGGGAGATGAATGACACGTCGATCACGATCAAGCTGGGAGCGTACGGAAGCTCGGCGGCGTTCAGCGCGCGGGCGTTACGGCGCTCGATTACAGTGACGCGCGGATCCTCGCGCAGCTTCCAGCTGAGTTCGCCATAGGCGACGTCCAGCGCGATCACGTGCGCGGCGCCGCGCTGCAGCAAGCAGTCCGTGAAGCCACCTGTTGAAGCGCCGATATCGAGGGCACTGGCGCCGGCCACTTGCAGGTGCAGCGCGTCAAGCGCGTTGGCGAGCTTGATCCCACCGCGCGACACATATGCGGGCGCGCTCGCAACTTCCAGCTGCACGTCATCTGACACGAGCTGGCCCGGCTTCTGTGCGCGGCGCCGCTCAGGGAGCAGGAGCACTTCACCCGCGATCACGGACGCCGCCGCGCGCGAGCGGGATTCGAACATCCCGCGCTGCGACAGCAGGCTGTCGAGACGAACACGCTTCACAGCCGTGTAACGGTACGGGATTGGCGCTGCGGAAACGGGTGGGCTTGTGCAGAGGGCGCTCAGAGGACGCCGCTGCGATCCACGACGGCCGCCCGGATCCGGTCCGCGATCCGCTGCGGTGTGAAGCCGACCTCCTCGTGGAGCAGCTTCGGGGCGCCGTGGGTGACGAACCGGTCAGGCAGGCCGACGCGCAGGATGCGGGCCTCCGTGCCGGCGTCCGAGAGGGCCTCCCAGACGCCCGAGCCGAAACCACCGGCGAGCACTCCCTCCTCGACGGTCACGAGCAGCTCGTGCTCCGCGGCGAGCTGCGCCGCGAGTGCGAGGTCGATCGGCTTCGCGAAGCGGGCGTCGGCGACGGTCGCCGAGATGCCTGACTCTGCCAGGATCTCGGCCGCGGCCAGGGCCTTCGCGACGCCGGCGCCATAAGCGAGCATCGCAACTCGCTCGCCCTCGCGCAGGATCTCGCCGGTGCCGATCTGGATCTCCTGCGGGTGCTCCGGCAGCCGCACTCCGAGCCCTTCGCCACGGGGATAGCGCAGCGCCGTTGGCCCGTCGTCGTAGAGCAGCGCGGTGTGGAGCATGTTGACTAGCATCGCCTCGTCGCGCGGCGCCATCAGCACGATGTTCGGCAGGCAGCGCAGATACGCGATGTCGAACACGCCGTGATGCGTGGGGCCGTCGTCGCCCACGAGGCCGGCGCGGTCAAGCGCGAAGGTCACGTTCAACCGCTGCAGGCAGACGTCGTGGACGATCTGGTCGAACGCCCGCTGCAAGAATGTCGAATAGATCGCGGCGACCGGCTTGCATCCCTGCAGTGCGAGCCCGCAGGCCAGCAGCACGGCCTGCTGCTCGGCGATGCCGACGTCGAAGTAGCGGTCCGGCAGCTCCTGCTGGAGGATGTTCAATCCCGTGCCCGAGTTCATCGCGGCGGTGATCGCGAGCACACGCTGGTCGCGGCGGCATTCCGCCAGGAGCGCCTCGCCGAACACCTGCGTGTACTGCGGCGGCGCCGGCTTGGCATTCGCCGGCGCCGGTCGGGCTACGGACGGCGCACCGTTGGCGATCGAATGCGGCTTGGCGGCGTGCCACTTCTCCATCCCCTCGAGGCCACCCTCCTCGGCCGGGGCGAAGCCCTTGCCCTTGACTGTGGCGCAGTGCACCACGACCGGCCGCTGGGCGGTCAGCGCCTCGCGCAGTGCGCGCCGCACGGCGCGCACGTCGTGGCCATCGACCACGCCCATGTACGCCCACTCGAGCTCCTCCCACCACAGTCCCGGCGCCCAGAATGCCTTGAGCGACTCCTTGAAATGCGGTCCGAGCCGTTCGAACTTGGCGCCGATCCCGACCGGCAGCTTGCTCAGACCGCCCTCGATGTCCTCACGTGCGTGCCACAGCTTCGGATTTAGGCGCACGCGATTGAAGTAGCGCGACAGCGCACCAACGTTCGGCGCGATCGACATTCCGTTGTCGTTCAGCAGCACGACGATCGGGGTGCCCGCCCCACCGGCCTGGTGGACCGCCTCGAATGCGACACCGCCGGTCATCGCGCCGTCGCCGACGATTGCCACGACATGCCCGTCATCGCCGTGACCGCGCAGCATCGCCTCCTTGATCCCGACCGCGTAGCCGATCGCGGTCGACGCGTGGCCGGCGCCCATGATGTCGTGCCGCGACTCACGCCGCGAGCAGAACGGCGCAAGGCCCTCGTATTTACGGATCGTCTGGAGCTGGTCACGGCGGCCGGTCAGCACCTTGTGCGGATATGCCTGGTGGCCGACGTCCCACAGGATCTTGTCCTTGGGGGAGTTCAGCAGCGAATGCAGCGCGACCGCGATCTCACACGTGCCGAGGTTCGCGCCGAAGTGCCCCCCGATCTCGCCGACGGTCTCGATGATGTGCTCGCGCACCTCCTGGGCGAGCCGCTGCAGCTCGTCGTCGCTGAGGCCGTGAAGGTCGGAGGGGGAGTCGATGCGGTTGAGGATCTCGTGCATGGAAGTCTGCGATCAGTAGCTGCGGGTCGCGATGAAGTCCGTGATCTGCTCGAGCGGGGCACCGCCTTGTGGCGCCGCGAGTGCGAGCGCTGCACGGGCTCGTGCATGTGAAGCTTCGGCGAGCTCACGTGCTCCGGCCAGGCCGAACTCCGTCACGTACGTCCGCTTGCCGAGACGCTCGTCGCTGCCTTGTGCCTTTCCGAGCGTCTCCTGCGATCCGGTCACGTCGAGGATGTCGTCGACGATCTGGAACAGCACGCCCAGTTCACCTGCGTATGTGCTGAATGCGCTGATTGTGGCACTTTGCGCCGACCCGTCGATCAGCAGCACGCATTCAATGCTGGCTCGGATCAGCCGACCGGTCTTCAGCGCATGCAACCGGCGCAGCCCCGCAGGCCCGGCCGGGGCCGTTCCCGCGACGTCGAGATACTGGCCGCCGACCATGCCCGTGACCCCAGTTGCGGACGCCAGCATCGCCGCCGCGGCGAGTACCCGTTCAGGCTCCCCGCGCTGGTGTGCGAGCAGGTGCTGGAACGCCTCTGCGTAGAGCCCGTCACCGGCCAGGATCGCGACGCCCTCGCCGAACGCCTTGTGGCAGGTCGGGCGACCGCGGCGCAGGTCGTCGTCGTCCATCGCCGGCAGATCGTCGTGTATCAGGGAGTAGGTGTGGATCAGTTCCAGCGCGGCGGCGAGCGGCAGCACCGAAGTGCTGTCGCGACCGATCGCCTGCGCCGCCGCGAGTGCCAGCACCGGCCGGATCCGCTTCCCGCCCGCAAGCAGCGAGTAGCGCATGGCGTCCTCAAGACCCGCTGCAGCGGCCTCGGCCCCGAATGAGAGCGCCTCCAGGTACCCGTCGACCATCGACCGCAAGTTGTCCGGATAAGCCGGCACGACGCTCTGCGCCTGGCCGCCCGTCGGCAAGCTCACGAAACCCGCTAGGTGGCCGGCAGCGGCAGCTGTCCGGGCAGATCAGGCAGTGGTTCCAGAGCCGCGCGCGCGTCCGTATCGACCTGCGATGCCGCTCGTGACGCGAGCGCAGCACACTCCTCGATCAGATCGAGCGTGGCGTCGGGCTCCAGATCCCCGGCGCGCAGCCGCACCGCCGTGTCGCGCAGGCGCATCCGCAGCTCCTGGATGGCATCGGTCACTGACGCAAGCGTAGCGACCGCGGCGAAAAGCCGTCGCGATACCGGCGGTGAGGAGCCGCGCGGCCGCTGTATTGTCTGAAATCGATGCCAATTCGCGGGGCCGCCGCGTCGTACTCCGCCGTCGTGATAACGGTGCTGGCGCTGTGCGCGTGCGGTACTAGCGAAGGCTCGAGCAGTTCGACGACGAGCGTCTCGAGCAGCTCGACGACGAGCCTGTCGAGCAGTTCGACGACGAGCGTCTCGAGCACTGCGACGGCGAGCTCCACCACCCAGCCGACGACCGTCACGCCTGCTCCTGCGAGCCCCGGCCCGCAGGCTGCGGTGGCGGCGACCAATCGGCTAGCGCTGGCGCTGCTCAAAGCGCTGGGAGACGGCGGAAACGTCGTGCTGTCGCCCTATAGCGTGCAGACGGCGCTGGCGATGATCGATCAGGGCGCCGCCGGGCAGACCGCGCTGCAGATCGGCCAGGTGCTCGGCGAGAGCGACCCGGCCACGCTCGCCGCCTCCAACCGGGCGCTGATCGTCAGCCTTGCCCGGGCCGTGCAGGCGCATGGCCCTGGTAAGGCTGCGCCCAGGCTCGAGGACGCGAACAGCATCTGGCTGCAATCGGGCTTGGCGCTGAGATCGGCTTTCTCCGGGTCGCTCGCCACGAACTTCGGTGTGGCGCCGCAGCTCGCCGACTTCAAGAGCGCGCCGGATACGGCACGCCTGCGGATCAACTCGTGGGTCGCGCAGCGCACCGAGCAGCTGATCCAGGAGCTGATGCCGCCGGGCACGATCAACTCCCAGACCAGCCTCGTGCTTGCTGACGCGATCTACCTGAAGGCGCACTGGCAGAGCCCGTTCGACTCCTCGACGGTGCGGCTGCCGTTCTTCCCGGTGTCCGGGCCACCGGTTCAGGTGCCGTTCCTGACGCAGCAGAGCACGCTCGACACCCTGCCCTACGGCCACGGTCCCGGCTACCGGGCGATCGAGCTCCCGTACCTCGAGTCGACTCTGGCGATGCTCGCGATCATGCCCACCCCGGGCACGATCGCACGGTTCGAGCTTGGCCTGAGCGTTGCGGAGCTCCAGCGGATCGCCGGTTCGCTGTCGGATTCTTACATCGTGAACCTCGCAATGCCGCGCTTGCAGCTGAGCGTCCACACCGAGCTGAACGACGTCCTTGCCGCGCTCGGGATGCCGCTCGCGTTCGAGGACGGTGCCGACTTCTCGGGAATCACCGCGCAGGTGCCGCTCGAGATCCAAGCGGTCGAGCACGCCGCCGTCCTGAAGCTCGACCAGAACGGCACGGTGGCAACCGCCGCGACCGGGATCTCGGTCGAGCCCACAGCTGCCGCCCCAGTCGGCGGAAGGACCTCGCTGACGCTAGATCACCCGTTCCTGCTGTTCCTGCTGGACCGCGCAACGGGCGCGGTCCTGTTCGCCGGCCGCGTCGCCAACCCCCTGCCCTAGGCCGAAGTTCCCGCCGCCTGACAGGAAAATAACGGCTGCGCAAGCTTCTCCTGTTTCGGGTGTATAAGCCGATTTTCATCCGCCCGCGACCGGCCGCCAGGCCAGCCCAACTAAGCGGAAGTTTTAAGCAGCGGACTGGCCCTCGCCAGGCGGGAAGCCCGGTCTGGTCCGCAGCTCCTCCGGTCTGGTTGCCGCACTCAGGTGCCCGGTGGAGCGTCGGGAAGCTCGCCGGTCACGCGCGAGCGGCGCCGGTCACGGACCATCCGGGCGCCACCCATCTTGGTTGGAGACTCACGCCGCGAGGTCCGGCGACGCTCGACGATGACCGAGACATTCGGGTCCTCGGCGTAGTAGGCGGTTAGCTTGTCGAGCAGCTCGTCGACCAGCGCTTCTGGCACCACGCAGTAGATCACGTTACAGATGCTATTCCAAGCCCGTCCGTAGAGGTCGGACGGCTGCGCCGCCAGTGCCGCGGAGGGGTTGCGCTAGAGGGCGCTATCAGGAAGCAGCGACAGCTGACCGACCTCGTCGGCAGCGGCATTCGCGTGCCGTTCCGCCTCGCTCAGATCGGTTAGCTCGTAGCCTTGGTCGATCAGCCGCACGCCTGCCACCTCGTCGGAGATGTCGACCTCGTAGCGGTACCAGCAGAGCTCCCAGGAGGCGATTATCCTGACGAGGCTCGGGTGCATCTCGTCGGGCGTGACGTTGACCACCGGGCTGCCGAGCGAGCGAGCGACGCCCGACACCGTGCGACGGTGCTCGGAGGCGCTGAACAGCCCCATCGCTGAGACGATCTTCTGCTCGACGCTCGCCGGAACCGCGCGTACGTGGCGTGTCTCGCGCGAGCGCCCGCGTGCCAATGTTGAGCTTAAGTCGTGCTTCGGCCGCGGGCTGACGGGCGGATCCTCGTCGGGGGCCGGCGTGGGGTCGCTCGGTTCGCGCCGGGGGCGCAGGCGGCCGAGGATCGACCGTCTGCGCTCCGAGCCCGAACTGCCGCTCTCTTGCGCCTGCAAGGCGCCCTCCCGCACCCAGCCTTCGTGCAGCGCACGGGAAATGCACAGCTGGCAGACGTGTCTGCGTTCATTGCCGTTGACGAATGACTCTGCGTGCTCACCGCGGAGCAAGGTGCGGCCGCAGACGTCGCAAGCCGCCTGGTCGTTGGAGATCGTGTTGATGCGCTTCAAGCTCACCCATGTCGAGCGTATCGGAGCGTGACCGTCGACACGTTATGCCTTCGAGGCTTCACGCTCGGCCTTGGCGTCGGTGATGACCTTGCCGGCAAGGTGCGCAGGAACCTCCTCGTAGCGAAGGAACTCCATCGTGAACTCGCCCTGGCCGCCGGTGATCGAGCGAAGGTCAGGGGCATAGCTGAGCATCTCAGACATCGGCACCTCTGCCTTGACATCGGTCATGCCGCCGCCTGTGGGCTCCATCCCGTGGGGGCGTCCACGCCGGGAGTTCAGGTCACCGATCACGTCCCCGACCGTCTCCTCCGGCATCGTGACGGTGACCAGCATGATCGGCTCCAGCAACACCGGCCCGGCCTGCTCCAGCGCCTGCCGCATCGCGATCGAGCCCGCGATCTTGAAGGCCATCTCGGACGAGTCGACGGTGTGGTAGGACCCGTCGTAGACGCGTACCTGTACGTCCTTGACGGGGTAGCCGGCGACCACGCCCTCCTGCATCGCCTCGAGCACGCCCTTCTCGACGGCCGGGATGAACCCGGACGGGATCACCCCGCCCTTGATCGCGTCGACGAACTCGAAGCCGCCGCCGGTATCGAGCGGCGCGATCTCGATGCGGCAGTCGCCGAACTGGCCACGACCACCGGACTGCTTCTTGTGCCGGCCGTGGGCCTTGGCCGATTTGCGAATCGTCTCCTGATAGGGGACACGCGGAGGCTTCAGGTTGACCTCGGCCCCGAAGCGCGACTTGAGGCGGTCGACGATCACCTCTACGTGGACCTGCGAGAGCCCGGCGACGATCTGCTCGCCGGTCTGGGGATCGCGATGCAGATCAATCGTTGGGTCCTCCTCCTGCAGGCGGCGCAGCGCAGTGAACACCTTGTCCTCGTCACCCTTGGTCTTGGGCTCCACCGCGAACGCCATCACCGGCGCCGGCAGCTTCAAGCTCGGCATCGTGATCGGCTCATCGTGGGACGCCAGCCAGTCGCCGGCGCGCGTCTCCTTGAGCTTCGCGACCGCTCCGATGTCGCCGGGACCGAAGTCGGTCGCGTGGCCGCTCTGATGCCCTTCGAAGGTCAGCAGCTGCCCGATCCGCTCCTTCGAGTGCGCGCGTGTGTTGAGCACCTGTGAATCGTGGTGGATCACACCCTGGTAGACGCGGAACAGGTTGATCCTGCCGGCGAACGGGTCGGCGCGGGTCTTGAACACGTACGCGAACAGCTCCTTGCCCTCGTCGGGCTGGAGCGTCAGCTCGCCCACCCGTAGCCCGCCGTGGGCGACGGGCGAAGGCAGGTCGTCGACGATCGCGTCGAGTAGCCGGTTGGTTGCGAGGTTGCGCGTCGCGACCCCGCACGTGACCGGGAACAGGGCACCGTGATTGGTGCCTTCCTCGAGCGCTTTGACGACCTCGTCGTGCGAGATCTCCTGGCCCTCCAGGTAACGCTCCATCAGCGCATCGGAGTTCTCTGCCACCTCGTCCATCAACTTCTCGCGGTACTTCTGCGCGGTCGCCAGCATCGCGTCGGGAATCGGGATCTCGGTGCAGTTCTCGCGCCCGGTGCCTTCGTACGCATAAGCCTTCATGTCAACAAGGTCGACCACGCCGGACACCTCGTGCTCGGATCCGATCGGGATCTCGGTGGCGACCACGTGCGGCCCGAACGCGCTCTTGAGCGACTCGAACGTACCGAAGAAGTCCGCGCGCTCGCGGTCCAGCATGTTGACGAACAAGAGCCGGGCGAGATCAAGCTCGGCGGCGCGCTTCCACAGACGGCTGGCCTGAACCTCGACGCCCATCACCGCGTTGATTACAAACACGGCTGCTTCGCAGACTTGCAGCGAGGAGAGCGCGTCTGCGACGAAGCTGGGATCGCCGGGCGTGTCGATCAGATTGACCCGCCGCTCCCGCCAGTCAAACGACGACAGCGTCGCAGAGATCGACATCTGACGCGCCTTCTCGTCCGCTTCCGAGTCCGAGACCGTCGTGCCGTCGATCACCGATCCGAGCCGATTGGTTGCGCCCGCCGTAAACAGCAGCGCCTCGTGCAGGGAGGTCTTCCCACTGCCTCGGTGGCCGATCAGGGCCACGTTGCGGATCTGGTCCGCGGCCTTGTGCATGCCTGGCTCCTCTCTTATAGCTGGACAGGCGACCTTATCGCGTCCGCAACCGATCCGGCGGCGAACAACATCGCTATCCGTGGCGCAGCATCGCTCGTCAGCGTGCGTCAGGCTCCAGAAGCGGACCGAGCACTGCTAAAGGAGGTCCGCCCCGAGCTTCGAGCGCAGCCGCAGGACGGCCTTGGTGTGCAGCTGCGAGACGCGGGATTCGGTTACGCCGAGAACCTCGCCGATCTCTCGAAGGGTCAGGTTCTCGTAGTAGTAAAGGGCGATCACAAGTTTCTCGCGCTCCGGCAGAGCTGCGATCGCGTCTGCGATCCGGTCACGTAGCTCGCCCTGGTCGACGAGTTGTTGCGGATCCGGCGCGCGGCGGTCCGGAAGCGTGTCCAGCAGCGACACCTGGTCGCCGCCCGAGTCCGAGACGGTCCAAAGCTCGTCGAGCGCGACGATCGTGGAATTGGAGATCTGGAGCAGGGCTTCGTGAAAGTCGCCAACGCTGATGTTGAGCTCCCCTGCGACTTCCTCGTCGGTCGGCGCCCGCTGGAAGCGCGCTTCGAGCTTCATGTTCGCGCGCTCGATCTCCTTGGCACGGGCGCGAACGGAGCGCGGCACCCAGTCAAGGGTCCGCAGCTCGTCAAGGATCGAACCCCGGATCCGAGTAATCGCGTAGGTCTCGAACTTGATCTCGCGCTTGAGATCGAAGCGCTCGATTGCGGAGATCAGGCCGGTCAGACCGTACGAGATCAGGTCCGCCTCTTCGATGTGAGCAGGCAGGCCGGAGCTCAACCGGCCAGCGACGTACTTCACGAGCGGGGCGTAGGCGATCACAAGTCGCTCGCGCGCGCGTTCATCGCCGGAGGTCTTGTAGCGCCTCCAGAGATCCTTCAGCTCGATCGCTTTGACGTTGGTTTCCACCTGATCCCTCGATTGTTGCGGCTCAAGCGCGAGGGTGAGCGCGCGAATAAGCTGACCGGAGGCGACCGGACTCTACGCGAGTGTAAACCTGAGTGGTGGAGATGGTTGCATGGCCCAGCAGCTCTTGGATCGCGCGGAGGTCCGCTCCGCCCTCGAGCAGGTGAGTTGCGAACGAATGCCGCAGCGCGTGCGGATGCAGGCCGGCGAGTTGCGGCGTGCTTGCCGCCGCGCGCCGTGACCACGTCCCGAGGCGCCTGCGGACATCGGAGGTGCAAAGCCGCCGGCCAGACTTGGAGAGGAACAGGGCGTCGCCGTCGGCTAGGACGTCGCCGTCGGCTGCGAATCGTGATCGCTGCGCCAGCGTCGGCTGCGCGCGCTCCGCGGCGAGCGCCGGACGGCCGCGCTCCAGATAGCCAGCGATCGCCGTGAGGGCATGCTCGCCGGCCGGCACGATCCTGGTCTTGGCGCCTTTCCCTTCGACGCGGACGGCCTCGCTGTCGAACTCGACGGCTCCGAGGTTGAGTGACACGAGCTCCTCGGCGCGCAGACCCGAGGCGTACGCGAGCTCGTACAGGGCCCGATCACGCAGCTCGAGCGGCGTTGAGCCGGGTATTTGCTCGAGCAGGGTGGCCAGGTCCGTGGGCCCCAGAACGCGCGGCAGTCGCTGCGGGCGCTTGGGCGAGCCCAGCAGCTCGGCGGGGTTCTCGGCACGCTGGCCGTGCGCGATCTGCACGCGGAACAGTGCGCGCGTCGCCGACAGCTTGCGGGCGACTGTGCTCGGGGCGCATCCCCGCGCCGACAGGCCGGCGAGGTAGCGGCGGATCGCCTTAACGTCGATCGTCTCGGGTTGCAGGCCGCGCGCGGTCGCCCAGCACGCGAGCTGGTCGCAGTCGCTTGCATACGCCCGCGCCGTCTTGCTGGCGGCCGCGCGAGCGCGTAGATCGTCGTCGAGCCCGCTCAGTGCCGCCTTCCACGCCGGCGAGGGCGACGGCGGTGCCTGCGCGCCGGTGCTGCGTGCCGCGCTCGCGGCTCGATCTCGGGTCTGTGGATTCATCGCCGAGCACGGCTTCGTCGGCGTGCCCTCGCAACCTTCCCGCTCGCAAGATATTGCAAGCCGGAAGGTTGCGACAGGCGGTTACCCGACGTCGACGAGCGTTCCGATCGGCGTGTACGGGTAGACGGCGCCGGCCTGCGAATAGGGCATCTCGACGCATCCGAGGCTCTGCGGAAAGCCGTACGACGCGCGGATGAAGCCGTGAAGCGCATCGCCGCCGTTGAAGTAGCTGACCCACGGGATCCCGGGATCCGAATACGGGGTGCCGTCGGGGTTCAGCCCCGACATTGTCGTGACCGTGAGATGCTCGTACACCGCGAACACGCCCTGGGCGGTCGGTGCAACCGAGATCCCGGTGTTCACAGGACCGGTCACAACCGTCTTCCCGTCATGCCACACGTTGATGCTCTCAGGCGAGCCTTCGCTGACATATACGAACGTGTACCCGAACGAGGACTTGTCGCCGGCGATCACAGCCGCGATCAGAGCCTTCCATACGCTCGGCCCGGCAAGCCCGTCAGTCGTCATCCCGTGGTCGTTCTCGAACGCCATGATCGCGCCCTTGGTCATTTCCCCGAAGGTCCCAGCCTGCCACATCGACACCAGTGCGGCGGGAGTGCTTGAGTAGCGCCAGTTGAACGTCCCGTCAGGCGGCTTGATCGCGGCCGCCTCCTGCGCCTGGAGGCTGTCGCCCACCGCGGCTCCACTCTGAGCAAAGCTGACCGGCAGGTAGCCGAGCGTCGCGAGTAGCTGCTGCAAGCGCAATGTCGAGCCTGCGGGCACCGACCAGCTGCCGGTGGGGTCAGATGCACCGTTCTGTCCGCCGACCAACTGGATTCCGGCCGGCAGCGCCACGGTGACCTTTGCCCCGAGGCCGTAGCCGTAGCCCTGCGGCCTGAAGACGATCGTGTGTGAGTTGACCGAGTGCCAGATGCCGGGTGTATCAGGCGAAACCGGCGGCAGGTTGTTGCCCAATGCCTGATCCACCGGCTTGGAGAAGGTCAGCGTGATCGGCTCCTGTGGCCCGATCCGTGCTCCCGGCGCCGGGTAGGCGACGGCTGTGGCTGCCGCGCCTGCGGGGAACCAGCTCAGCAGCGCCGGCGTCGGCGATTCCCATGCGCGTGGCGCGCCGGCTACGTACAGCGTCCCGGCCGTGCCGCGCGCCTGCACGTTGATCATATTCTGCGGCGTCGCCAGCACGTGGCGGGCGAGCGCCGGCGTGGAGCCGACCCCGAACACCCTGACCGCCTGCGTGAAGGCCACCGCCAGAGGTTGTCCGGGACGGACTGTTACGTACGGTGAACGCAGTCCCGCGCTCGGCGTGAGCAGCGATAGGCGCAGATGCTCGGTGCTGCCGCTCAGCCATGAGATCCAGCTCGGCCGCTTGACGGCCACCTCGACGATCACGCGCTCATGCACGCCGAGCAGATGCGTCGGCCAGATCTCGCCGTCGCGCACGTAGACCGGAATCGCCTTCTGCTCGCGGCCACCGACGACGCTGACATGCTCGATTGCTCCGGATCCGAACGGCAGCGCGACGTGTGCGAGCGCCACCGAATCCTCGGCGAGGCCCGGCTTCGCGGTCACGGCGAGGACGCCGACTGCGATCGCCGCAACAACGGCGATGCCCAGGATTCCGAGTACGGTGAACAGCAGGCGCGGCGCACGGCGCGGATGACCGGCCGGCTTCTGAGCTTGTCCGTTGATTTGGAGCCTCTTTACGTTGGAGCGGGAGTCTGAAACTAATGCCACTAAGAGAGATCTTAGCGGCCGATTCCTTGAAGCCGGCGCAGACGACCTATCGCACGAAAATCTGCAAGAACTTGTGCATTCTCGCACGCCTTCAATCGAGTCGGGCCTTCGGCTCTGTGCAAAGTCTCCGGCACTCGACTAGTAGATGGTAACTGCACCTTCGGACGCGCTCGCCACAAGCTTTGCGTACTTGGCCAGTGCGGGTCCCGGCGAGGGCTTCGCGGGCGGCGCGTAGGCGGCGACCCGGTTTGCGATCTCCTGATCGCTGAGCGCGACGTCGATCCGCCGCTTGCCGACGTCAATCGTAACCCGGTCGCCGTCGCGCAGCGCTGCGATCGGGCCGCCGCGGACCGCTTCGGGAGCGATGTGGGCTGCCATGAAGCCGTGGGTTGCCCCGGAGAACCGCCCGTCCGTGATCAGCGCGACCTCCTCGCCGTGCCCCTCGCCCACCAGCGCGGCGGTGACCGCCAGCATCTCGCGCATGCCCGGCCCGCCGGCCGGGCCCTCGTTGCGGATCACGACGACATCCCCGGCCTCGATCGCGCCGGCGGTGACGGCGGCCATCGCCTCCTCCTCGGACTCGAACACGCGCGCGGGTCCCGTGTGAAGGCGCCGCTGATGCCCGGCGAGCTTGACCACGCAGCCGTCGGGCGCGACATTGCCGCGGAGGATCGCCAGGCCGCCACTCGGCGCCAGCGGATCGGCCAGCCCCCGTACCACCCGCTGCCCCTCGGTCTCGAGCGCGTGGTCGGCCAGTTCGCCGGCTGTCTCGCCCGTGACCGTGACTGCGTCCTCGTTCAGGAGCCCGGCCTGCTTGAGGCGCTTCAGCAACACCGGTACGCCGCCGGCTTTGTACAGATCCGGCGCGACGTAGCTGCCAAACGGCTTCAGATCGCACAGCAGCGGCGTGCGCGTGCTGATCGTGTCGAAGTCGTCGATCGAAAGCTCCAGGCCCGACTCCCGGGCGACCGCGAGGAGATGCAGGACGCCGTTCGTCGAGCCGCCGCTCATCGCGATCGTCGCGATCGCATTCTCGAGGCTGGCCTTGGTGATGATGTCGCTCGGTCGCTGGCCGCGCGCGAGCACGTCCATCACCAGCCGCCCCGCCTCGTGGGCGACCGCGGCCTTGCGTCCGTCGGTCGCGGGGACCATCGAGAACCCTGCCGGCGAGATCCCCAAGGCCTCGAACGCCATCGCCATCGTGTTGGCCGTGAACTGGCCGCCGCAGGCGCCGGCGCCGGGAGACGCGACGTTCTCGAGCGCCGTCAGCTCGGCGTCTGTGATCTTGCCGGCAGCGTGCGCCCCGACCGCCTCGAACACCTCCTGGATCGTGACCGGATTGCCCTCGTAGCAGCCGGGCATGATCGAGCCGCCATACAGCATCAGGCTCGGCAGGTTCAGCCTGCAGAGCGCCATCACGGTTCCCGGAATCGTCTTGTCGCAGCCGCTGATCGCGACCACGGCATCGAACATGTGGGCGTCGCACACGAGCTCGATCGAGTCGGCGATCACCTCGCGGCTCGCCAGCGACGCGCGCATCCCCAGAGTTCCCATCGTGATCCCGTCCGAGATCGCGATCGTGTTGAGCTCCATCGGCGTGCCGCCGGCGGCGCGGATCCCCTCCTTCACGCGGGCGGCGAGCGCACGCAGGTGGAAGTTGCACGGCATCGTCTCGATCCACGTGTTGGCGACGGCGACGATCGGGCGAGCGAGCGCGTCGTCGTCATAGCCGATCCCCTTCAGATAAGCGCGCGCCGCTGCGCGCTCGGGCCCATCGGTGAGCGCGCGGCTGCGGTGCTTAGGATCGAAGGCGTCCCGGCTGACGGCGGCTTTGGGTGTGCTGTCGGTGGTTGTCATCGCGGGCGCGAACTGTAGCGAGCCCTCCTAAAGCGGGAAGATCGCGGGCGCGAGCTCGCGCCCGCGATCGGTTCACGCGAGCTTGATCCCGCCTAGAGTGACCGTCCGTGCCCGACCGCCAGTGGGCGTGTAGATCACGATCAAGCGCACCTTGAAAGCGCCCTTGGCCAGCAGTGCGCTGCCCGACGCGTTCAGCTTGACGGTGATCTGCTTGATCTGCTTGCCGCTGACGCGCAGCGTTTCGGCGGCTACCTGCTTGTGACCGGCCAGCTCCGATAGCTGGACCTTGCCGGCGCCGGGCAGGGCGAGCTGAAAGCCCAACCGCCCACCGAGCCCTGGCTTGATCTTCTTGACCGTGAAAGCGTTGCTCGGCAGTACGGTGTAATTCACGGTGTCGGATGCCACCAGGCCGGTGATGCTCGTCGCCAGCAAAGTCAGCGTGTGCGTTCCCGGGACGTTCGTCTCGACCGGCTGCCCGTCGGAGATCGAGTTGCCGAGGTCGTCGACCGCGGAGCAATCGATTAGGCCGAGCGTGTACTGCGCCTGCGCGCACGAATAGGCGGCCGTAACCCTCTGCCCATAGGTATAGGTGGCGTTGTTCTGCGGGGTGGTGATCGTGGCGGTCGGCGGCGCCAGCACGGTCAGGTCCTCGGTGTCGCCGCTTGCGCTTGAGCCCGCGGACGAACTCACAAGACCTGTGCTGTTCTGCACTACCTCTGTCGCATTGTCGGTCACCGCCACCGAGACGGTGCAGCTTGTCCCCCCCTTCAGTGATCCGCCGCTGAGCGAGAAGGTCTGCGTGCCGGGCGTCGCGGTCACGACACCGGCCGAGCCGCAGGTACCGCTCTCGCCATTGGGGTTGTCGATCGTCAGGCCACCTTGAAGCGTGTCGCCGAACGCGATCGCCGAGAGCGAGGCGCTCGCGTTCGGGTTGGTGATCGTGACCGCGAGCGCGCTCGTGGCACCGGCTCCGATCAGCGCCGGGGTGAAAGAACTCGAGACTGCTGGTGGCTCCACGGTGCCCGCTTGCGCCGGTACCGCCAGGACGCCCGCCAGCGCGAAGACCAGGACCGACGCCAGTGCCGGGGCTCCCAGCGTGTGTGCAGCAGCACTTCGTTTCGCAACGAAGCTCGCCACTCCCCGAGCCGTGCGTGCCATGTGTATCAAGTCAGATCCCTTTCTTTGCAAAAGCAATTCATACACCCAAGATTATCTATTTTGTGACCTTTATGGATCTGGCCCGGTGCAGCGTTCCAGAATCACCCCTTCTGGGTTCCCGTTCAGCCGAGCAGCGTTGCGGCGAACGACGCGGCGCTCGCCGCGTGTGCGAGCGGGGTGTAGCCGAGCAGGTCCTCGGTCGAGCGCAGCAGGGAGTACGGGGTGAACGCCCGTGTGAGCGTCTTGCCCCCGTGGATGTCGGGCGAGAGCACGAGCGCACCGGTTCTGACCGGACCGGCGCTGTCGCCGGCGAGCGCGATCACGAGCAACCCGTCCTCCTTATACGCGGCCGAGTCGAGGATCTTCGGCACCCAGGCGCGCAGGAACGCGTTCTCGGCCGCGACCGCGATCGGCTGCCCGGGTTGGCAACTGCCGGCCGCGGCGGGCGTTGTGCTCGCGGGGGTCGTCGTTGTCGCAGTCGTAGTGGTACTGGTCGTGGTCGGAGTCGTGGCGGTTGGGGTCGTGGCGGGAGGAGTGGTCGTCGTCGTCGACGCAGCGGCGGTGGTCGGCGTGGTTGTCGTGGCCGTCGTTACGGTGCCGGTTGTGAGGGCGCTGGTCGTGGTGAGCGCGGAGCTGTCGACTGAGAGGGTCGAGGCCGCCCTCGCGGCGCCGTCGCTCCTGGCGCCGCTCGCCACCACAGCTGCGTCGGCACAGCCACCCGGCGCGATGAATGAGAACGTTGCTGTGCGCGAGCGCTTTGCGAGGTCGTGGGAAAGCTGGCCGAGGTCGACGTCGTCGTTCTCGCAGTCACCCAGATCCAGCAGCGAGTGAAAGAAGATGAACGGGTTGTGGCGCGTGTCGTAACCGGGTTGGGTGCCTGGCAGCCCGACGTCGTCAGCCGCACCTGAGTTGGGATGCACGCACGGCGTGCTCCCCATGTCCGCGATGTACGCCTTCCAGACATGCCCGCTGGCTGTCACTTGATCGCCGATCGTGAGCGCCGTTTCCGGGTAGACGCAGCCGGCACCGTCGACGAGGCCGTTCGCCCTGGCCGCGGTTCCCTCCGCGAACTCGCTGTAGGTCGGGCAGCCGGCGTGGGTATCAGGATTGGGACCCTGGCCGCTGACCATCGCGATGTAATCGGGCAGCTCGCTGCCGTCCAGGGACTCGTAACCGCTGAGCAGCGCCCCTTTCGGTTCGAGCGAACGCAGGTACGGTGCCGCCGACCTCGCTCCGAATACGGTCGCGTAGCTCCGCGTCGAAAGGGCGATCAGGAACACGTGGTCGACTTTCGGCAGCGTGCTGCTCGCCGTCGTTGTGGTGGTGCTGGTCGTGGTGCCGGTCGTGCTGGTGTCAGTCGCGGCGGCGCCATCCGTCGCACCGGCGTCCGTGCCAGCGTCGGAGCCCGCGGAGTCAGCCCCAGAGGCGCCGGCGGACTCCGCGACTGCGCTGCCGGTGTTGCCGGCGACCGACGCGGAGGCGCTGCCGGCGCTCGCGGCCGCGGGGCCGCCGCCCGCAGGCGATGGCTGCGTGGTCGGCAGCCGAATCACGTCAGGGCGGCTGTGCAGCGCGGCCAGCGCGGCGCTCTGGGCCGGCGTGCGCCCAAGCGCGCTGCTCAGCACCAGCGCACTCGCCAGGATCGACGCTCCCGCGACGACCGCGAACGCCGGCCAGCTCAGGCGGATCTCACGCAGCGCACGGATCATCTGCCACCAACGGGCTGCGCGCACTGAGCGCAGAACGCCGCGCTGCGCGCGTAGAGCGCGCCGCAATGCGCGCAGTTTCCGCCGAACGTCGCTTCGCCGCTGGCGAGCAGGTGCTCCACCTGCGCGAGCTCGGTGTCGACGCGCTGCAGCGCCGCCGCCCGCTCGACAAGCACGTCCATCTTGACGTGGTCGCGGATCGCCATCTCGTAGAACAGCCCGCCCAGCTCCGACTGCATCAGCGCGAAGCGCTCGGTCAGGCGGTTTCGCAGCGCGAGCAGCTCGCCATCGGGCTCGGAAGCGGGAGCGGGAGCGGGAACAGTTGTCTGCCTGCGGAGCGCGAGCTTCACGGGACGGCCACCACGTTGGGCAGGCCCTGCTGCGAGTTGACGTAGCTCTTGCCGCTCGCTTGCTGGACCTTGCGGACGACCGCGGCTCCCTGGCTCAGCTGTTGCTGCGTCGGCTTGCTGGTGCTGAGCTGCTGTGTGGCGCCGGGCTGCGTGCTCGACTGCGTCTTCGCAGCTCGCTTCTTGGAGGCGTGGCCTGACTTCTTGACCGGCTTCGTGGCCTGGACGTTCGAGGTCGTCGTCGCCGCCGTCGCCGCCGCCGCCGTGGTGCTCGACGCCGCAGTCGTGCCGGCGGTCGTGATCAGCTCAGGCTTCTGCGCGCGCAGCTCGGCGACCAGCTTCGCATCACCGGAGGTCGAGGCGCGCCCGACCAGGACGCCCACCGCCAACGCGAGCGGAATCACGGCCAGCAGCAGGGCTCCGGCGAGGGTTGGGGAGCGTCGCCTGGTCGCGGTCCGCGCTTGCGGCAGCGCGCGTTCGCTCCTGGCGTTGGCGCTCGCGCGGCTGAGGAACCGCGCGGCGGGGTCGCGCACATGCTGGCGCCGCGCACCGCACGCCACGCAGTAGCGCTGGTCGTGGGCGACGGCCGCGCCGCATGCTTCGCACTGCTGATGGCCGCCCGAGTCGGCAGCCGGAACGATGTCAACCCGCGCTGATGAGCCGGCGCTTGGAGCGCCGGGTACCCGCACTATGTCGGTTGACTCCACGCGACCTCGTTTCACTGGAAGATTGTCGGCGGCGTCTCGATCTGCACGCGCGCGCCGTTCCAGACGCCCAGCAGCCGCAAACTCAGAGTCGTGCTTGCGTTGCTGCTCAGATGCGCGATCGTCGCATCGCCCGCTGCGAGGTAGCGTCCGCCGCGTTGCACGAACGCGTACACCGGAAGCTGGTATTGCGGCACCCCCGAGCGGTTGCGCACGTCCAGCGACAACTCCGACGAATTGACCGTGACCGTCGTGGACCCGATCAGCACGGCGGAGATCATCGGGAGCGACCGCGGACGGGTCGCCGTGGCGCTCGGCGGAGTCCCCACGAGCGCGAACAGCCTGACTCCGTCCGGCAGGCGCCGCGCTGCTGTGAAGATCCAGTGGAGCGTCCCATGCGCGGGGATCGCGGGGAGGTGATCGCCGAAATACGGCAGCCCCGGGATCGCGTTCAGATAGCTCAGCGCTCCGCTGGAGCCGCGGGCGCCGATCGAGATCGGAAGGTCGCTGATCGGGCCAGCCGTGCGGTTGTGGATCACGACCAGAACCGCGGAGCGCGTGGCGCCATCGATCAGCTCCACGGTCCTCACGGCGACCGCGGGATCCGGGCGCGTCACCCTGACGGCCTGTTCGCCGGCCCGGATGCGCGCGCCGTTCAGCTGCAGCCTCACCGCTTCCTGCTGAGTCGTGGCGCAGCCGGCCAGCGGGCCGGCTGCGATCAGCGTTGCCACGAGCACGGCCGCGCGCATGCCGATTACGTCAGCCGAACGCACCGCTTACGTAATCCCTCGTCTGGGCCTGCTTGGGTGTCATGAACAGCGTCCGGGCGTTCGCATACTCGACCAGCTCGCCGAGATACATGAACCCGACGTTGTCGGCGATCCGGCTGGCCTGCTGGAGGTTGTGCGTGACGATCACCACCGCCACCTCCTCGCGCAACTTGACAATCAGCTCTTCGATCACCGCCGTCGACAGCGGGTCGAGTGCCGAGCAGGGCTCGTCGAGCAGGAGCACCTCCGGGTTCGCCGCCAGCGCACGCGCGATGCAGAGCCGCTGCTGCTGGCCGCCGGAGAGCCGCAGCGCGGGGTGGTCGAGGTTGTCCGCGACTTCGTCCAGCAGCCCGGCGCGCGCGAGCGCATCCTTTACCGCGCCCGCCAGCGACGCTCGCCGCGGACGCCTTGACGCCTGTTCACGCAGCACGTAGGCGACGTTGTCGAACACGCTCATCGGGAATGGGTTTGGCTGCTGGAAGACCATCGTGACGCGACGTCGCAGCGCGGTCGGCTCGAGTGTGGCGATATCGACTCCGTCGAGCGTGATCCTGCCACCCGAGGTGGCGCCCCGCGTCAGCTCGGTGAGGCGGTTGAGCGAGCGCAGGAGGGTCGTCTTGCCGCAGCCGGAAGGCCCGATCAGGGCGAGTACCTCGCCCTGGCGGATCGGTAGCGAGACTGACTTGACCGCCTGTTTGGCGCCGTACGCGACGGACAGCTCCTCGACCGACATCCGGTCGATCGTCACGATCGGCGCGGGCTGGGCGCTGCGGGTCGCCGCGAATCTCGGCGCCACCTGAGCTTCCGCTCGCTCGGTGCTCGGCGCTGCCGAGGGGACCGGCGAGAGGGCCGGATGCGACGGCCGGGGCGTGATGTGTATCCCCGGCGTCAGCCTGCGTACGGGCAGCGGTGTTTTCAACTCCATCGAAGCTCCCTTGAACGGCGTCCGAAGATGTCGACCAGTAGGTTCAGGGCAAGCACAATCATGATCAGCACGAACGCCGCCGCGTAGGCCTTGTTCGGTTGGTTGAGCTCGCCGGTGGGCGCGTTGTCGAAGATGTAGCTCGTGAGCGTGCTGCCGGTGCCCCGCAGCGTGCTCCACAACGGTAGCGAGCCGACACCCTCCAGCCGCTGAGTGTCTCCGAGCAGCAGCACGATGATCGCTGTGTCGCCGATCACTCTGCCGACTCCCAGCATCGTCCCGGTGATCACAGATGAGCGCACGGCGGGCAGCAGTACGCGTCGTGTGGTCGCGATCTTCGTCTTGCCAACCGCGTATGACGCCTCACGAACGTGGTTGGGAATCGCCTGCAGCCCCTCGCGGACGGTGCTCACGACGAGCGGCAGCGCGACCAGCGAGAGCATCGCCCCAGCGGCGAAGAACGACTTCCCGATCACACCGCCATCGACGGTCTCACTGAGAAAGCCGAGTGCCGGCGCCTCGAACAGGAGAATGCCGAACAGCGCGAGCACGATCGTGGGCGCTCCCGCGAGCATTTCGACTGTCGACTCCGCGATCCGGGCCAGCCAATGCGGGCGGGAGTACTCGCTCAGCCAGACGGCGAATGCGATCCCAACCGGGGCGGCGATGCCGATCGCGATGCCGGCAACCAGGAAGGTGCCGAGCATCGGATCGAGGAAGCCTCCGGTCTCGTTCTGCGTGAAGCCCACTTGAGGACTGGTCACCAGCAGACTCGGGCGCACGTAGCGGATCCCCTGGACCAGCATGTAAAGGATGATCGCGGCGCAGATCGCACAGAACAGAAGCCCCAGAAACCAGGCGAAAGCGAGACCGATGCGGTCACTCAGTCGCCAAGAGGCGGTGGAGCCGGTGCGCTTCGATGGAGTCGGAGGCGCGGCGCCCGAACTGGACGCGCCGTTCGCGAGCGTGGTCGCGTTCACGTCGCACCGCCGGCGTTGTGGTAGCGCTTCATCGGTTGCTTGGCCGCCCAGCCGATCAACGAGAACATGAAGGCCGAGAACAGCAGCAGCGCGGCGATCGCGTAGAGCGTGTGCTCCATCGGCGGCGAGCTCAGCTCGTCGGTGTTGTGAAGGATCGTCGCAGGTAACCCGCGCGAAGGCTCGAAAAAGAAGATCAGTCCGTCGGCCGGGTTGGGAGCGAACCCGACCGAGCCCGAGACCATGCTCAGCATCACCGACTCGCCGAGCGCACGTGCCGTGGCCAGCACGGTCCCGGCGACCAGCGCGGGGCGGGCGGTCCGCACCGCGATCTTCCAGAAGGTTCGCCACTCGTTCACGCCGAGCGCGAGCGATCCCTCGAGCCAGCCGCGCGGAACGGTGCGCAGCCCCTCGGAGAATACAGCGATCATCACCGGCGCCGTCATCACGGTCAGGATCATCACCGCCGCGAGCAGGCTGTAGCCGCTGAGTTGGATCACCGGCGTGACGGATGCCTTCTCGCTCTGGGTGATCAGGTGGTTGCCGATGAAGGGGACCAGGACGAGGACGCCGATCAGCCCGTAGATGACCGACGGGATGCTCGCCAGTAGCCGCACGACCGGCTCGAGGGTGCGCCGCAGCCAGCCGGGAGCGAAGCCGACGATGAACACCGAAATGAACAGCGAGCAGACAAACGAGATCGAGATCGCGCCCGCCGTCGTCAGGATCGTGCTCCAGATCAGCGGCCAGGCGTGGAACAGGTACTGCGGAGCCTGGTCGTAGTTGCCCGAGTTGAAGATCGTCTCGATCTGGTTGTCGACGTTGCCGCCCGGCCCGAACCAGCTGAGCCCGTTGTGGGAAAACGAAGGCCACGCCTCGTGCAAGATGAAAGCCAGCATCGCGAGCAGCAACACGACCACACCGCAGACGAGCGCGCCGAGCCCGAGCGCGGCGCGCGCCTCCGGACTGAGTCGCCGCTCCTCTTCGTGGAGGACATACTCGTCCATTACACTTCGTTTCTGACCTTCATGGTCGGCGCTGCTCGCTTCCCGCTCGCGCGCTTACTTGTTGAACGCGGCGACGGCCCCGGCTTCGTTGATGATCTTGCCGGCGGCTGCGCTGGTGCGCACCCAGCTGAAGAACTGCAGCACCTGCACCGTCGGGTGAGCCGTCGGGAACACGCCCCAGTCGTAGCGGAACAGCGGATAGCTCTCGCTGCGGATCGAAGGCGCAGAGCAGGCGACGTGGTTAACGGTCAGCTTCTTGACCGGCGGGCCGGAGTGCGCTAGGCCTACATAGCCGATCGCTTCCGGGTTCTGTTCGATGCCGACCTGCACGAGCCCGTCCGAGGTGTCCTGCTGAACGTTCAAGGCCTGCGACTCGCCATTGAGCACCGACTGCTGGAAGAACGTGTACTGGCCGGCGGCCGCGTTGCGGCCGATCGGGGCGATCGTCGTGGTCAGGTTCGACCCGGGCACGTCGTTCCAGCTCGTGTCGTCGCCGAGGAAGATATCCTTGAGGTTGGTCAGCGAGATATTGGTGATGCTGTTGTTGTGATTGACGGCGATGCAGAGCGCGTCGAGGAACAGCTTGACGTAAGTCGTTCCGCCATCGCTCGGCTCCGGTGGGCGGGTGTTGATGGCGAACTCGTATGGAGCTCCCGACTGCACGTTCTTGACGCCGGCGTTGCCGCCGTCGGGGAAGTATGTGAAGCGGATGTTCCTGTGGATGTGCGAGTACCCCCGGAACAGTTCGAGCATGTAGGGCTGAGCCGCGCTGGATCCGGCCCCGACCAGCGTGATCGTCCGTGCTGCTGCTGCCGACGGCAACGCCAGCACCGGTACGGCAACAGCCAGTGCGGCTAGAGCTCGTACGCGCAGCCCTCTGAGCCGCCCGACGGGCGGACGCGCGTGGAACTCTGCTTTCGAGATCAACTGCGCTCCTTTCGTTGTTAACGGCATTTATTCAATTGACTTCGTAGGGCCAATTGGCTTAGCTGAATTGCTCGGCTAAGCCTAGCAGCTTGCCCAGTTTTTCAACTGATTTGGTTGGCATGCCTTCTTGCGCGGCTGCCGCTCGTGACCGTTTCGGGCGGCCTAGCTCAGGCCTAGCTCGACCGCGCTGAGCGGCTCAGTGGACGGCGCGGATGCGCAGCGGCCGGCCGCTACCGATCAGCAGCCGGCCAGCGCGCTCGACTCGCTCTCAGCTGTCGTTCTGGACCGGCGCGATCGAAGCACGGCTCGCGGAGGTCCGCATGCGGCTGCGCTCCCAGCGCGAGAGCCGCCAGAGATCGCGCCTCAGCGCCGCTGGGTCGAACTGGCGTCCGGGCAGGTGCATGTTCGCGACCGACAGGAGGCGCTGCTCGTCGTCCGTCAGCGCCATCCATTTCGCGAGCACATCGTCGGAGTCAGGGAGCCTCGTACTGCCGTACGGCCGTGTCTCATCCGGGAAGGAGATGCAGTACTCGCTCAGCAGCCGGCCCGTCTGTGGCAGATAGGCCACGATCGGCTTGTGGGGGTAGATCAGATAGGCATAGGCGGGCCCGGCGAGCGAATCGTCGTGCGCCGCCCGCTGCGAGCCCCACACGCGAATGAAGCCGAGCTCGCGGTACATCGTCCACTCCTCCTCGTTGACGCACGAACGCAGGAGATCACGGGCTTTCTGCTCCGCGCGCCGCTCGCGCCCGGGATCGAAAACCGGCTCTGGCACCCGCCTGCGCCGCGCGCGGTGACGTGACCACTGCTCGCCGCACCACGGCACGATCAGGTCGGACAGCAGAGCCAGTGCCACCAGCGCCGATGCAGCAAGCGCCAGCCACACAGCGCGTCCCCTACCGGCTTCCGCCAGCCGCGCGTGGAAAGAAGATCACGCGGTCAGCGTCCCGTGGAACATCATCGAACGAGCGCACCATGCGCGCCTGGCGACGGTCGCCATCCTCTAGAGGCACGGCGGCCCACAGGCCGCTGTCAAGCTGGCGACGGAACTCCTCCACCAAGCGCTGCTCGTCCTCGGCTCGCTCTACGTCGCCCTCCGCGATCAGAACCTCGCCATGTCCAGGCCTCATCTGCAGAAAACGCACCCCTGAATTATAGTCGCTGGCGTCCCGTCCGAGAAGTGGCTCGGTGGATGCCCCGCCTCGGAACGGCTGCGGCGGATGCCCCGCCTCGGGACCGCAAGGGTCCTGGGAGGGCCGGTGCGCTTCGAGTAGGCGCGCGAGTCCCTCGGAGCGGGGCATCCACCTTCGCAGCTTGCTGGCGACGAACCTTGGCTTGGGCTGAATTGGCCGAAGCGTTGGCTTTCGTTCAGGAGCGGCGCTGGCGCTTGCTGCTGCTGGTCTTGTCCTTGATTGTTATTTGCCCTTGCCCGCGGTCTTGCCTTTGCCCTTCGGCTTGCTCTTGCCCTTCGGCTTCGGCTTCGGCTTGGGCTTTGGCTTCGGCGTTGGAACGACGGCCGGAACCCTTGGGCAGGTCCTAGCGAGATCGAGGTCGAACGGGCCGTCCTGCGCGCCGGTGTTGTCGGTGACGATCAACTGGACGATCGCCTGCGGGACCGCAGGTGTCCCAGGCCGCGCACCCTTCGGCAGGTAGGCGCAATAGGGCTCGAGCGGATCGACCGAACCCTCGGCGAGGTAGCCGGCGGTCAGCACCCCACCTGCGCCAAGGTTGCAGTTGACCCCCTGTCCCGGGGTCGGGCCCTCGCAGGTGATGCTCTCCGTCGCGCTCGGCTCGTTGTTGTAGGTCTGCAGCACCTCCGGCGTGGGGTTGTAGTCATCGAGATTGAAGTCGTTACCGGCCTGCCGGTCGACGAGGATCGTGTAGGCGGAGATGTCGGTGTCGCAGTAGAACGAGTAGTCGAGCAGGTTCGGCTCCCCGAGCGCAGCGCCCGTGGAGTCCGGCGCGATCGTGCCGGTGCAGTCGGTCAACGACTCCGGCGTGGGAGCGGCAGCGCTGGCCACCGCAGGGAGTACGCAGAGCGAGACTGCGCCGCACAGCACGAGCAGCGCGGAGCGCAGCGCCAAGACGCGGGCGCGCCTATTGCGATCGGACACACAGACCTCCAATGTCGAGTTCAACCGGTGAGCCGTTGTGGTTCGTCTGATCTCGTCTCGCGTTATCAGAGAAGAGCAGCCGCAGAAAACACCGGAACTGCATATTGTTGATGAAGGACATTGACTTTATCAACTAACCCGTGCGCGCGTTCGGCGGCGCGACCACGGCCGCCGTGTCAACCGGCTCAGCAACCGAACCCGGTGGTCGGGCTCGCGGATCGCACTACCTTCCGGAGATCACGCCTTGGGGGTTCAGCGCATGGCTGGCGATGTCCAGCACGTCGACGGGGCCGGCGCCGGCGCCCAGTTCACGCAGGCCGCGTAGCACCGCTTGCGAGGCCATCTGCTTGGCGACGCGCGCCGCCCTCAGCGGGTCATAGCCCCACGCCAGGCATGCCGCCAGCACAGAGGAATGCGTGCAGCCCGATCCGTGGGCTGCGCCGTCGGGGTGCCGCGGACCACCGATCTCGACGATCTCGCGACCGTCGAAGAACAGATCGGAGCTCACCTCCCGGTGACCTCCGGTGATCACGATGTACGCGGGCCCGAGCTCGCGCACGGCGCGCGCCAGCGCTGCGGCGTCGACCGCTGGCTCGGTGCCCGCGGGGGCGCCGGCGGCCGGTTCCGTGCCTGTGCCCCGCGCTGAGGGCGCGGATGCGGCGAGCGCCTTCGCCTCTGGCAGGTTCGGCGTCAAGACCGTGGCTCGTGGAAGAAGTCGCTCGATCAGGGCGGCACGTGCCGGGCTGTCAAGCAGGGCCGCGCCCGACTCGGCGACCATCACCGGATCGATCACCACCGGCACGTGCGCGGGCACGGCCGCAAGCCCGTCGGCGACGGCGCGCACGGTCTCCGGCGTTCCGAGCATCCCGATCTTGACGGCATCGACGCCGATGTCCTGCACCACGGCGAGCACCTGGGCAACGATCACCTCAGGTGGCACCGCGTGGATTGCGGTCACGCCGACGGTGCTCTGTGCCGTGATCGCCGTGATCGCGGTCATCCCGTGCACTCCGCAGGCCGCGAACGCCTTGAGGTCAGCCTGGATGCCGGCACCTCCGCCGGAATCGGAGCCGGCGATCGACAGCACCCTGGGAATCCGCCGAGCGATGTTCATGCGGCCCAGATTAGGGACCACGCGGACTCAGCGACGGCAGAATCACCGCGTAGCGCCCGCCGCTGACGCGGCGCAGATACCCGCCCAGCTCCAGTGACGCGATTGCCGCCAACCCACGCTCCGGTGACACGCCGGCGCGGGCGAGCGCAGCCGACGTGTCGTCGCCTTCGGCGATCGCTTGCAACAGGCCGTGTTGCTCAGCGGACAGCGGCGCTCGGAAGTCAGTCAATTCTGGCGCTCGCGAATCAGTAGATCGTGGCCCTCGCAGGTCGGCGTCGACCTCCCTGATTCCGGCGGCGACCAGCAGGTCGAGCACGTCCTTTGCGCCGCGTATCAGGTGCGCGCCTTCGGCCAGAAGCTGATTCGGGCCCGCCGCCTGGCTACAGGACACGCGGCCCGGGACCGCGCCGACCGGCCGGCCCAGATCGCCGGCCAGCTCTGCTGTGATCAGCGATCCCGAGCGCTCGCCCGCCTCGACGACGACGGTGATCGCCGACAGCGCAGCGATCAGGCGGTTACGCGCCGGGAACGTCCAGCGACGGATCTCCGCGCCCGGGGCGAGCTCGCTGACGGCCGCTCCGTCGGCGAGGATCGCGCGGTGAAGGGCTCGCTTGCTGACCGGATACGCGCGATCGGCTGAGCCCGGGAGAACCGCGACCGCTCGACCGCCGGCGCTCAGCGCGCCTGCGTGCGCGGCCGCATCGATGCCGGTCGCCATGCCGCTGATCACGGTCACGCCCGACGCTGATAGCCCTCGACCGAGGGCGTGCGCGACTTCCAGGCCATAGCTCGAGGCGCGCCGCGCTCCGACGACCGCGACCGGATCATTCCGGCATAGATCCAGGAAGCAGTCCATGCCGCCGGCGACATGCAGGACGGCGGGCGCAGCCCCCGCGAGCGCCCGAAGCATCGTCGGATAGCGCCCATCGCAGCGACACACGAGCTCCAAGCCCGCGCTGAGTGCATGCGCGCGTGCTGCGGCCGGGTCGAAGCTGGCGAATTCGTCGGCGGCGCGTGGTCCCTCGGCGCCGGCGACGGCGGCGACCAGATTCTCGTCGTCAAGGCCGAGCAGCGGCTGGATCCGGCTGCGTGCGCAGTCAAGATGACCGGTCAGTCTCGACAGCCACCAGGGCCGCGCGAGGCATCGATCACAGGCTCCGGGCCTCGGCGTCATGCCGCCAGCGCCTCGTCGCCCCCGATGCGCTGTCGCATGCTCAGCGCCATCAACAGGTCGCTCTCGCCGATGCGCTCCCGGCCCGCCAGGTCGGCAATCGTCCTTGCGACTCGCAGCACACGATGGCGGCCCCGCGCCGAGAGGCTTCCCGTCGCGTACGCGCGGCCGATCACCACCTCGGCTGCGGTCTCCAGTTGCACCCAGGTCCGCACCGCGCGGGCATCCATCTCGCCGTTGCAGCTCGTCGCCGTGCCGGCAAAGCGGCGCAACTGGCGCGCTCGTGCTTCGTGGACACGCCCCCCCACGCCGGCGCTGTCACGCGTGGGAGCGGCACGCAGTTCGCGCTCGGAGGGCCGCTCAACGTTCACAAGCAGGTCCATCCGATCAAGCAGCGGTCCGCTCAGGCGGCGGCGATGGCGACGCAGGTCAGCCTCGCTGCAGCAGCACCGATCCGCGACCCCCGCGAACCCGCAGGGACAAGGGTTGGTTGCTGCGACGAGCATGAACCTGGTCGGGAACACGAGCGCTCGCTGCCCGCGAACGATCGTCACGCATCCGTCCTCGAGCGGCTGGCGGAGCGCTTCGAGCGCCGGGCGGTGAAACTCGGACAGTTCGTCGAGGAACAGCACACCACAGTGGGCAAGAGTCGCTTCGCCGGGTCGCGGCGGCGCGCCGCCACCGACGAGGCCGGCCGGCGAGATCGTGTGATGTGGTGCGCGGAACGGCCTTGACTGGATCAGGCCGACGGCGGGAAGGCCGACTACGCTGTGAATCCGCGTCACTTCGATCGATTGTGCGCGCGTCATCGGCGGCAGGATCGAGGGCAACCGGCGCGCGAGCATCGTCTTGCCGGTTCCGGGCGGTCCCTCTAGGAGCAGGTTGTGAGCGCCGGCGGCGGCGATCTCGAGCGCGAGCAGCGGGATCTCCTGCCCTCTGACGTCAGCGAGATCGGGGGCCTCTGTGTTGCTCGGATGTCTGGCAGGCTGAGGCTGGGCCGGCACGCGCGCACCAGTAACGGCGTCGACCGCGGCGCGCAGATCCGCGACCCCGGCAACCGCCAGGCGATCGATGAGCGCCGCCTCGCCAGCACGCTGGAGCGGGACCACGAGTCGCGGAATGCCCGCGCGGCGCGCACCTTCGGCGACAGCGAGCACACCGGCAGAGTCGAGCAGTGCGCCTCCGAGGGAGAGCTCGCCGAAGACCGCCACGGTTGTCAGCGCGCCTGGTGGCAACTGCCCGCTGGCAGCCAGGATCGCAAGCGCGATCGCCGCGTCGAAACCGGGACCCACCTTGCGCAGAAACGCCGGCGCCAGGTTGGCGGTGATCCTTCGCTGCGGGAACTCGAACCTGGAGTTGAGAATCGCCGAGCGAACCCGTTCACGCGACTCTCGTACGGCTGCGTCACCGAGGCCGACGATTGTGAACGCCGGCAGGCCGGGGCGAATATCAACTTCGACGGACACCAAGCGGGGATCGACGCCGTCGATCGCGAACGTCGCAACACGAGCAAGCACGAACAGGACGCTACGCGCCTTCTAGTTACACGTGTGCCGCGGCTTGTGACAAGTTTGAACTTCTCCGAGCGGTGGCGGTCACCAAAATGTCACATCGCGTTACCCATGCGTCACAGCTTTGCGCGTAGCGTGCCGCGCATGAGTTTGGACAGCACCGACACACGTCAGGGCCTCGGCGCCGCCGGCGAGCAACTCGCGGCGGAGCATCTCGAACGCAGGGGCTTCACGATCCTCGAGCGGAACTTCCGCACACGCTGGGGTGAGTTGGACATCGTCGCGTTCGACGGTACGACGCTCGTGTTCTGCGAGGTCAAGTCCAGGCGCGAGTGCGGGACCGCTATCGACCCGTTGGAATCCGTGCACGAGCGTAAGCGCTCGCAGGTCCGCAAGCTCGCCGGCCGTTGGCTGGTCGAGCGGCCGCAGCGCCCGCGGGCGTGCGAGCTGCGATTCGACGCGATCGGCGTGACGTTTGATCGCCGCGGGCAGTTCGTCGCGCTTGAGCACCTCGAGGGTGCGTTCTGAGCTGGACCGGGAGCTCGCCAGGATCCAAGCGATCGTGCACCAACAGACCGGGAAAGACGCGATCGATGTACGCCTGCTCCCTGCCGAGCGAGGCATCGTCGTGTTCATGACCGTCTCGATCTCGGCACCCGCCTCGCTCACAGACGCCCATCAGCAAGCCGGCGAGCTGGAGGAAGCGCTACGAAAGCACCTGCCGCAGATCGCCGACGTCGTCGTGCACACAGCCCTGAACCGTGGTTCGCGGCGATCGAAACCGTGCTGGGGCCTGCCATCGCGGCGAGCCGGCATGCACGGGGGAGACGCTCGTGGCCAGCTGATCGCACCGGCGGTGCGCCGCCACCGGAGCCCGACGATCACCATGGCCGGAGCCCATCCTTGAAGCTTGAAGCGAGCTTGTGGAACGCTTAGGATTGCTCAAACCAAGAGGGAGGATGCGCATGGCGACATACGTCGTGTTGATCGACTGGACGCAGCAGGGTGTCGGCAGCTTCAAGGACTCCGTGGACCGTTACGACGCGGCGAGAGTTCATTTCGAGAAGCTGGGCGTCACGTTCAAGGACACGTACTGGACGCTTGGAGGCCACGATCTCGTCGCGATCCTTGATGCCCCGGACGACGAGACGCTAGCGGCGGCGTTGCTGATGCTTTCCTCCCAGGGCAACCTTCGTACGACCACGTTGCGTGCGTTCAGCGCTGACGAGATGAAGAGTGTGATCGCGAAGACGGGGTGAGCGGCGAACGCGAGCTCGCCGCCAGACGTCCCGAATCACCAGCAAAACCCGCGCAACCGACGTCACTCCGTGAGGAGCCCAACGAGCCGCGAGCATGACCGGTCCGCTCGCCCGATCAGACCAGCGACATCTGCGTGAACGCGGTGGAGTTGAACGACAGCCGGTGCAGCGGCGTCACGCCGAGTCGCTCGATCGCGCCGCGGTGCTCTGGCGTCGCGTAGCCGACGTGCTGCGCGAAGCCCCAGCCGGGGTAACGGGCGTCGGCGCGGCGCATGTAGCGGTCGCGCGTCTCCTTTGCGATCACCGACGCCGCCGCGATCGCGGCCGAGGTGCCGTCGCCTCCGACCACTGCGCGCTGGGTGAACCCGACATCGGCGAGCGCGAACCCGTCGCTCAGGCAGATACACCCCTCGCAGGCGACGTTTGCAAGCGCGTCGCGCAGCGCCGCCAGGTTGGTCACGTGGAGGCCGCGCGCGTCGATTCCGGGCGCGCAGCGCGAGAGCACCGAAACCTTGGCCGCGACGCGCAGGATCACCGGATATAGAGCCTGGCGCGCAGCCGGCGTCTGGCGCTTTGAGTCATTCAACCCAGCCAGCGCGCGAACGTCGGCGGGACGTAAAGCGTCGAGATCGAACAGCACGGCCGCGGCGACCAGCGGTCCCGCCAGGCATCCCCTGCCGACCTCGTCCGCACCGGCGACGAACCGCGGTCCGAGCGCACGGTCGTAGGCCAGCAATCGCACGGCGGGATTGCGCCGGCGCCGCTTGCGCCTGTCTGGCCGCGTGCGCGTGGCTGCCCGGGTGCGCACGTCCGCGCTACTAGAGGGTGCCGATCCGGTCGGGCGGCCAGTAGGTGAAGAAGGCAACGCCGATGATCCATTTCTGTGGCACAGGTCCCCAGAATCGGCTGTCGTCGGAACCACCACGGTTGTCGCCCATCATGTAGTACATGCCGGCCGGAACCTTGATCGGCTTGGGGTACGTGCAGGTCGGATAGCCTCCACACGGCTCGATGTAGGGGTCCTTCTCCCTGACGCCGTCGCGGTAAACGTGTCCATTGACGATCGTCAGCGTGTCACCCGGCAGGCCCACGACGCGCTTGATGAACGTTTGGCTGGACTCCGCCGGGGTGGGCGCGTCGCAGGCCTGACCGCCGTCGTGTCCCTGCGACGGGTTTCCGCACACTGGGTCCGCCGAATCGTCCGCGCCCGCTGGTGGGTGGAACACGACCACGTCTCCAAGCGAGGGATCCGTGTCCATCCGGTTGGCAAGCACTCGCTGGCCGACGATCAACGTCGGCACCATCGACGTGCTCGGGATCTTGTAGGGCTTGACGATGACTGCCTGGATCAGCAGCGCGAGGCCGATCGCGACCGCCACCGTCAATACGAGCTCGACGAGCGAATGCAGCGTCCCCTTCGAGGTTTTCTGCTTCGAGCTCGCCATCAGGAGCGGGGCGAGGTCGACCTGGCGAGGATCCTGGCCCAGAGTGCCTGCTCCTCGACGCGCACGATCATCGCCACCGGCCCGGTAGTTGCCCGCCGCAAGACCCTACGCTTCGGCCGAGGCCACGGCTGCCTGCGTCGTGGCGGCGTCGGCCGGCGCTGCCGCTCTCACCGCGGCGCCGCCGCCGTCCGGCGCGACTTCCACGGCCGCTGGGGCCGCTGTGACCGGATGCAGCAGCTCCCGCTCGACAGCCACTTCCGGTCCGGCGGAGCGGCGCTCGCGGACGCGGGCTCGCTTGCCGACGCGGTCGCGCAGGTAGTAGAGCTTGGCACGGCGGACGTCCCCTCGGGCCGCCACCTCGATCCGCTCGATCTTGGGTGAGTGCAGCGGGAACGTGCGCTCCACGCCGACGCCGAAGGACTGCTTGCGGACCGTGAAGTTCTCGCGCGCGCCGTGGCCCTGGCGCTTGATCACAACCCCCTCGAACACCTGCGTGCGGCGCCGCGCGCCCTCGATCACCTGGAAATGGACGCGCAGACGGTCGCCCGCGTCGAACTTCGGAACGCGACGGAGCTGGGCTCGCTCCAGGTTTTCAATGACAGTGCTCATGATCAGGTCGATTGGCCGGCAGCCGGCGTGGGTTTCGATTTGGCCGGAAGGCCGGCGTGCAAGCTGTGTCGGGCGCTGCTCGCGACCGGCGAGCGGCCTATGGTAGCGGACCGTGCTCGCAGCGGATCTCGACCCTGGTTTGTGCGAGACGCCATTCACGGATCCGGGCGTGGTGCCCGGACAACAGTACTTCCGGCACGGACCAGCCGCGATATTCGGCGGGGCGCGTGTAGTGCGGATATTCGGGCGCGCCGTGCAGCGCGCTGCTGAACGACTCCTCCTGCGCCGACTGCTTATGGCCGAGCGCGCCCGGGAGCTTGCGCATGACGGCGTCGCAGAGGACCATCGCGGCCAGCTCACCACCGGCGAGAACGTAGCGGCCGATCGAGACCTCCTCGGTCGCGAAGTGCCGCAGGATCCGTTCGTCGAACCCTTCGTAACGACCGCACAGAAGCGTCAGTGCGGGCTCGCCGACGAGCTCGTCGACGAACTGGTCGTCGAGCATCCGGCCGCGCGGCGTCAGCGCCAGCACGCGCCTGCCCGCGGGCAGGCGCACGGGATCGACCTCGTAGCGAGCGTGCAGCGCCGCGCCGACGACGTCGACCCGCAGAAGCATTCCGGCGCCGCCACCGAATGGCGTGTCGTCGACCTGGCCGCCGCGCAGCGGCGTGTGGTCGCGGTAGTTGACGCATTCGAGCGTGTGTCCATGGCGCAGCGCGTTAGCGATGTGGCGCTGGGAGGCGAACCACTCGAACGCCTCTGGGAACAGCGTGAACACGTCGATCTGCATCACTGCACCCCGAGAAACGCGAGGTCTATGTCGATCGCGCGCCGCTGGATGTCGACTGTTCGCACAGCGGGGTCGACGAGCGGCACGAGCAGGTCTGCGCTCCCGTCGGCACGGGCCACCTCGAGTACCTCACAGGAGGGAAGCGCGAGCAGGCGTTTGACTGTCCCCACCGGGCGGCCGGAGTCGTGCACGGAGCACCCCTCGAGGTCCTCGGCCCACCACTCGTCGCCCTCGAGCGCCGGCGCCAGGCTGCGGTGCACCAGCAGCTCCGCGCCGCGCAGCAGGAGGGCGCCGTCACGGTCATCGCAGCCCTCCACGCGCACGATCAAGCGACGGTCGTGGCCGCTGCGGCGGCTGATCACGCGCTCCTCTCGATCGATCGTAACCTTGCCCCCGAGCGTCAGCAGCTGCGGATTCGCTTGCGCCACGTGGAAGCTTCCGTCAAGTCCATGGGGCGCGGCAACGAAGCCCGCCCGAAGCAAGCCCTCGCGCGCGGAGCCACGGGCCGGCACGGCGCCGGCCTCAGTCGACGATGTCGACGAACACGCGCTGTCCGCGCTTGACGGCGGCGGTCTTCACGACCGTGCGCAGCGCGCTGGCGGTGCGCCCGCCGCGGCCGATCACGTTGCCGTAGTCGTCTTGGGCCACCGACAGCTCGAGCACGATCGTGCCGTCAGCCTCGCGCACTTCGCGCACGCTGACGCGGTCGGGCTGATCGACGAGCCCGCAGGCGAGGTAGGCCAGCAGATCCTTCGGCGAGCCCGAACCCTCGGTCACTGTCACTGAATGTTCTGAATGCGCAGGAGCTTGCGGACGGTGTTGCTGGGCTGCGCCCCCCGCTGCAGCCAGTCCTTGATCCGCTCCTCGTTGAGCACGATCGTGGAAGGGTTCGTCTGAGCGTTGTAATGGCCGACGGTTTCGATCACGCGTCCGTCGCGCTTGGATCGCTGGTCGGCGACGACCACCCGCCAGATAGGATTCTTGCGTCCGCCGACGCGCGTGAGTCGAAGTCTGACTGCCATAGGCTGATCAGGTTAGCGGTCCGGCCGGGTCGGCGCCTGAAAGTATCTTTACTTGGACTGCCGGAGCATTGCGCCAAGGTCCGGCATGCGCCCCTGCGATACCTGCCGCATGATCTTGCGCATCTGCTCGAACTGCTTGATCAGCGCCTTCACGGCCTGCACGTTCGTGCCCGAGCCCTGCGCGATCCGCAGACGCCTGGAGCCCTTGATCAGCTCCGGGTGCCTGCGCTCCCGCGGGGTCATCGAGAGGATGATCGCCTGGAGGCGATCGAACTCGCGCTCGTCGAGCTTGACGCCGCGCAGCTCCTTGCTCATCCCCGGGATCATCCCTAGCAGGCTTTGCAACGGTCCCAGCCGGCGGACCTGGCGCATCTGCTCCAGGAAGTCGTCAAGCCCGAACTCCTGTTTGCGGAACTTACGCTCCAGCTCGGCGGCCTGGTCAGTGTCGTAGGTGTCCTGCGCCTTCTCGATCAGGGTCATCACGTCGCCCATCCCGAGGATCCGCTGAGCCATGCGGTCCGGGTGGAAGCGCTCGAACGCGTCGAGCTTCTCACCCGTCGACGCGAACAGAATCGGCTTGCCGGTGACCGCCTTGACCGACAGCGCGGCGCCGCCACGGGCGTCACCGTCGAGCTTCGTCAGCACGACCGCGTCGAAGTCGACCACGCGGCCGAACTCCTCGGCGACGTTGACGGCGTCCTGGCCGGTCATCGCGTCCACCACGAGCAGGATGCTGTGGGGCCGGACCGCCTTCTTGATGTTCGCCAGCTCGGCCATCAGCTCGCTGTCGACGTGCAGGCGGCCGCTCGTGTCGATGATCAGAACGTCTTTGCCCTCGCTTTGAGCGCGGTCGCGAGCCCAGGCGGCGATCCTGACTGGGTCACCGTCAGTGCCCTGCTCGTACACGTCGGCGCCCACCTGATTGCCGACCTTGATCAGTTGCTCGACCGCCGCCGGCCGGTAGACATCGCACGCGGCGACCGCGACCGATGAGCCGTGCTGCTCGTGCAGGTAGCGTGCCAGCTTAGCGGTCGCCGTGGTCTTGCCTGAGCCCTGCAGACCGGCCATCAGCACGATCGTCGGTGGTCGGGGCGAGAAGCTCAGGTCGTGTGCGGCGCCACCCATCAGCTCGGTCAGCTCGTCGGAGACGATCTTCACGACTTGGTGTCCGGGGTTGAGCTTGCCGATCACGTCGGCTCCCAGCGCCCGTTCCTTGACGGCGCTCGTGAAGCTCTTGACCACTTTGAAGTTAACGTCGGCCTCCAGCAGGGCGAGGCGGATCTCGCGCATCGCCGCGTTCACGTCGGATTCGGTCAGCGTGCCGTGCCCGCGGACGTCCGCGAGCGTGGCCTGGAGCTTCTCCGCAAGCGTGTCGAACATGGTTCCCTTCCAGTTCCGGCTAGGACGTAGTGTGCCCGTCACCGCCTGCGGGCGAGCCAGGTGGGAGCGCCGCGGCGCCGGAGGACCCCGGTAGCGCCGCTGGGCCGCTGGACTGCGCGGACGCTGCCGCCTCGGCGCCCGCGCCGGCGCTGCCGAGCACCCTCCCGAGCCCGCCGAACGCCTGCGAGAACTCGGACGGGATCACGAACACCTTGTTGGCGTCTCCCTTCGCGAGCTGCGGCAGCATCTGCAGGTACTGGTAGCTGAGCAGCTTCGGATCGGGATTGCCTTCGTGGATCGCCTGGAACACAGTGTCGATCGCCTTCGCCTCGCCCTCCGCCCGCAGGATCGCCGCCTGCTTCTGGCCCTCGGCGGTCAGCACGGCCGCCTGCTTCATCCCCTCCGCGGTGAGGATCTGGGACTGCTTGACGCCCTCGGCGTTGAGGATCGCCGCACGCCGGTCGCGCTCGGCGCGCATCTGCTTCTCCATCGCCTCCTGGATCGAACCCGGCGGGTCGATCGACTTGAGCTCGACCCGGTTGACACGAATCCCCCACTTCCCGGTCGCCTCGTCGAGCACGCCGCGCAGCTGCGCGTTGATGTGGTCGCGGCTGGTCAGCGCCTCCTCGAGCGACAGCGAGCCGATCACGTTTCGCAGCGTGGTGACCGTGATCTGCTCGATCGCCTGCAGCGGGTTGGCCACCTCGTAGGTGGCGGACCGCGCGTCGTTGACGGTGAAGTAGAGCACCGTGTCGATCTGGACGACCAGGTTGTCCTCGGTGATCACCGGCTGCGGCGGGAACGAGACGACCTGCTCGCGCAAGTCGATCAACGGCTTCAGCCGGTCGACGAACGGCACCAGAACCGTCATCCCGGGGTTGAGGGTTCGGTGATAGCGTCCCAGTCGCTCGACGATTCCGGCTCGCGCCTGCGGAACGATCCTGACCGTGCGCGCGAACATGATCACCAGGAAGACGACGACGACGACCCCGACGATTGCTCCGACCATGAGTGTCTCCTTGCCTCGCTTGCCTGCTACTCGCTGACCAGCGCTGTAGCACCCTTGATTGCCAGAACCTGCACCCGCCTGCCCGCCTCGATCACTTCGTCGTCGTCGAACGCTCGGGCAGTCCACACCTCACCTTCGATCTTGACGGCACCGACGCCGTCGTCGTTGGCGATCCGCTCGAGTACCAGCGCCTGCTTACCGATCAACGCGGCCGTCCCGGTACGGATCCCCGGCCCCGACTGGAGGTGCCTGCGCGCGATCGGACGGACGATGCCCAGGGTCAGGAACGACGCGAGGATGAACACCAGCAGCGCCGCCGGCTCGCTCGAGATCGTGGCCTCGGTGACGGCGGCCAAGATCCCGCCGACCGCGAACGGGGCGAGGAAGAAGCCGTTGGTGAGCAGCTCTCCGACCCCGAAGCCGCAGGCGACCAGGACCCACAAGACCCAATCCATTTCTGCGAGCTTAGCGCGGCGAGCTTGCACAATCGCGGCGTGTGTGCCGCGTGTCGGCGTGAACTGACGCGTGCTGAGGCTCAGCTGACCAGCGCCCGCGCGAACTCGTCGGCTTCGAACGGCCGCAGGTCCTCGAGCTTCTCGCCGACACCGATCAGCTTGACGGGGATCCCGAGCTCGCTGGCGATCGCCAGCGCGATCCCGCCCTTGGCGGTGCCGTCGAGCTTGGTCAGAACCAGGCCGCTGACGCTGATCGCCTCGGCGAACAGCTGTGCCTGGCGCAGCCCGTTCTGGCCGGTCGTGGCATCGACGGTGAGCAGCGTCTCGTGTGGCGCGTCCGGGATCTGCTTGCCGATCACGCGTGCGATCTTCGCCAGCTCAGCCATCAGATCGTCCTGCGTATGCAGCCTGCCGGCTGTGTCGACGATCACGACGTCGGCGCGGTCGCGGATCGCGGTGCTGACCGCTTCGTAGGCGACCGACCCAGGGTCGGCGCGATCACCGCCGCGCACGAACGCGGCACCGGCACGCTGCGCCCACAGCTCGAGCTGCTCGACCGCGGCGGCGCGGAACGTGTCGGCAGCGGCGATCACAACCGTGTGGCGCAGCTCCCTGCTGAGGTGGTAGGCGAGCTTACCCGTCGTCGTCGTCTTGCCGGTTCCGTTGACTCCCGCCATCAGGATCACCGTCGGCTTGCATCGCAGGTCGATGCGATCCTCGCCGGTGCGCGCGATCTCCGCGAGCAGTGCGCTCAGGCGCTCGGTCAGCGCCTCGCTACCGCGGATGTCTCCGGCGGTCGCTTCTCGCTCCAGCTGCTCGACGACCTTCGCGGTCGTCCGCGCGCCGACATCGGCGTAGATCAGTGCCTCTTCGAGGCGCTCCCAGCTCGCGTCGGTCAGCTCCTCGTTGAGCGTCGCCTGGATCTCAGTCGTGAGCGCCTCCCGGGTCTTGCGCAGGTTCTCGCGCAGCCGGCGGAAGCGCACTCGGAGCTTCTCCTTCTCCTCCCCGGTTTGCTCGGGTGCGGGCGAGGGCGCCGGTGGCGGACCGTCGGTGATGAACAGGTCAGACCATTCGCGAGCCATCGGCCGCGGACCCTAGCAAGCCTCGGCAGCGGCCTCACGGGCCGGCAGACGGCGCGAGATCACCTTTGAGATCCCGTCTCCGCCCATCGACACGCCGTACAGCGAATCCGCGATCTCCATTGTGCGCTTCTGATGGGTCACAACGATGAACTGCGCGCGCCGCGAATAGCTGCCGAGCAGGTCGAGGAAGCGGTCGATGTTGAGATCGTCGAGCGCGGCCTCGACCTCATCGAGGATGTAGAACGGGCACGGCCGCGCTAGGAACACCGAGAACAGGAAGGCGAGTGCGGTCATCGACTTCTCACCGCCGGAGAGCAGCGACAGGCGCTTCATCGCCTTACCGGCCGGCGTGATCTCGATCTCGACCCCGAGCAGATCCTCGCCGCCCCGCGCCTCATCCTCGAGCTGATCGTCGCTGGCCGCTCCCGCGCGCTCGACCCCGTCCGCGTCCGCGCCGACCGCCGCCGCGCCGCCCAGCAGCAACGCGGGTCCCGGCTGCTCGGCCACCAGCCGCAGGCGGCCGCTACCGCCGGGAAACAGGCGCGCCGACAGCTCCTCAAAGTTCGCCGAGGCCGCTTGGAAGGTGCGCTCGAAGATCTCGCGGATCTGACGGTCGGTGTCGCGGATCAGTTTCTCGAGCTCGCGCAGCGCCGTCTCGAGGTCGGTTCGCTGCCGCTCGAGCTCCTCGACGTGCGCGAGCGCCTCCTGGTACTCGTCCTGGGCCAGCGGATTGACGGGACCCAGCTGCTCGCGCCGGCGCTCCAGGCGCTCGAGCCGCGCGCTGAGCGCCGCCCGCGCACCGTCGGCAAGGCCTTCGGTAGCTGGGCTCGCTTCGAGCTCGAGCTCTGCGGCGAGACGTCCGAGCGCGCCCTCGGCATCGCCCGCCTGGTCGCGCGCACGCTGCGCGCGGACCTCGAGTGCCGTGAGCGCCTCGTTGTCGGCGTGCAGAGAGCTCTGCAACGACGCCTCCTGTTGCGCGCAGGAGCGCAGCTGCGCGGCAACGTGCTCGCCTGCCGCGCGGTCGGCGGCGAGCGCGGCATCGAACTCGCTCTGACGCTGCGCGATCGCGGCGCCGACCTCGCCCAGGACCTCGACCAGCGCGCTGATCTCCGGCGCAAGCGCCGCGTCGCTGGCGATCGCGCCGCGTAGCTGACCGATCGCGGCCGCGCGCTGCGCCTGCTCGCGCGCGGCACGTTCGAGCTTGCCCTCCTCGGCGACGATCTCCGCGTGTAGCTGGGCGCGCCGTCCGGCTCCGGGACCCTCGTCGGGGGCGCCGCGGCGGCGTGCGATGCTCGCCACCAGGCGCCGCTGCTGCTCGGTCGCCTCGTCCCGCCGCCGGACCGCCTCGCGGTCGGCGGAGATCGCATGTTCACGCTCGCCGTCGCGGAGCCCCGCCTGCGCGGCTGCCTGCTCGAGCGAGCCGCGCGCTCGCTGCTCGGCCTGCGCCGCCTGCTCGCTGGCGGCGATCAGCTGCTCGCGGCGATTGCGTTCCGCGAGCACCCGATCCTCGCCTACGGCCGCCGCTTGGCGGACCTCGCTGGCGCTCGCCGACCACACTCGACCTGCGCACGTGACGGCGACACCGGTGAACACCGCCGGCACCGCTTGCAAGGACTTCACTACCCAGGCGTCGCGCAGCAGCGCCCGCGCCAGCTCGCACGCCTGACCGTCGCCGCGGATCTGGTCGGCCAGCCGCTCGGCGCCCGGTGGGAGCGCCGAGGGCTCAGCAGCGTCGGCGCGGGACGCCTGAGCGCCGATCACCAGCACCCGTCCGCCGTCGGACCCGGAGCGGTCGAGCAGCGTCCCGGCAGCATCGCGGTCGTCCACCAGGGCAGCGCCGAGTCGCCCGTCGAGCGCCGCCGCGACCGCGAGCTCGAAGCCCGGCGCGACGGCGATCGCGTCCGCGAGCGAGCGCGCACCGCCGGGTGCTGCGCTGTGGCTACGCAGGAACTGGTTGCAGGCTGCGAGCTCGCCGCCGACGCGCGCCGCGTTGCGCCGCGCCTGCTCGACCGCGCGCTCGGCTTCGCGGACGCCGCCGCGTGCAGCTTCGAATGCAGTCTCGCTGCGGTCGCGCAGCTCACGCGCACGCTGGGCTGACTCGGCAAGGCTCGCCTCCTGCTCGCCGGCGAGGAGCTGCTGGCGCTCCAGCTCCTGCAGCTGCCGGGCCAGCTCCGCCTCGCGATCCCGCGCCAGCGCCTCCAGCTCCCTGCGGAGCTCCACGATCCGAGCTTCGCCATGGCGGTCAGGGACGGGCGCCGGCTCGTGCGCGGTCAGCTGCTCGAGACGCTCGCGCGCGCGCGCGAGCCGCGCGCCTACCGATGCCCCAGCTCGGGTGACGGCCTCGGCCCGATAGGACACGCGCTCGCCTGCGGACTGGGCCGCGAAACGGCGCCTCGAGAGCTCCTCACGGCAGGCGCTGCGCCCCGCGAGTGCCTCCTCGGCCGCCTGGCGGGCGTTGGCGACGGTGTCGAGCTCACGCTCGAGCGTGACCCGCGCGGCGCGTGCAGTGGCGACCGCATTCTGGGCGAGCTCGAGCCCTGAGCGGCGTCCGCGCAGCTCGTCGCGCGCGAGCTCGTAGCGAACCTCGAGCATCTGGCGGTGCAGGCGGTCGTGCAGCTCGGCGGCCTCTGCCTGGCGCTTCAGCGGCCGCAGGCGGGAGCGCGCCTCACGTTCCACGTCCAGCGCACGGTGCAGGTTGTCGGTGGTGTGGTCGAGCTTGAGCTGGGCGCGGCGGCGGCGCTTGCGGTGCTTGCCGAGCCCGGCGGCCTCTTCGATCAGCAGCCTGCGATCGCGCGGCTTGGAGGTGACAATCGACTCCACGCGTCCCTGCGAAATGACCGAGTGCATCTCCTTGCCAAGGCCGGTGTCGGACAGCAGCTCGGTCACGTCCACCAGCCGGCAGCGCGCGCCGGCGAGGCGATACTCGCCCTCGCCGCTGCGCTCGAGCCGCCGCATTATCGAGATCTCTGGCACCCCCAGCCCGAGCTCGTCGTCGCCGTCATCGAGCACCATCTCGACCTCGGCGCTGCGAGCTGCCTGCCGGCCGGGTGCGCCGCCGAAGATCACGTCCTGCATCGACTGTCCGCGAACCGCTAACGGTGATTGCTCGCCGAGCGCCCACAGGACAGCGTCGGTGACGTTCGACTTACCCGAGCCGTTGGGACCCACGATCACGCTGACGCCGGGGGCGAACTCCAGCTTCGTGCGGTCCGGAAAGGACTTGAAGCCCTTCAAGGTGATGCTCTTCAGGTACATCGCCCGATCAGCCGTTCATCGTCTCGAGCGCGGCCTGTGCGGCCTCCTGCTCGGCGTCCTTCTTGCTGCGGCCGCTGCCCTGTCCGATCTCGGCGCCATCGATCGATGCCACGATGCAGAAGGTGCGGTCGTGCGGCGGCCCCTGCTCGGAGATCACAGCGTAGCTGACCACCGCGCCGCGGCGAGCGAGACGCTCCTGCAGCGCCGACTTGAAGTCGATCGGGTGCTCGAGCGCTTCGGAGAGCTCGATCTCAAACGCCTCGACCACAGCCTCGGCGGTGCGTTCGTATCCGAACTCCAGGTAGCAGGCTCCGATCACGGCCTCGAGGACCGATGCCAGCACGCGCTCGGTCGCGATCAGCGCCGGAACCGAGAAGGCGGCACTGGGTGGAGCTGCCGCGCGCAAGCGCGCGGGCAGCCCGAGGCGCTCGGCGACGGCGCGGCACGAGCGCCCCGACACGGCCTGCGCGCGAATCTTCGTCAGCTGGCCCGCTCCGTAGCGATCCGCCTCGAGGCTCGGGTAGATGTGCGATGTGACCGCGAGCGCCAGCACGCTGTCGCCCAGAAACGCGAGGCGCTCGTACGAGTCAGCGCGCTTCGCGGTCCATGAAACGTGTGCGAGAGCCCGCCCGGCGAGGTCTGCGGGGAGCTCGCCGAGCAGCCCCTGCAGCCTCGCCACGGTTGCGTCCGCGGGCTCGCTTTGAATCGTCACTCGACGTTCTGGTTCGCGGTCGCCGAGCGGCGCGCGTCCGCCACGCCGCTCGCGAGCACGAACTCGACCGCGGCTCCGACCGTCAGGATCTTGGAGGCCTGCTCCTCGGAGATCGTGACGCCGTAAGTGTCCTCGAGCTCCTGAACCAGCGTGTACAGGTCGAGCGAGTCGGCTTCGAGGTCCTCGCGGAAGCGGGTGGCCTCGCTGATCGAGTCCGGATCGACCTCGAGCTCGTCGGCGAGGTGCGCGCGGATCACCGAGAAGATCTGCTCGCGTATCATCGGTACACCGTAGCCGCCGGCTCGGACGCCGTCGCGCTGCCGTCCTGCGCCGCCTCCCCACCCGGCTGACGCAGCGCCCCGGCCCTCAGCAGTGCTTGGCGCGTGCGGGTGATCACGTCCTCCTCGACGCCGCGCGCGGCGACCTCGATCGCGCGCGCGAAGCCGCGCCGCGTGAAGCGGCCGTGCGCGACCACGCCCAGCTGCCGCAGGCCGAGCATGTAGGCGCCTCCGGTGGTCTCGGGGTCGATCTCCTCGCGCAGCCTGTGGATCGCCGGTGCGAGCAGAACGCCGCCGAGCCGCGCCCGCACCGAGCTGCTCGCGGCGGTCCGGATTGCCCGCAGAGTGCGGCCGGAGACGCCCTCGATCAGCTTCAGCGTGATGTTGCCGGTGAACCCGTCCATCACGACAACGTCGGCGATCCCGCTGGTCACCTGCGTGCCTTCGATGTTCCCGACGAAGTTCAAGCCGGCGCCGGCATCACCGGCCAGCCGCGCGTGCACCGCGACCAGTGCCGGCGTTCCCTTGCCCGGCTCCTCGCCATTGGACAGCAGCGCCACCCTTGGAGAGTCGATGCCCATCACTGCGGCGGCGAATGCCGAGCCCATGTGCGCGAACTGCACGAGGTGCTCTGGCCGGCATTCGACGTTGGCGCCGACGTCGAGCAGAATCACAGGGTCGCCGGCGGGGATCGGCACCGTCAGCGCCAGCGCCGGCCGGTAGATCCCCCGGTCGCGTTTCAGGTTGGACAGCCCGGCTGCGAGCGCCGCGCCGGTCGAGCCGCCCGAGACCAGCGCTTGCGCACGACCGTCGGCGACCGCCCGCGCGGCCTGCACGATCGATGCCTCTGGGGTCCGCTTGACAGCGAACGCCGGATCGGCGGCCTTCGCGATCGAGATCGGCGCATCGACGAGCTCGACGCCGTCGGCAACTGAGCCGACCGCGTCGGCGGATGCGAACAGCAGCACCCGAATGCCCTTGGCGGCGGCAAGTGCCGCACCGGCGGCGACCTCCGCAGGGCCTAGGTCAGCTCCGTTCGCGTCGACGGCAACCGTGACCATCGGGGCGACGCGATCAGTCGGTCTGCTCAGCAACCGCGATCACGTCACGGCCCTTGTAGCTCCCGCAGGTGGGGCACACCCTGTGCGGCATACGAGGGCTGTGGCACTGCGGGCACGCGTTGATCGCCGGGGCGTTCAGCTTGTGCTGCGAGCGGCGCTTCGTCGTGCGCGAGTGAGACTGCTTCTGCTTAGGAACGGCCATGTCGAGCTGAGGCTATCAGGGAAAGCGCCTAGGACCCGGCCTCAGTCATCGAAGCGCAGTTCCGCGAGCTTCGCCCAACGTGGGTCTGGCTCGGCCTCGTGGCGGTGCTCAGCGCCCACCGTTTGTAGGTTGATGCCGCAGACGGCGCAGAGACCGGCGCAGTCCTCGCCGCACAGCACCTTCGGCGGAAGCACGAGCGCCAGCGCCTCGCGCGCCCACTCGCTCAGCGCCAGAACCTCCGACTCCACGTAGGGCGAATCGAGCTCATCCGTCTCCCCCGGGATCGACACCTCACGCGAGTCGACGGCGAGCACCGGCGCCGCGGGCTCGAGGCAGCGCATGCAGGGACCCTCGAGCGTCGCCTCGAAGCGCAGGCGCAGCGCGTAGCCCTGTCCTGTGGTGCGAGACACGTCCAGGCGTAGCGGGATCACCGCAGGCGTCACGACGTAGGTGTCCGCGGCGAGCGTAAACGGCTCGATCGCCACGTCGAGCATCAGCTTGCGGCCTTCGCCCGAGCGCAACCGCATCGACCCCAGATCGAACGTGTCAGCTCTGGAGCTCACCTCACTACTTTACCCGGCACGTGGCGCTGGGTGTGTCCCCGCGACGTAATGCTGAATCTCGTCGTTGCCGATGCGATGATTGCATTTGTGTCCAACTGGTTTCGAACCTACGGCTTCGCCGGCGTCCACGACCGACTTGTGATCGGCGCCTATCCGCTCGATGCCCAGGACGTCGAGATGCTGGCGGTGCTCGGCGTCGGGCGGGTGCTGAACCTCGTGGAGGATCGCGAGTATCACGCGAGCTCACGGCGGATCGTCGAGGCGGCGCTGGCAGCTCACGGGATCGAGGAGCGCAGGCTGCAGCTGACCGACTACGGGCGTCTGCCGGCGCAGGCGCTGGAGGACGCCGTCAGCCAAGTGGTCGAGTCGCTCGAGCAGGGGCTGCTCACCTACCTGCACTGCCGGGCCGGTTGGCAACGCTCAGCGGCGGTCGCGGCGGGCGCCGTGGCAGTCCGCGAGGGGATCGACATCGACGCTGCGATGGCTAAAGTCAACGCGATGAAGCCCTCGGCTGACCCGCTCCCGCACCAGCGCGAGGATATGCGCGACTGGTGGCGCGCTCGCTCGCAGCGCTCCACCGGCTAGCCGCCGAGACTGTGCCTTGGCTGCCCGAAGCGCAACGAAGACTTCGGGCTAGCCGCGCCGCAAAGCGCGGACCTGCTCGAATCCGGTCAGCGGCTCGATCGGCTGCGAGCCGTGGTCCTCGAGCTCGTCCGGGACGCGCACGGTGCGGGCGCTGACCGTGACCTGCTCCAGCCTGGGCAGCTCGCTGCCTTCGCCGACGGCGCCGTGCTCGACGAACCGCCGCGCTCCCGGGAGTACGCGCGCCTCATAGGACCCAACCGCCTCGTTGTAGGCACGCACAGTCGAATTCAGTCTCCCCCCCAGCGTCGCCAGCAGGGTCGAGAGCTTCAATAGCCGCCCGTGCAATTCCCGGCCGAGCTCTGAGACCGCCTGCGCGGACTGCGCGACGCGCTCCTGCTGCCAGCCGTAGCCCACGGCCCGTAGCATCGCCAGCAGCGTCGTCGGGGTGGCGATCAGCACACGGCGCGCCATCGCATCCTCGATTAGGTCCGGATCAACCTCGAGCGCGGCGCTATAAAGGTGCTCGCCCGGCAGAAACATGACCACGAAGTCAGGCGTGGAGTCCAGCCCCGTCCAGTAGGCCTTGTCGGCCAGCTGCTTGACGTGCTTGCGCAGCAGCCGCGCGTGATCGTGGAGATGGCGCATGCGCTCCTCCTCGTCACGGGCCTCGTAGGCGTCCAGCACGCCCTGCAGAGGGGCCTTGGCATCAACCACGACGTGCTTGCCGCCCGGGAGGTTGACGACGAGATCGGGTCGCAGCGCGGTCTCGTCGGCCACCAACGAAGCCTGCTCGGCGAAATCGCAATGGCGCACCATGCCGGCCAGCTCTACGACCTTGCGCAGCTGCATCTGACCCCACTGGCCGCGCGCATTCGGCTTGCGTAGCGCCGTCACCAGCGCGCCCGTCTCCGTGCGGAGCTTCTCGCCGGTCTCGGTCAGCGTGCGCAGCTGGGCCTCCAGGCGCCCGCGCGACTCGCGGCGTTCGCGGTCCAGCGCGACCAGCTGCTGATCGACCCGCCCGAGCTGCTCCTTCAGCGGCGCGACCAGCTGCTCGACCGCCGCGTGGCGCTTGTCGAGGTCGCCTTTCGCCTCCGTCTGCGCGGCGCGTAGTTGCGTACGTGCCAGCTCGGTGAGCTGCGCCATGCTCGCCTGCAGGGCCTCGGCACTGAGCGCCTTGAACGCGCTCGAGAGGCGCTCCTGAGCGTCCCGCAGGGTCGCGAGTCTCTCCTGAGAAAGCGCACGCTCGTGCTCGAGGTCGGCCTGCGCGCGCACCAGCTCGCGCTGCAGCCCACCGACCTGCTCGGCGGCCCGCTCCGCATCCCGCACAAGCGCCCGCAGCCGCCCACGCAGCGCCAGCAGAACCCCGCCCGCGCCAGCCACCACGCCCAAGACCAAGAAGATCGCAGCCGGCATCCTGTCGAGCATGGCGCGCCCCCCGGACGGAACGACGCGACGGCCGGAAAGCTGACCTCTATGAGACTTCGGCCGGCTCGTCCCGGCCCGCGAGCCGGTCGCGCCCGCGCTGCACCGCGGCGATGAACTTCGACAGGTTGACCTCGAGCGTGTTGAGGATCTCGTCGGCGTAGTCCTCGGCGCCGAGCCGGATCTCACGCTCGCGGCCGCGTGCGTCTTCGATGATTTCCTCGGCGGCGCGCTCGGCCTGCCTGGTGATCTCCTCCTCGGAGATCAACCGATCCTGGCGCTCGCGGGCCTCTTTCATCACCCGCTCGGCCTCGCGCTTTGCCTCAGCCAGCATCTCCTGGCGCTCCTTCACGATCCAGCGCGCCTGCTTGATCTCCTCGGGGATCGTCGCGCGCATCTGGTCGAGCAGATCGTAGATCTCCTCCTTGTCCACGCGCACCTGGTCGGTAAGCGGAACCGGCTTGGCGTTGTGGACCAGATCGTCCAACTTGTCGATTAGTACCAGAACGTCCATCGCAGTTCCTCTGTTTCGTCAGCGGCCAAGCCGTTCCTTCAATGCGACAGCAACCTCGTCCGGAACGAGGTCGTCGATCGATCCGCCAAAGGTCGCGAGCTCCTTGACCCCGCTCGATCTGATGAAACTGTACTTGGGCGAGGCCATCAGGTAAACAGACTCGACATCGGGCGCCTCACGGCGGTTGAGCTGGTTCATCTCCATCTCGTACTCGAAGTCGGAGATCGCCCTCAGTCCCTTGACGATCGCCTTCGCGCCGTTCGCGCGGGCGAACTCGACGATCAGCGTGCTGAACGTGGCAACGAGCACGTTCGGCAAGTGGCGCGTGGCGTTCTCGATGAAGGCGACGCGCTCGTCGACAGTGAACACTGTCTCGCCCTTGCGGATCGGCAGGTTGACGACGGCGACGATTACCTTGTCGAACATCACCGACGCGCGCGAGATCACGTCGATGTGACCGAAGGTCACGGGGTCGTATGAGCCGGGACAGACGGCTACTCGGTTATCGGGGTTCATGGATTCTGATCAATGTGTCTCCGTAGCGGCGCTCACGCATAAGTGGCAGCTCCAGCTCCAGCGGCGCGCGTCGGTCACTCTCGGTCACCACTCGGCCGTCCGGCGCCAGCAGCGGCCCCAGAGCGATCGACAGCTCCCGTCCGACCACGCCCGCCAAACGGTATGGGGGATCGACGAAGACGAGATCGTATTGACGACCGGCCTTGCGTGCGGCGGCGAGGAACGAGATCGCGTCGCGGCGCTGCACCTCGGCCTGCATTCCGAGCGCTTTGAGGTTGCCCGTGATCGCCTTGATCGCCGCCGTCGAGGAGTCGACCAGCGTCGCTGACGCCGCCCCCCGGGAGAGCGCTTCGATCGCCAGCGCGCCGGAGCCGGCGAACAGGTCCAGGACCCGCTCGCCCCGCACATCGGCGAGCATCGAGAACACGGCTTCGCGCACGCGGTCGGAGGTCGGGCGCGTGCGCTCGCCGCATGGCGCGCGCAGCTTCGCGCCGCGCTGCGCTCCGGCGATCACCCGCACGCAGTCACCAGCGAGAGGGCACCATCCACGGCACACCGGCGAGCTGCCACAGCGCCTCAGGCGGGCAGCGGCGTGGACGCGTCATCCCCGTAGCGAGCGCGCAGCGCCCGCGCGATCAGGGCGTGCTCAGGGTGCTCGAGATCGGGGTCGGCTTGCGTGATCAGCTGACTGTGGCGGCGGGCACGCTCGAGCAGCTCCGAGTCATCGGGCAGCTGCGCAAATGCGTATTGCGCAGCGCCGTGCTGGCGCGTGCCGGCAAGCTCGCCTTCGCCCCGCAGGCGCAGGTCGACCTCGGCGAGCGCGAAGCCGTCGCTCTCGCAGGCGAGCGCGGACAGGCGCGCGGATTCCTGGCGCCCGAACAGCAGGCAGGTCGAGGCGTGCGACCCGCGCCCGATCCGCCCGCGCAGCTGATGCAGCTGCGAGATCCCGTAGCGCTCGGCGTCCTCGACGAGCATCACGGTCGCATTTGGTACGTCGATCCCGACCTCGATCACGGTGGTCGAGACCAGCGCATCGGCGGCTCCGGCCACAAACGCGCCCATCGCCGCCTGCTTGGCGGCGGGACGCATCTGACCGTGCAGGAGCATCAGCTCGAAGTCCCGCAACGGTCCGGTTCGCAGGCGCTCGAACTCGGCCGTGGCCGCGCGCGCCGACAGCAGCTCGGACTCTTCAACCAGCGGGCAGACGACGAACGCTTGGCGACCGGCGCGCAGCTCGCTGCGGATCCGCTCGTAAGCGCGCTCCCGCTCAGCCTCGGTGGAGCAGATATACGTGCTGATCGGCCGGCGGCCGGCCGGGAGCTCGCGCAGGAGCGTGAAGTCTAGATCGCCGTAGCCGCTGAGCGCGAGCGTGCGCGGGATCGGCGTGGCGGTCATATGCAGCACGTGCGGCCGGGCACCGCCAGCGCCGGGACGGTCGAGCGCAGCCCGCTGGCGGACACCGAAGCGATGCTGCTCGTCGACGACGAGAACGCCGAGCGACGCGAACGTGACCCCCTCCTCGAGCAGCGCATGGGTACCGACGATCAGCGAAAGCTGGCCACTCGCGAGCTTGGAGAGCAGATCCGATTTCCTGCCGCCAGGAGTCGAGCCGCTCAGCAGCCCAGCGCGGACCGGTTCGGCCCCGAGCAGTTTCTGGATGGTCGCGAAATGCTGCTCGGCGAGCGTCTCCGTCGGTGCCATCAGCGCCGCTTGAAGATCGCTCTCGATCGCGCGCAGCATCGCATACAGCGCGACCACCGTCTTGCCTGAGCCCACCTCCCCCATCAGCAGCCGCTGCATCGGCGCCGCTCGCGCCAGGTCCTCGTCGATCGCATGCAGCGCGATTCGCTGGTCCGCCGTCAGCGTGAACGGGAGCCCGCCGGCAAGCCAGCGCTGCGTGAGCTCGCCAGCGGGGGTGATCCGCGGCGCGGCCGCACCGCGGTTGCGGCCACGCCGGCGCGCGCACAGCGCCAGCTGGGCGAGCAGCAGCTCCTCGAACGCGAGCCGGGAGCGGGCCAGCTCCTGATCCTCGCCCGTCCGTGGAAAGTGAGCGGCCCGCAGAGCGGCACTGCGCTCGGCGAGGCGCTCGCGCACCCGCAGGTAGGCGGGGAGCGGCTCGAGCACATCATCGAAGGCGCCCGCATGAGCGCGGACCATCGCCAGGATCTGGGTCGAGGACAGTCCGTCAGTGGCGGGGTAGTGCGCGACCGTGTCCGAGCCCGAGGCCGCCGCCTCACTGGTGCGCGCGTGCGCCTGGACATTGAAACGCTGGGAGGGCTCGAGCTTCCCGTGCAGCACGAGCCGCGTCCCGATCGGGTAGCGCTCGACGAGCCACGGCTGGTTGAAGAAGGTGACGGACAGCTGGCCGCTGCCGTCGGCGACTGTCGCCTGCACGAGCGGGCGCATGCCGCGACGCCGGACCGGCCGCGAGCGGATGCCGGTCACCGTCGCCACCAGCGTCGCGGTCTCGCCGGGTGCGAGCTCCGCGATCGCGCGCGCCTCGCGGCGGTCGCGCGGGAGGTGCTCAAGCAGGTCGCTGACGACCAGCAGGCCGAGCGCAGCCGCGGCGCGCTCGGCCTTGGCGCCCTCCAGCACCAGTGGCGCGAGCAACCGGCCTGGCTTCGGGTAGCGGATCGGAGCTTCTCGCAGCTCGCCGGCGCCGAGCGGTGCACTCGTGGCGAATGCGGTCGGGGACATCTTCGGTACGGATGATGATGCGCGCTGCGGATGCCGGGCCGGCACCGGCAAGCCCAACCGCCGCCGGCCCCTGTCTCGGGCGTGCTCGGAGCGCCTCTACGCTACTAGCTTAGCTAGCCGCCGCCGAGCTGGACCGCCTTGACGATCAGCAGCACCACCGATACGACCAGGTAGGAACGGAGCATCAGCATCGCGACCTTCTTCCCGGTGGGCCATTCGGGCCGCGACAGCAGCGCGAGCGGCGCCATCGTCCATTCCTCCTTGGGGGTAGCGGCGTGAGGGTCGATCATCGTCACCGCCGCGGCACCCCGACGTGAGCGGAGGGTCACAAGCCCGAACGCGAGCAGCCCGATCGCCAGCAGCACCGCGCCGATGAGCGCGACGGTGGTCACGTCGATGCTCGGGAACAGGGTCGTGGCCATCAGGATCAGCGAGAGCAGCACCAGCACGGCGACGATTAGGCTCGCGAGCACGTTCAGCCAGGGCGGGTTGCACCACGGTCCCAGGACCTCACGGTCGTTGCAGAGCAGCAGCAGGAAGACACTCGCGCTCGGCAGCAGCACGCCGGCGAGCGCCTGTACGGCGAGCGTGATCACACCGAGCGGCGCGCCCGGGATCAGCACGATCGCAGCGGCGCCGACGATCAGCGTCGCGAACATCGCGTAGAACATCTTGGCGTCCGAGAAGCTTCGGTGGAGGGAGCTCTTGGTTCCAAAGACATCCCCGAAGGCGTAGCTCGTTGAGAGGGTCAGTGCTCCAGCGCCGATCAGCGATGCGTTCAGCAGCACGATCGCGAACAGCGTCCCCGCCGCGGAACCGAGCACCTGGCCGAGATCGGTTGCCGTCGCTCCAGCGTTTGTGAACTGGCCGAAGTACTTCGTGTTCTGGAACGCAAACGCAGACACGGCGATCAGCGCGGCCGCGCCGACGACGACCACGACGGCGCCGATCCACGTGTCGAGCCGCTCGTAGTTGATCCAGCGTGGCGTGATCCGCTTGTCGATGATGTTCGACTGCTGGAAGAACAGCTGCCAGGGAGCGACCGTCGTTCCGACCAGCCCGATAATCAGCAGTACCGAGGTCGAGGTCGCACCGCCCTGGATGCCGGGGATCACGAAATCACGGCCGATCGCGCCGAAGTGCGGGTGCGACAGCACCAGCAGCGGGATCACGAGGAAGTTCGCGAACACGAACACGAACATCGAGCGCTCCCACATGCGGAAGCTGCCGCTCGCAGTGATCGCGATCAGCGCGGCGGCGGCGATCGGAACCGCGACGTACTTTGAGACGCCGAAGTAGCCGAGTGACAAGCTGACGCCGATGAACTCGGTGACGATCGTCAGAAAGTTCAGCAGGAACAGGTCGCCGACCGAGAACCAACCCCAAAAGCGCCCGAAGCGCTCGTTGATCAGCTTCGCGTGGCCGACGCCCGTGACCGCTCCGAGCCTGACGACCATCTCCTGGTTGACGATCAGCACCGGGATCAGCAGCAGCAGCACCCACATCAGGCTGGTGCCGTAGTTCTGGCCGGCCTGGGAATAGGTCGCGACGCCACCGGCGTCGTTGTCGCCGACCATTACGATCAGTCCCGGGCCGATGATCGCGAGCAGCGCGAGTAAGCGCGAGCGCAGCCCTCGATGGGCCGCCTCGTGCTGGCGGATCGTGCCGAACGCGCCCTGGATGTCGCCCACGTGAGCGGAGTCGAGTACCGCGCGCTCGCGCGATTCAGCCGCCGGCGGCGGGGGCGGGTTTGTCGTCATGGCTCGACCTCCTCTCCGGTGCGTCACCGCCCGTCGCGGCGCCGGCGGGGTCGGCCTCAGCCCGAGATCAAGGTTCCGCGGGTGAGGTGACCGCTACGACGGCGGCCGCGATCGGACTTCGCGGCAGTTCGCTGTCTTGGTGTTTGCTCTGGTCACCCATCATCTGAATCCCTAAGGCCCCGAAAATCGCGGCCACAATCGCAGGCTACCACCAGCGTCGCTACCGGGCGAGACCGGCGCGCCGGCGCCACTCCTCGGGCAGCAGCAACTCGAGCACGTCGTCGACGCCGATCATCCCGACCGGCGTGCCGTCGCCGTCGAGCACCGGCATCGCGATCAGGTTGAAGTCGGTCATCAAGCGCGCGACCTCGGGCAGGTCCGCGTCAGCTGTCACGCTCGGCATCTGGGCGTCGACCAGATCAGAGAGGGTCGCCTCAGGGTCGGCGCGGACCAGATCGGCGAGCGCCAGGCACCCGACGTACGATTCGTCGTGGTCGACCGCGCACACCGCCGCGACCTGCGTGGCGCCCAGTTCGCTGCCGCGCACGCTTGCGAGTGCGACCTCGACGGTCGCGTCTACCGGGACCGAGACGAAGTCGGGGTTCATCAGCCCGCCGGCGGTCGACGGGTTGTGCCCCAGCAGGCTCCGGATCTTGATCTGCTTGGCGGGTGGCAACAGAACGAGCAGCGGCAACCGGCGGTCCTGTTCGATCTCCATCAGCAGGTCGGCGGCATCGTCGCTTGCCATCCGCGCGAGTACGGCCGCGGCCTCCTGATCAGAGCGCTCGCGCAGGAACTCGACCTGATGCTCGTCGTCGAGCTCCTCGAACACGTCCGCCTCGAGCTCCTTGTCGACGCCTACAGCCTCGAGAATCTCCTCCCCCTCCTCGTGCGAAGCCGCCTCCACGAGATCGGCGATCTGGGCCGGGTGCAAGCGCGCAAGCCTGCGAGAGGGCAGCTTCAGCCGCGAGGCGGGCATGTGTGCCACGAGCGGCTCCATGTCCTGCCACGAGACGAACTGCGTGTGCTCGCTGTCGTGACCGCGGAACTGCCTTGGCGCCAGACGCCATAGTCGGGGACGCAGGCTCGGATCGATGCCGACCACACGCCAGGTTCCATCCTGACACTCGAGCTCAACCTCGCGGGCGGTGACTAGCTTCGCCGTCGCGACGTTGATCAGGCTGCGGTCGAGCAGGTCGCGGCGCAGCAGTACCTCGCCTGGCCGGCTCTCGAACTGGGCCAGGTTTAGCTTCGTCGTCGAGGTCTGCGCCACGTCGGGCCCAAGCTGCGAGATCCGCTGGATCGGGACGAACAGCTCGCGCCCGCCGATCCGCGCTTTGAGCCCCACGACCGGCGGCAGCGACTCGCCGACGTCGAGCCTGACGATCACATCCTGAACGCGCCCAAGGCGTTCGCCACTGGAGTCGAGCAGCGGACTACCCGCCACTGACGAGAGGTGAACGATCGAGCTCGGCATCACTCTGCCATCCCCGCTAAGGCTATCGCGGTTGCCGGCCGCCCACCTATTCGGCCGACAGCAGCCACCAGTAGCTCTGCTGGCCGCCAAGGGACAGCTCAAACTCGACATCGCTGCCGGCCAGCGCCTGCACCGCGTCGTCGTCGAGTGGCGCTTGGGCTCCGCGCAGGCAGGTGATCAGCTCGGCGTCACGGGAGAGCTGCTCGAGAACGCTTCGTAGCGTGTCGCGAGGCTGGCCCCACGCAACCAGCTTGTCCTCGACGAAGCCGACCGCGTCGCCTTCGCGGAAACGACCCTGTGCATCGTCGCGCGCGGCGGGAGCGACCGCTCCCGTCCGCACGACCTGCAGGATCTCGTTCATCGCCGCTGCGTTCTCGTTTGCGGAGCGGTTCAGCTGCAGGCTGACAGCGGCCGCCAGGCCCGCCTGCATCGAGCGGGACGGGACCACGCGGACGGTCCGGTCGGACAGCTCGGCGGCGCGCTCGGCCGCCATCAGCACGTTCGAGCTGTTCGGCAGCACGACGATCTCCTCGGCTGCGATCCCGTGAATCGCGGCGAGCAGGTCGTAGGTGGAGGGGTTCAGCGTCGGGCCACCGTTGAGCACGGACACACCGAGGCTCTCGAACAGCGACCGCATCCCGTCGCCGGTGACGACCGCCAGCGCGCCGCACACGATCGCCGTCTGGGGGGCAGCGACCAGGCGGGCATCGCGCTCGCGGATCTGCGCGCGCATGTCGGCGATGTCGATGTGCGAGACGACGCCGGCATCCGCGAACAGCGCCGTCGCGGCGTCCGGATCGTCGGTGTGGACGTGAACCTTGAGCGTGCTCGCGTCGCCGACGACCAGCACCGAGTCGCCGATCTGCTCGAGCGCCAGTGCGAACCGGCGCTGCTCCAGCGAGCTGCCCGAAACCGCGAAGTTAGTGCAGTACCGGTAGGTGCTCGAAGCGTGCTGGGGATGCGTGATGCGCGCGGCGGCGTGGTGCACGAGGGCGGGCGCTTCGCCTCCGCGCAGTGCCCCGATGATCCCCGCCAGCAGCACGGTCAGACCGTAGCCGCCCGCGTCGACGACGCCCGCTTCGCGCAGCACGGGAAGCAGGTCGGGGCCGCGCGCAACGGAGTCCTGGCCGGCCTCCAGAGCACTCTCGATCACCTCGGCGATGACCTCGTCCTGTTCGTCGTTGGTCACATCATGCCCGAGCCGCTTGCGCTGCGCGTGCGCGAGGTCGGAGGCGACGCGGTGCGACATCTCACGCACAACGGTGAGGATCGTGCCCTCCGCCGGCTCGCGCACGGATCCGTAGGCCTGGTCGGCGGCGCGCGCCAGCGCCGCCCCGATCAGTACCGGGTCGATCAGCTCGCCGGGCCGGCTGGCGAGCTCCTCGGCAGCGCCGCGGATCAGCTGCGAGAGGATCACGCCGGAGTTGCCGCGCGCGCCGAGCAGCGCGGCGCGCGCGACCGATGAGACGATCTCGTCGCGGCCGATCTCGTCGATCGGACCGTCCTGCGAGGCGTCGATCAGGCGATCGAGCTCATGCACGACTGAGCGCAGCGTGAGCACCATGTTGTCGCCGGTGTCGCCATCGGCGACCGGGAACACGTTGAGGTCGTTGACCTCCTCGCGACGCGCCTCGAGCGCGACGAGCCCGGCCTCGATCAGGGCACGAAAACGGACGATGCTGGGATCGGTCACTGCGCGGCTGGCGACGGACTGGGGCGCGCGACCTAGCGGGCCTTGGTGACCTTGCCGGCCTTCAGGCAGCGCGTGCAGACGTACACGCGACGCGGGGTGCCTTGGTCATCGATCCGGACCCGTTGGAGGTTGGGGTCGAAGCGTCGCTTGGTGGCGACCATCGAGTGGCTGCGGCTGTGACCGAATGAGGGCCCCTTCGCGCAGATGTGGCAAACCTTTGACATATCGGGGCGCGAGTATAGACGGGTCCGCGCCGCGGACCTCGCACCGTCAGCCGCTGCCGGCGGCCGCTAGGCACTGAAGCCGGCCCGCGCCCGCCGCCCGCCGATCGCCTGTTTGATCGCCAGTGTCGCCAGCGCGGCCTGCGCGGCATGGCGCCCGCTGTCGCGCTTGTCGCCGCCCTGCACGCGCGCGCGCGCCTGCGCGATCGAATCGACCGTCAGCACGCCGAACCCGACCGGCACGCCACTGTCGAGCTGAACCCGCTGGATGCCGCGCGCGGCCTCGCCGCAAACGTAGTCATAGTGGTCGGTCTCGCCGCGGATCACCGCGCCCAGACAGACGATCGCGTCGTAGCGGCCGCACTCGGCCGCGTACTTGGCCGCCAGCGGCAGCTCGAACGCACCGGGAACGTCGAATACGTCGATCTCGCTGATCCCGGCCTGCGCCAGCAGCTCCCGGGCTCCCGCCTCGAGCTTCTGCGCCAGCTCCTCATAGAACCGCGCGACGCACAGCGCGACCCGACGCTCGCTACGCATCCTGCCCGCCGTCGCTGCTGTTCAGGCCGCGGAGCATCTCCTCGTCGAGCGCGAGCCCCTGGTGGTGCAGGGTGTGCCCGAGCTTGTCCCGCTTGGCGCGCAGATACGCGACGTTGTGCGGGTTGGGCACGTGCTGGATCGGAATCTGATCGGTCACTGACAGCCCGTGACCGGCCAGGCCCGAGATCTTCTTCGGATTGTTGGTCAGCAGCCTGATGCTGGTCAGCCCGAGGTCGACGAGGATCTGAGCGCCGATCCCATAGTCGCGCAGGTCCGCCGGCAGTCCGAGGCGCAAGTTCGCCTCGACCGTGTCGAGCCCCTCCTCTTGCAGCTTGTAGGCGCGTAGCTTGTTGAGCAGTCCGATCCCTCGCCCCTCCTGGCTGAGGTACAGCAGCACGCCGCGTCCCTCGGACTCGATCATCGACAACGCCGACTCCAGCTGCTCGCCGCAATCGCAGCGCAGCGAGTGGAACACGTCGCCGGTCAGGCATTCGGAATGGACCCTGACAAGGACTTCGCCGGCGCCCTCGACGTCGCCCTTGACGAGCGCTACGTGGTGCTTGTTGTCGACCAGCGAGCGGTAGCCGACCGCTGTGAAGTCGCCGAAGGTTGTCGGCAGCTTCGTCGCGACCACCCGCTCGACCAGCTTTTCGGTGCGTCGCCGGTGGGCGACTAGGTCCGCGACGGTCACCATCAGCAGGCCGTGCTTGGCGCAGTACGGCTCGAGGTCGCGCACGCGCGCCATCGTGCCGTCCTCGTTCATGATCTCGCAGATCACGCCCGCCGGGATCAGGCCTGCCATGTGGGCCAGGTCGACCGCCGCCTCGGTCTGTCCGACACGTTCCAGCACGCCCCCGCCCTTTGCCTTGAGCGGGAACACGTGACCGGGCTGTACCAGCTCACGCGGGCTCGACTGCGGGTCGATCGCGACCTGGATCGTGCGTGCCCGGTCGGCGGCTGAGATGCCGGTGCTGACCCCGGTTCGCGCTTCGATCGACACGGTGAACGCGGTCTCGAACGCAGATTCGTTCTTGGCCGCCATCAGGTTCAGCCCGAGCTCGTCGCAGCGCTCGGGCGTCAGCGCCAGGCAGATCAGACCGCCCGCCTCCTTGCGCATGAAGTTGATCGCCTCCGGCGTGACGAACTGCGCTGCCATCGTCAGGTCGCCCTCGTTCTCGCGACTCTCGTCGTCGCAGACGACGACCATCTTTCCCTGCTTGATCTCCTCAATCGCCTCCTCGATCGTCGCGAACGGCGTTCGGGTGGCGCTCACGGGCCCGCTCCCGTGCCTCCGACCATCTTCTGCACAGCTTTCTCCACGTATTTCGCCATCACGTCGACCTCCAGATTCACCGCGTCTCGAGGCTGCGCGCGGCCGAGATTGGTGCGCACCAGCGTCTCGGGGATCAATGAAACCGTAAATGATCGCCGCGCCAACGCTGCGATCGTCAAGGACACGCCGTTGACAGCGATCGAGCCGTGCTCGACCATGTAGCGGAGCACGTCGTCTTCGGCCTCGATCCGCAGGCGCCGGGAGAACCCGTCCTGCGCGACGTCCGCCACCTCGCCGACGCCGTCGACGTGGCCCTGCACGATGTGGCCGCCGAAGCGGTCCCCCGCGCGCAGGGGCAGCTCGAGGTTCACCTGATCGCCGGGACCAAGCCTGCCAAGCACCGTGCTCGCCAGCGTCACGTGCATCGCCTCAGCCTCGAACGAGCCGTCCCGCACCGCGGTCGCGGTCAGGCAGACGCCGTCGACGGCGATCGAGTCGCCCTCGCGCAGCTGCGCGGCCAGCGGCGTGGAGATCGACAGCCGCGCTCCCTGCGGGGAGCGCGCAGCCGCGGCGACGGTGCCCAGACCTGCTACCAGGCCCGTGAACACTCAGCCGCTCCGCGACGGTCATGAGCGCGGGCTCGCTCCGCGACGGTCATGAGCCCGAGCTCACTCCGCAACGGCATGAGCGCGCTCACCATTCTCTGATCCTGGCGCAGAGCAGCAGGTCCTCGCCGATCCGCTCGCACTCCAGCGTCAGCGCCCGAACCGCGCCGGCGATCGTCTCGGCGCCCTCACCCTCGAGCGGATCGCGCGCCGTCCGCCCGCCGACCACGAGCGGCGCCAGGAACAGGCGGATCTCGTCGATCTCGTGGGCGTCCATGAAAGCGCCGGCGAGCCGCGGGCCGCCCTCGAGCAGGATCGACGTGATCCCGCAGGCGCCGAGCTGGTCGATCGCGCTGCGCACCCGGGCCGGTTCATTCTCGCCGGTGGCGACGATCACATCGACGCCGTGCGTTACGAGCGTGTCCGTGGACGCCCGCGGCGCCGCCCGCGACACGACTACAGTGAGCGGCGTCTGGTGGGTCTGCGCGACCAGCTTCGAGCTCATCGGCAGGCGCGCTAGGGAGTCGAACACCACGCGGCGCGGCTGGCGGACCGCGCCGGGGATGCGCGCGGTCAGCTGTGGGTCGTCGGCGAGGGCGGTACCGATCCCGACCGCGACCGCGTCGCACTCCGCGCGCCAGCGGTGGACCCTGCTGCGGCTCTCCTCGCCCGAGATCCACTTCGAGTCACCGCCGCGCGTGGCGACCTTGCCGTCCAGGGACATCGCCGACTTGAACAAGATCCACGGACGGCCGGTCCGCGCGTGCTTGCGAAACGGCTGGTTGAGCAGCCGCGCCGCAGAGGCGAGCTCGCCGTCAGCGACCACCACCTCGACGCCTTCGTCGCGGAGAATCCCCAGGCCGCGCCCGCAGGCGTGCTCGGAGGGGTCGTCGCTGGCCACGACGACGCGCTGGATCCCCGCGCCGCGGATCGCGTCGGTGCACGGCGGCGTGCGACCTTGGTGGCAGCACGGTTCGAGCGATACGTACAGGGTTGCGCCGGTGAGGTTCTGGTCCGCCGCGTCCCGGATCGCTTCGACCTCGGCGTGCGGCGAGCCGAGCGCGTGGTGGTAGCCCTCGCCGAGCGTCTGTGAATCGATCGCCAGCACCGCTCCGACCAGCGGGTTCGGCGAGACTTTGCCTGCGCCTTTTCCGGCGAGTTCGATCGCGCGCGCCAAGTGGCGGGCATCCGTTTCGCTGCGCAACGGCACACCGGAAGCATAGGACCGTCGAGCTGATCGCTAAGTTTGTGCGCGCAGAATCCCTTTTGAATCCATTTCCATGAAGCTCATCATCCAGATCCCCTGCTTCAACGAGGAGCAGCAACTCCCGGCGACGCTCGCCCGCCTTCCGCGGCACGTTGACGGATTCGACGCCGTGGAATGGCTGATCATCGACGACGGCTCCAGTGATCGCACGATCGACGTGGCGCGCGCGAATGGGGTCGATCACATCGTCGGCCTGACCAACAACAAGGGGCTCGCCACCGCGTTTCAGGCCGGTCTGGACGCAGGCCTGAAGCTCGGCGCCGACGTGATCGTCAACACCGACGCCGACAACCAGTATGAGGGCTCCGACATCCCGAAGCTGGTCGCGCCGATCGTTCGCGGCGAGGCGGACATGGTCGTCGGCGACCGCCAGGTCCAGACGATCGCTCATTTCTCCCCCGGCAAGAAACTGCTCCAACGGCTCGGATCGTGGGTCGTCCGCCAGGCGTCGGGGACCGACATTCCCGACGCCACCTCCGGGTTCCGCGCCTACAACCGTGAGGCGGCTCTACAGACGCAAGCCGTCTCGAAGTTCACCTATACGCTCGAGACGTTGATCCAGGCCGGCAAGCTGCTGGTGGCGGTCGATCACGTCCAGATCCGCACGAATCCCCGCACGCGCGAGTCGCGGCTGTTCCCGTCGACGGCCGCCTACGTGCGCCGCAACGCGCTCTCGATCTTCCGCGTGTACTCCCAATACCAGCCGCTGCGGGTGTTCTGGGGCGGAGCACTGGTGATGGGAGCTGCGGCGCTGGCAGTGTTCATTCGCTTCATGGTCTTCTTCGTGCAGAATCCCTCAACCGCGGGCAGGGGCCACATCCAGTCGCTGATCGCGGGCGCAGTTCTGTTCAACGCCGCGATGCTGCTCGGCGCGCTGGGAGTGATCGGCGACCTACTCGATGCCCAGCGGACGCTTTCGCAGCGCACCTTCGAGCGTGTCCGCAGGATCGAGCTGCAGCTCGGCGTCAAGCCCTCGCACTACAAGCCCAGCGACCACCAGCTGATCGGGCAGCGACCGGAGAGCGACGAATGACAACAACCGAAGGCGACCCAGCCATATCAACGCAAACGGGCGGGCCGAGGTCGGGGCCGGAGCCGGCGCCCGGGGCGATCCCGACCGGGAACACGTTCGACAAGTACGGATCCAGCAACCGGGTCGTGCGCCGGCTGATGTCAGGGTTCGAGCGCAGATTGGACGAGCTGTTCGCAATCGCCGCGCCCGCATCGATCCTCGACATCGGCTGCGGAGAGGGCGTGCTCACCGAGAAGTGGGCGCAGCGACTCGGGGAGCGCCGCGTGGTCGGCTTCGACCTCGACGATCCCAAGCTGGCGGCGCAGTGGGCCTCGCGGGCGCGGCCCAACCTCCGGTTTGAGACCGGCGACGCCAAGCGACTTCCCTACGGCGATGGCGAATTCGACATGGTCGCGGCGATCGAAGCGCTCGAGCACATCCCGGATCCTGATCGGGCCGTCGCCGAGATGGCCCGCGTGGCAGCATCCCACTTGTTGGTGTCCGTCCCGCACGAGCCTCTCTGGCGCCTGCTCAACATCGCGCGCGGCGCTTACCTGCGCGAGCTCGGCAACACGCCCGGGCACATCAATCACTTCACGGCGGGCGAGTTCACGCGCCTGCTCGCCCGCCACGGTGCGGTCGTACAGGCGCGCTCACCGTTCCCGTGGACGATGCTGCTGGTCCGCCTGCGATGACCGCGACGTTGCCGCCGACCGGCGAGGAGCCGCGCTCGAGCGTCGCCGGCGTCGCCGGCGGTGGCACGGGCGACGGCGGCGGCACCGGCGGCGAGGGCCGTGCGTTCGCAAGTGGCGCCCGGGTCCTGTCGATCGGGATCGCCTCGACCGGTCTGTTCACGTTCGCCTACCTGGCGACCGCGAGCCACGTTCTCAGCCCGGCGTCCTACAGCCGCATCTCGATCTGCTGGGCGATCATGTTCGTGATCCTGTCGGTGATCTACCGGCCGATCGAGCAGCTGCTGTCGCGCACGATCGCCGACCGCGCGGCGCGCGGCGTGCACGGCC
>JBKQKK010000249.1:0-4902 GCA_052147535.1 Solirubrobacteraceae bacterium | reverse complement strand
GCACGGTCAATGAACAGGAGGAGGGGCAGGATGTCGGAACGCGACGAGTACATCCCCGGCGTGCCGTGCTGGGTCGATGCGAGCTACAAGGACCCGGAGAGCGTGCTGCCGTTCTACCGTGGGCTGTTCGGCTGGGAGTTCATCCCGGCGATGGAAACCCCGGGTGAGCGGTTCTTCATCGCGACGATCCGCGGTGGCAGCACCGCCGGGATCGGTGAGCTTCCGGCCGATCACCCGCCGGTGCCGGCGTGGAACACGTATGTCGCCGTCACGAGCGCTGACGAAGCGGTCGCCAAGGTGCAGACTGCAGGAGGCGAGGTGCTCGCATCGACTTTCGACGTCGTTGACGCTGGCCGGATGGCGATCCTCAAGGACCCGCAGGGCGCGGTGTTCTGCGTCTGGCAGGCCGGCCGGACCAAGGGCGCGAAGGTCGTGAATGAGCACGGCGCCGTGAACTTCAACACCCTCCACACCCCCGACCTGGAAGCGGCCAAGAAGTTCTACGGCGAGGTGTTCGGCTGGACGACGCTGTCACTCGCGGGCGCCGAATTCTGGACGCTGCCGGGCTACGGCGACTATCTTGAGACGATCGTTCCGGGGATGCGCAAGGGCGCAGCTGAGATGGGTGCGGCCGGGTTCGAGGACGTCGTCGCGGTGCTCGAGCCGCTGAAGAACGACGACCAGCCGCACTGGCATGTCACATTCGCGGTCAACGACGCCGACTCGGCCGCCGCCGAGGCGCCCAAGCTCGGCGGCAAGGTGCTCGTCCCACCGCTCGACGCCCCGTACGTTCGTCTGACCGTGCTGGCGGATCCCGAAGGGACGCCGTTCACGGCCAGCCAGTTCGTGGCTGAGAACCGGTAGCTATTGCAGCCGATCGTGATGGCCCGGCGGGCGCGTGGGCTTGGCGCGAAACCCGGGGAAGGAACTGACCCCTCGCCGGCCATTTCCTTCCCGGCTTCGCGGTTGCACCACATTATGCGCGCCGAGATCCTCTCAACCAACGTCACCGACTTCATCCCCGTCGACAAACTGAGATCAGGGCTGCTGCGAGCGGCTCGACAGGGTCGGTTTCCGCGCAAACGAGGTCGTGGCGGGATCTGCGCGGATGACGCGCGGCCGGTGGAAAGCAGGTCAGCCGAGTTCGTACTTGATGTGTGTGACGCCGGGCGCGTCTATTGCCCGGATTTGCTTGAGCTTGAGCGTCCCGCGGTCGAGTTCCGCGAATAAGCGCTCACCGGTACCGAGGATCAGTGGCGCGATTGAGATGTCGATCTCGTCAACCAGCCCTGCGGCCAGATATTGGTTGACCACCGACGCGCCACCGGGCAGCGAGACGTCGCGTCCCTGTGCGGCGTCCTTCGCCCGCTTCAGCGCTGACTCGATCCCGTCGCTGACGAAGTGGAAGTGGTGCCACCCTGCATGTCGAGTGGCTCGCGCGGGTGGTGCGTGAGCACGAACACCGGATGATGGAACGGGGGATTCTCACCCCACCAGCCCCGCCAGGGCTCATCCATCCACGGACCCCGGACCGGCCCGAACATGTTGCGGCCCATGACGGTGGCACCAATGTTCGCCAAGCGCTGCTCGACCACCGCAGAGCTGGCATTCACGTCGCCGCCCTCCTCGTCGTGCATCTCCCGAAACGCCCTGAGCGGGAAGAACCACTCATGCAGATCCAGTCCACCGGCGCCGAGCGGGTTCTCCAGGTTCTGATCAGGGCCGGCGACATAGCCGTCCAGCGACATCGTGATGCTGAGTCTCAGCTTGCTCATCTCCGCTCCGTTTGGTGTCGCACGTACGCTCAGAGACTGCCAGAGGCATCATGGGGCGCGTCCCGCCGGGATTCTCCCGCTCGGTGTCGGCACCCAGGCAAGCAATCTCCAGCCACACCGGCACAAACGCGAAAGGAGGTGTCCACCGGCACTGTGAGCGCGCCCTGGTTCTCGCCAATAGGAGGTGCCGGCGCGGCCCAGCACGCGTCGCGTCCCGGTGTCCCGGCAAACCCCGACGATCCCGACGTCGCCGGAGCGCGTGTTGGCTTCTCGACTGTGGGATTGACGGATGCGATCGCCTACTACCTCTCGTTCCGCACTTCTCGGGCGTCATTTCTCCCCCCACCCCTCGGCAGCCTGAGCGGCTCGGATCGCGAGCGCTTCGAGTTCGCGTACGAGGTCGTGTAGGCGCTTGTCGTTCTGTAGCCAGGGCCGGTAGCGGGCGGCCTGTTCTGGGCTGAGCAGTTTGCTGGCGGTCTTGCCGGAGACTTTGCGCGTCCAGTACAGGTAGGGGCCGTGACGCTGGTCGCTGTTGGGGTCGCGGCAGCGGCAGCGTGGGTTGCCGCAACGCAACCACCGTTCGCTGATCGTGCCGGGTAGGCAGGGTCCGAGTGCGGCGATCTCGGTGTGGGTCTGCGCTGCGCGTTGCTGGTCGGGGTTCTCGCTCATCTCGTTCCGTCCGCTGCCTACTGTATATATATCGTAGGTAGCGGACGGAACGAAAGGACTGGCATGACCGAGGACCCGCGGGCGCCATTTGAGCTGTACTCCCAGCGCCTGGGGGCGCTGCCGATCATCGATGTGTTCCTCGGGCGGATCGGCCTGCAGTCGTTGTTGGAGCGCTACCTGGCGCCGGGTGATGAGCGCGTCGCGCTGCCGGCCGCGACCGTGATCGGCGTGCTGGTGCGTAACCTGTGCGTGGCGCGCGAGCCGCTCTACGGCCTGGCTGAGTGGGCCGCGCGGTTTGATCCCGGGCTGCTGGGTTTGCGGCCCGGCGAGGCGGCGTTGCTCAACGACGACCGTGTCGGCCGCGCGCTTGATCAGCTGTTTGACGCTGACCGCGGCTCGCTGCTTGTGGAGTTGATGCTCGGCGTGATCGGCGAGTTCGCGATCGACACATCACAGTTACACAACGACTCCACCTCGATCTCCTTGCACGGCGACTACACGGCCGCCGACGGTACCGAGCGTGGCGGCAAGCCGACCGTCGCGGCAGCGCTCGGTCATTCGAAGGACCACCGTCCCGAGCTCAAGCAGTTCGTCTTGACGCTCACGGTCAGCGCGGACGGCGCGGTCCCGCTCGCGCACCGCTTGCTGGACGGCAACATCAACGACGACCAGACGCACATCGAGACCTGGAACGGTCTCGTGGCGCTGGTCGGGCGCGAGGACTTCCTCTACGTGGCGGACTGCAAGCTCGCTACGCGCGAGCAGATGGCACACATCCACTCCCGCGGCGGGCGGTTCCTCAGCATCCTGCCGCGCTCACGCGCCGAGGACGGCCAAATCCGCCAGTGGGCGCAAACGCACGCGCTCGACTGGACCGAGGCGGCGCGGCGGCCCGGCAAGCACAAGGACGACCCCGACCAGATCTACTGGACAGCGCCGGCACCGATCCCCAGCAGCGAAGGGCATCGCATCGTCTGGACCCGCAGCTCACAGAAGCACGAGTGTGACGCCGAGACCCGCCGCGCCAGGATCGAGCGCGGGATGCTCGCCCTGGAAAGCGTCCAAGCACGACTCGCCGGGCCACGCTCACGGTTACGGACGCTACCCGCCGCCCACGACGCCGCGCAGACCGCGCTCACCGCCACCGGCGCGGAGCGCTGGATCACCTACGACATCCAGCAGAGCACCGAAGAAGGCTTCCGCCAGGAGAAACGCGGACGCCCCGGATCCGAGACCCGCTACCGCAAAACCGCCAAGACGATCTTCAAGCTCACCTTCCAGATCGACGAGGACAAGGTCGCCTATGACGCCGCGACCGACGGCTGCTTCCCGCTGGTCAGCAACGACCGCACGCTCACCGACCCCGAGCTGCTAGCCGCTTACCGTTACCAACCGAACCTCGAGAAACGCCACCATCAACTCAAGACCGTCCTTCAAGCCGCCCCGGTGACACTGAAATCCCCATCACGGATCGAGGTGCTCGCGTGCGCCGAGTTCATCGCGCTACTCACCCAGTGCCTGATCGAGCGCGAGCTACGCAACGCGATGACCACCCACAACGTCACCGATCTCGCGCTCTACCACGAAGGCCGCCCATCCCGAGCACCAACAGCAGCACGCGTGTTCGACCTCTACGCCGAGACAACCCGCAACCACCTCATCCGCGACGGCAAAACCATCCAGATCTTCGAGCCCAACCTCACGCCCCTCCAGCGCCAGGTACTCGACCTACTCGCCATCCCCCAACACGCCTACCACACGGCGGCCACCAACCCCTGACGGACTCGCCAGCCCACCAGATGGGGGGAGATATCGACCCCGAGAAGTGCGGAACGAGAGTTGTGTCGCCGAGGTATGTGCCAAATTCGAACGCGGCCGTCGGCCTGACGGCTTTGATCAAGGCGACCAACACGCAGGCCTCGAGGGCGGTGACGCTGCCACCGATCGGCCGGGGCAGGAGGGCACAGAACTCCCTCTCAGTGGGATCGACCATCGAAAAGACCTGATGGGGCCGTATGCGTTGCATCGTGAATCGTCGTTCCGGTTCTTGTTCGAAGTGCCTCACCGCATTGTGCCTAACCAAGGTAGAGGCCGCCGTTCATATTCAGGGTGTGTCCAGTCACGTACGGCGCCGCTGCGGCGAGGAATACTGCGGCTAGCCCGATCTCCTCGGGCGTACCAGGCCGGGCTGCCGGAATCAGGGCGAGCTTGGCCCGCCCTTCGAGTGAGTCGAGCTCGTGCCTGGACATCTCCGTTTCAATCAGGCCAGGACTGATGCAGTTGACCGTGATCTCCGGGGCGAGGAGACGGGCAAACGAACGCGTGAGGCTAATGACCCCGGCCTTACTCGCCGAGTAATGCACCGCTAGAGGTCCTCCAAGCTGGCCGCCCGAGGACGCTAGATTGATGATTCGACCGTAGCCTCGCTCACTCAGCGCAGTGACGGCCTCCTGAATAC
>JBKQKK010000248.1:0-11525 GCA_052147535.1 Solirubrobacteraceae bacterium | reverse complement strand
CGGCGGATCGCAGCGGCGACGATCCCTGCCCTGCCGTCGAGCACCTGTCGTGCTTTGTCGCTGACCCATCGCTCGGCGGCGGTCGAGGCTCCAACACCACAAGGATGACCTATAAGCACCAGCAGCTCGTCCTCCGCGAGGTCCGACAGGAGTCGCAGCTTCGATCGCTGACCGACCCGAGTCAGCCGGCGATGTCGTGGAGCGTCTCGGCGACCCGGTCGGGGGCGGAGAACATCGCCCAGTGACCGGTTGGGAGTTCACGCAGGTCCCAGTCCGGATCGGCGAACGGGGCGGCGCGAGGGTCTCCCTGCGCAATCAGCTCTCTAACCGCGGCGACGCTGATCCCGCCTTCCGCGCAGAAGATCACCGAACGACGGACGCCGGGCGGCCTTTCGTGCTCAAGCCGCAGCGGCGAAGTGAAAGTCGCGTAGGGCTGCGGCGTACCGCGTTTCGCAATCGCGGCGAAGTGTTCGTCGGTAAGTCCTGCGGCACTGCCGAACTGCCCCATCTCGAGCGTGGCCCGGTCGGGGACCGGCCAGCGCCAGCCGTCGCCGTCGCGGTCCACGGCGGAGCGCTGTGTCTCGCGTTCCTCGGCGGTCTGTACGTCGCTGATCGCCATGCCGTCGGGTAGCGGCGAGCAGTCCAGGTACACAACCGCGTCGAGTCGCTCCGGCCGACGATCCGCCGCGCCGGCGACCACGAGGCCGGCGTAGCTGTGGCCGACGAGGACGGCGTCGCTCAAGTCCTCGTAATCGAGGACGCCGAGCACATCGGCGATGTGGGTGTCGAGGTCGACGCGCTCATTCGCCAGGTGAACGCGGTCGCCGAGGCCGGTGAGCGTGACCGGATAGACATCGTGACCGAGGGCACGCAGCTGGTCGGCGACGTCTCGCCATGCCCAGCCTCCAAGACACGCGCCCGGGACCAGCACCAGTGGACGGGGACTCATCGCCCAACAGCATTCCAGACTCCCGAGAATTTCGAACAGCCACCGCCACTCCCGCCACGGCGACGAGGCAGCCGCCGGAACACGCTGCGGTGGCTCCGACAGGATCCACCCCATTGCCTAGCCAGACGCGGCCGATCGCGACGCGACTGGCAGTCCTGCTTGCGGCGAGGAACGGGGGCCGCACGGACGACATGCTCGGCGACCCGGATGTCGCCAGAAGGACGTCGAATCGCGTCGCCGCTACTGGAGCCTCTAGCGGTTCGCCTTCGACGTCAACGGCGGGCGGGCCAAGGTCCGCAGCTGACGGATAGTCCGGCCGGTGGCGAGCGGCGCATCCTTGTCCCACGTGCGGAGCAGCCGCTGCGTGGTGTCGGCCAGCGCGGCGACCGTCTGCCGGACCGCGTTGTCATCGCTGGCCAGCATCGGCGCCCACCTTTGCTCTGCCTCCTCGACGCGCCGGCGGTGGTGGAGCCAGGCGAGTACGACGTGTCGTTGCGCGCGCCGGCGTGCTCCTGACACGGGCGCGAGACCGTGCCGGCGTGCCCATTCCCGTTGCCGGGCGTTCAGCCCGCCGCTCGCCTGCAGCAGATCGGCCGCGCGCGCCCCCTTGTGCCGTTCGCGCTGCGCCACCGTCCGCTCGCTGCGCCGCAGCACCGCACGCCACTCCTCCAGCACCAACGCACGCTGCTTCCACAGCTCGTCGTGCGCCTGCAGCAGCCGGTCAACGTTCACGACGGCACCGTACCAACCGCCGACCACGGCATAGGCACCGTCAACGACGACTGTTGCCGTTCACGACACTTTCCCATGGAAACGTAGTTGGACCCCCGGGGCAGGCCTCCTGGCATCGCTCGCCGGAGGCCGTATGCCAGCCTTCCGAGCGGGTGGCGTGGATCTGCCTCCCGCTCGGCGACCAGTGAGACCTTGGTGCGCTTGCTGGGGCGCTCGTCTTGGGCGATCAGCAAGCGTCTTGGCGACCGCTGCTTCAGCGGCATTGCAGTGGTCTCGTGTCTTTCGGTCACACCGCTGCTTCTCGCCGGGAGCGGCGGTCGGCATTTGGTAGATTCGCGCAAGCGCTGGCTCCTCTTTGCGCGGGGTATTAGGGCCACGAAGTCGTGTCGCTCCTCACGCCCGGCAGGTGCGAAATGCGGCGCGCAGCTCGTGGACGAAGAGGGCCGGCTGTTCCATGGCGCGAAGTGCCCACCGCGATCGACTTCGTTCCAGTAGACGATGTCGGACCACAGTTGCTCCGCCCACGACCTGGGAGCTTTGAAGATCTCCCGCGGGAAGATGCTCGCCGCGATTGGAAGGTCGATCTTGCCGGCGTTGAACGGGCCTGGGCCGGTCGGGGCGCACTCGAGGTACAGGCGCATCGACGACGCGATGGTCTCGGTGAACCAGTACGTCGAGATGTTGTCGAGCATTCGGTCGTTGCCGATCGCGTCCTGCGGCTTTCCGTGGTTGTCGGTCCATGCGTGGAACTTCTCGAAGATCCACGCGGCGAGCCCGACCGGCGAGTCCGTGAGCGCGTATCCGAGGGTCTGCGGGCGGGTCGCCTGCTCGCGCCAGTAGCCGTTGTTGACCGTCTGGAATTCGACGACCTGCGACCATGCCGTCTGTTCTTCGGCGGTCATGAGGTCGGGTTTCGTTGCCGGCACCACTTGCGGCCAGTTGGTATGGACCGCGCGCAGCCCCGTCGGCTTGAGTCTGGCGAGTACGTGAACGACCGCGGAGCCCCTCGCCGCCTTGAGCGACCCATCGCTCGCCGTACCCGAGGCGGTTCATCAGCTCCGTCCAGGCGCGGGCGATTCGCAGGTAGTTCCAGCCTGGCTCGCGCGGCCTGTCGGAGAATCCGAATCCTGGAAGCGAGGGAACGACGACGTGAAAGGCGTCCTCAGCCGCTCCGCCGTACTTGACTGGGTCGATGAGGGGTCCGATGCAGTCCAGGAACTCCACGATCGACCCCGGCCAGCCGTGAGTCAGGATCAGCGGTAGCGCGTTCGCGTGCTTGGACTCGGCGTGGATGAAATGGATCCCGAGGCCGTCCAGCAGCATCCGATAGTTTCCGAACGAGTTGATCTCGGCTTCCAGGCGACGCCAGTCGTAGCCGCTGGACCAGTAGGCGACGAAGCTCTGCAGCTCAGCTAGCGGGACCCCCTGGCTCCAGTCCGAGACTGGCTCCTTCTCCGGCCAGCGGGCATCTTGGATCCTGCTGTGGAGGTCCCGGATCGCCGCTTCCGGCACCTCCACCCGGAACGTGCTGATCTCGCTCACGCGGTGCTGAGCTGCGCGTAGAAAGCTGTGACGTCCCCGCAGAGACGGGATCTGACCGATCGCGTCGCCGGCGATGATCGCGTCTGCCGTTTGGCGGTTGACCTCGCGCGGATCGCGACAACACCAATCGACTCGAGCGTGTCGCTCGTCGTCGCTATGCGATCCAGACAATCAGTGCTCGACATCACTGCCCTCCTGATGGCTAGGCGCGGCGGAACGCCGCGCCGGCGGAGAACTCGAGCGTGGTGACGTTCCCGTACTCGGGGTATTTGCCCTTCATCGCTTCGATGACCTCCGCGGCGTTGCTGCTGGCCGCGACCGCGTCGCGGAAGTCGCGGATATATGCGCGGCTGCCGTTTGAGGATCGTGTCGAGGTCCTGGTCGCTGGCGTCTGGCTGCTTGTGACCGGCGATGATCGTCGTGGCACCGAGGCTCTCGACGAGGTCGATGCTCTCGATCCACTTCTGCCATTCTGCGGGGCCGGTCAGCGCCAGCATCATGTGGATCCGGTTGTAGACAACGTCGCCGCCGATCACGGTGTCGATCGATGGGATGTGGATCACGGTGCTGGGTGAGATGTCGCCCTGGGCAACCTCGATCACACGCAGTTCTTGACCCTCGAGGTCGATCACGTTGCCGTCCAGTGCCTCCGGGATCACGGCGTGGTGATCGACGTCGTCTCCGAACCTCGCCTGCCACTGCGCCTGCTGCTCAGCGACCGACGATTTGATGTCGGCAACGATCGCGGCGGTCGAGACCGCTCGCGCGGTCGGGAACCGCTTGATCAGCTGCCCGATCCCTCTAGGAAGTGGTCCAGGTGGCCGTGGGTGATGTAGATCGTTGTCAGCCGCTTGCCGGTCTGCTCGATCATGTCGCCAAGCTCACTGATCTCGGACTTGATGTGCCCCGTGTCGGTCAGGACGGCGTCGGTCTCTCCCGTCACGAGCGTCGAGGCGCACGACGACCAGTGCTTACCTGCGGTGCCGAACTCACGCAACAGGGTCGTGAACACATGCGTGCGCAGCTGAACATCGCTGGATCGATCGGGCGTCATCAGTGTCGTGCTCCTACTCGGTGTTGTTAGTCGGCGACGCTGGCGGTGGGTCCCGGCGCTCCCGCGGCTGTCCCCGTGACGTGGCGATCTCTGAGCGCACCAGCTCTCGGAGTTCTCGATGAGCGGTCTGTAGCGGCGCGAGATCGCGGGCGGTGCGCGCGAGTATCAGCGCGCCCTCAAACGCGGCGAGGATCAGGGTGGCGAGCTCACGGGCTCGAACTGACCCGATGCCCTCTGTCTCGAAGGGGCGAGCGAGCACGCTCTGCCAGCGCTCAAACGCCGCCGCTGCGGCATCTCGCAAGCCGGGACCTTCCTCTGGTACCTCGATCGCAACCGCCACGACCGGGCAGCCCCCGCGGAACTTGGTGACGCGAAGAGTCTCGCAATAGTGCTCGTACAGCCCGTCGATCGCTGCGAGCGCTCCGTTTACGCCGGCCCGTTCCAGGCGCCGCGCGACGTACTCCTCTGAGAAGCCAGTCGCTTCGCGCAACAGCTGCTCACGACCGCCAGGGAAGTAGTGACGGACCGACCCCCGAGAGGCGCCGCTGTGCTCCAGAATCGCATCGATGCTGGTCGCGCGCGCTCCACGCTCCCTGATCAACAGCGCCGTGCTGATGATCATCCGATCCCGAGGTCCAGGCTGCGGCTTGTCCATTGTTATCTAGTATGCCATAGCGAATAGCAGGTATGGTCTCGGCGACCCACCGCCGACCGTCCCACCCCTCATCAATGAGAACCTGGGCTCCTGGACCAGGAGCACGCCTGCTCGGCGCCTCGCGCGGCTGCGCTTTCATGATGCGACGCTTTCCGCTGGGCCAGTTGGGTCGCGGCCAGGGTTAGGTCGCCGGTGTCGCGGCAGAGGCGCTGGAGCACGCAGACGCTGTGGCGAGTAGCCGAGGCGCCCGAAAGGTGGGCTGCGCCTCGGGAACCGGGTTTAGAGCGCAGCGCGTTGGCCCCGTGGCCGCCGCGCGTGTCGAGTTGGGAAGCGGTTGGGGCTACCGGCCGCTCTCGATGCGAGTCAAGCGTCGTCGTGGGCGAGGGAGCTGGAGAGTTCGCGGTAGGCGTCGACCTGCGCGAGGAGCGTCTTCGCCTTGTCCTCAACGGCTTGCACGGCGTCGGCTCCGGCCACCCACCGGGCGGGAGGCTTGTCGGTGACCACGGAGACGAGAGCGGCGGCGAGCTTGGCGGGGTCACCGCCCTGTTTGCCGTTCATGCTCTGCCACGCTTCTTTGGTAGTGGCACTCTGCGCGGCGTAGTCGTCGATTGAGAGCTCAGCCCAGGTCGTGGACTCGGGTGTGAGCAGGTCGGTGCGAAAGAAGCCGGGCTCGACGATCGTGGTGCTGATGCCGAACTGCTCGACCTCTGTGGCCAGTGACTCCATCCAGCCCTCGACGCCGAACTTTGCCGCCGCGTAGGCCGAGCAGAACTGCTGACCGACGATCCCGGCCGTCGACGAGATCGACACGATCCTCCCGGCGCGTTGTCCGCGCATGGTTGGCAGCACCGCTCGGGTGACCGCCATCGTCCCAAACAGAAGGGTGCCGACCTGCGTCTCGACCTGAGCCGGTGAGATCTCCTCGAAAAAGCCCGCGATGAAGTTGCCGGCGTTGTTGACCAGCACGTCGACTCGGCCGAAGCGCTCGACAGCCGCGGCGACCGCAGCGTCGGCCTGCTCGGGGTCGGTGACGTCCAGGCGCACAACGAGCAGGTCGTCGTGGCTGCCGATCGCTTCTGCGACGGTCTCGGTGTTGCGGCCGGCAGCTACGACGTTGTGACCCGCGGCCAGCGCAGCCTTGGCGAGCTCGACGCCCAGGCCGCGGCCCGCGCCGGTGATGAACCATGTTTGTTTCGGCTTATTCATGAGTCGAGCTAAGTGCTAAGCACTGCTGCCGGAAAGCTGGGAGTCCCTGCTGTAAGGGGTTCTCGCAGGGCCTCCCACGCAGGCGAGATCTGGGGTTACTCTCGATCTCTTGGAGCTCAAGACCGAGATCCGGGAGTTCCTGACCTCTCGCCGGGGCAGGATCACCCCTGGTAAAGCGGGGATCACTGCCTACGGCGCGCGGCGCGTGCCGGGCCTGCGGCGTTCCGAGCTCGCCACCCTGGCCGGCGTCAGCGTGGAGTACTACACCCACATCGAGCGCGGCAACCTCTCCGGCGTGTCCGACAACGTCATCGAAGCCATCGCCAGCGCGCTGCAACTCGGCGACGCTGAACGCGCGCACCTCTTCGACCTCGCCCGTGCCAGCCAGCCCGTCGCCGCGACGCGCCGGCGTCGCGCGACGCGGCAGCAGGTCCGTCCCAACGTGCAATGGGTGCTGGACTCCATCACCGGCGCAGCCGCTTTCGTGAGCAATGGATCCCACGACATCCTCGCAGCCAACCAACTCGGCGAGGCGCTCTGGTCACCGCTATACGCGATGGTCGACCGGCCGGTGAACTCCGCCAGGTATCTCTTTCTAGACCCCACTGCGCGGGAGATGTACCCGGATTGGGAGCGCATCGCGAGCGAAACCGTCGCGATCATGCGCCACACGGCTGGCGCGGATCCCCGCGATCGCAGACTCTCCGAACTCGTCGGCGAACTCTCGATGCGCAGCGAAGAGTTCCGGACTCGATGGGCGTCGCACGACGTGCGCTTCCACAACACCGGCACCAAGCGCTTCAAGCACCCTCTCGCCGGCGAGCTGACCTTGAACTTCGAACGGTTCGACCTCGCCGCCGACAGCGGGCTGACGATGTTCACGTACACCGCCGAACCCGGCACCCGCTCCGCGGAAGGCCTCGACCTCCTCGCCAGCTGGGCCGCCACCCCACACGCCCCCCTGCTGAACGGGTCGCACCTCGAACCGCGCGACAAATAGCAACCACCCGGCGCACGACCGTTTTCTGGGGGAGCGCCCCTGCGCTTCTTGCGAGGCTCCGCGTCACGACATCCAGGGCCGGCCGGCACACAGCAGGGTCAGCGTCGCCGGAGGTTCACTGCGGAATCGACAGCACGAGACGCCCGCGCGTACCAGCGTCGATCCGGTCATGCGCCTCGGCGATCCTGTCGAGTGGCAGCTGATCGGCGATCGGGATTATTAGAGCGCCGTCTTGCAGGGCCGCGGTGAGCTCGGTTGCGGCCTTACGCTTGGCCTCGACCGGAACGTCGTCGCTGCCAACCAGTCGGATGCTCAGGTTCGCGAACAGCATGGTCCAAAAGTCGAACTCTGGTCGTGGGTTCCGGGTCGCATAAGCGGCTATGACCGCCTCCGGCGCGGCGACCGCGGCGTCCAGGTCTGCGTTGTCGGAGAACGCCACCTCGACGATGCGCTGCACACCATCGGGAGCCAATCGGCGGATCGCCGCCGCCGAGTCCGCCTCGTCCAGCGCCAAGCGGTGCGGAATCGTGTCAGGAACGCGCGAGAGGTCGCCGCTGAGCCGAACCGTGCCGATCACGGTCGCGCCGCGCCAGGCCGCAAGCTGAGCCGCCAGCGAGCCGACCCCGCCGAGCACGCCATGAACGAGCAACGTCGTGCCGGCAACCGGGCCGTCGCTGAACACGGCACGGTGCGCGGTGATCCCCGGGATGCCCAGGCACGCGCCAATCTCATCGCTTACCCCGGCCGGCAGCGCCACTGCCTGGTCGTCCTGCACTACCGTTAGTTGGGCCGCCGTGCCGAAGGGACGGTAGGACTGGGCCCCGTAGACCCAGACGCGCTGACCGATCCTGTCGGCGCCAACCCCGTCGCCCACCGCGTCGATCACGCCGGCACCGTCGCTGTGCGGGATCACGCGTGGATACGGCATTCCATAGCCGACCCAGTCGCTGCGCTTCTTCGTATCACCCGGGTTGATGCCGGAAACCGTCAGGCGGACGCGAACCTCTCCCGGGCCCGGCTCCGGGTCTGGCATCTCGCCGATCTCCAGCACCTCCATCGCGGGCCCGGGCCTCTCGTACCAAGCGGCGAGCATCGGCACACACACTATCCACGGCGCAACCCTGCCCCCCCGCAGAACGCCAACAGTCCTGCTTTCGACCCATGGAGGGAGACTCCTCGGCTCGAACTTGATCGGCCCGCTCCTCCGCGCTTAGCAGGCCGGTTGTGATTCGCGGCGAGGTGCTCGTCGGTTTACGAGAGCAGGACGCTCGCGGGTGCGGATCAGCCGCCGCAGTTCGCGGTCAGGCCGTCGGCTGTGGCGCGGGGTCACGGGCGCCGCGCGTCGTCGGCGGCTGGGTGTTCGCCGGGCAGCCGGGCCGGCGTGGCGGCCCAGCTGGCGAGTAGGTTGAGCGCGTCCTCGGAGCGGCTGCCGGGTTCAGCGGTGAAGATCGCAAGCCGTAGTTCTGCGCTCGCGGCGAGCTCCATGACTTCGTAGCTGAGCTCGAGATCGCCGACCACGGGGTGATGCAGTCGCTTGGTGCCGGTCTGGTGATAGCAGACGTTGTGCGCCGCCCACCAGGCGCGAAATGCGTCGCTGCGGGTCGACAGCTCGCCGACGAGGTCTGAGAGCGCCCGGTCGTAGGGGTTGCGGCCCGCCATCGAGCGCAGGGTCGCGACGAGGTCCTTGGCCGCCTTTTCCCAGTCGACGAAGAACGCCTGAGCGGCGGGGTCGAGAAAGGTGAACCGTGCGCTGTTGGGCGGCTGCTCGCGGCTCTCGAACAGAGGCGAGTACAGTGCGCGACCGAGCTGATTGGCGGCCAGGTAGTCGCAGCGCATGTTGCTCACGGTCGCCGGCGCGTTGATGCTGTCGAGGATGCGCTGCACGACCGGCCGGACGCCCTGCTGGACCGGGCGGCGTTGGCGCCGCGGGCTGGTAGGGCTGGCGGCGCGGGCGAGGTCGAACAGGTGGGCGCGCTCAGCGTCCTCGAGTCGCAGCGCGTCGGCCAGCGCGTCAAGGACGGCGTCGGAAGCGCCGGTGGCGTTGCCGCGCTCCAGGCGCTTGTAGTACTCGACGCTCACCCCGGCCAGCGAAGCGACCTCCTCGCGTCGCAGGCCGGGTACGCGTCGCTGGCCGTAGCTCGGCAGGCCGGCCTGCTCGGGCGTGACGTTGGCGCGCCGGGAGGTGAGGAACTGCGAGAGATCGTTTGCAGCGTCCACCGTTCGCACTGTACGCCGGGCAGCTGCGCTTAGGGGTGCCCTCTCAGTACCCCTCTGACAGGGCCTCTCAGATCTCGCCGATCGGTGCGACAGTCAAGCCACCCCACCCCATGACGGCCAAGGAGACGCCGTGAGCACTGAGACCACCACCCGCCGCGTCGCGGTCATCACCGGCGGCTCGTCGGGCATCGGCGAGGCGACTGCCCGCGCGCTGGCCGCCGACGGCTGCCGTGTCGCGCTGCTGGCCCGGCGCTTGGACCGGATCCGTACGCTGGCTGACGAGCTCGGCGACGGCGCCGTCGCGATCGAGGCGGATGTCACCGACCGCGATTCGATCCTCGCTGCCGCCCAGCATGTCCAGGTCGAGCTCGGCGGGGCCGACATCCTGGTCAACAACGCCGGCGTGATGCTGCTCGGCCCGTTCTCCGCCGAACTCTCCACCGATTACCGGCGGATGATCGAGACCAACCTGCTGGGCGCGATCACGACGACCGAGGTGTTCCTCGATCAGCTCATCGCCGACGACGGAGGTGATCTGATCAACCTCTCCTCGGTCGCCGGCCGCACGGCGCGGGCCGGCAACGCGGTCTACGCCGCGACCAAGTGGGGGATGAACGGCTGGTCAGAGTCGCTGCGCCAGCAGCTGCAGCCAGGCGTTCGCGTGATCGTGATCGAGCCCGGCGCCGTCGCCACCGAGCTCACCGACCACATCACCCACCCCGAGACCAAGGCGGCCGCCGAGCACATGTATGAGGCTACCTCGATCACAGCCCCCGACATCGCCGAGATCATCGCCTTCGCCGTTTCGCGCCCGCGCAGCGTCTCGCTCAACGAGATCCTCGTCCGCCCCACTGGGCAGGCGCTGTGAAGACCGGCACCCCAAAACAACCCGACACGAGAGGAACGAACCCCACCGTGCCCCCTGTCCCCACCCTGCAACTGAACAACGGTGTGCAGATACTCGCACTCGGCCTCGGCGTCTTCCAGACGCCGCCCGACGAGACCCGCGACGCCGTCCGCGCAGCACTCGACGCCGAGTACCGGCACATCGACACCGCGGCGGGCTACGGCAACGAGCAACAGGTCGGTGAGGCAGTCCATGCGTCCGACCTGGACCGTTCAGAGGTCTTCCTGGAAACCAAGATCTGGATCAGCGACTACGGATACGGCGAGACCCTGCACGGCTTCGAGAAGAGCGCCCGCAAGCTCGGCGTCGAACAGATCGACCTGCTGATCCTCCACCAGGCGCTCCCGTCGGCCTTCGAGCGGACCCTCGAGGCCTACCGTGCCCTGGAGACCCTGATCGCTGACGGCAAGGTCCGCGCGATCGGCGTCAGCAACTTCATGCTCGAGCACCTCACCACGCTTCTCGAACGAGCGACGGTGGTGCCGTCGGTCAACCCGATCGAGGCCCACCCCTACTTCCCCCAGCAAGAGGTGCAGGACTTCGGCGCCGAAGACGGCATCCTCACCCAGGCCTGGTCACCGATCGGCGGCATCACCTTCTACCGCGACGGCCGCCACGGCAGCACGCTCGATGACCCGGTCATCGCAGACATCGCCACCGCCCACGGCAAGACCCCGGCCCAAGTAATGCTGCGCTGGAGTCTGCAACACGGTCGCTCCGTCATCCCGAAATCCACCAAGCCCAGCCGCATCGCCGAAAACATCAACGTGTTCGACTTCCAACTATCCGCCGAGGAGATGGCCGCGATCGACGGCCTCGACACCGGCCGCCGCGGTGGTCCCGAGCACGAAGCGATCACGTTTGAGGCCTTCGGCCGCGAGATCCCCGAACCCTAGTGGGAAAATGACGCTTGGGGTTGCGTTTGCCTGCCGTTCAAGGGCTGTTCGGATGGTGCGGCGTTCAGGCTGCCAGGGGTGCGTCTTGGAGGGTGACGGTGTGTCCGAGCCGTTCGAGCTGAGCGATGAGCCGTCGGATTTGGCGTTCGGGGTCGCGGCGGGCGAAGTACTCGCCGCCGAGGTCGTTGTAGAGCTCGCCTGTGCTCAGCATGTGCCAGATCGCGCAGAGCATCGAGTGTTTGACGGCGCCGAGCGCGCGGCCGTGACCGAGCTGCGGTTTCTTGCGGCGGTAGAGGGCTTGGAGGTAGCTGTCGTTGGTCCGCAGCGCGGCCATCGCGGCGTCGGTCAGCGCCGCGTTGAGGTGCTT
>JBKQKK010000247.1:0-3889 GCA_052147535.1 Solirubrobacteraceae bacterium | reverse complement strand
CGCCGCCGCCGAGGCCGAGGCGGCAGCGCGCGGGTGCACATAGACCGTCCACTTCACCTACGACTTCCAAGCGCGAGCTCTTTATGAGCGAAACGGCTACGAACTGGCGGGTCGAGTCGAGGACTTCCCCTTCAGGAACAGACGTCCTCTGGTACCGCAAGCGCCTGAACCCAGAACTCTCGGCGCCCTAACGGCCGTCATCGAGCAACCTGGATACGGCGCGCGATCCAGCAACGAACGCGAGATTGCTCCAACTAGGGTTCAGGCCTCTAGAGCATCATCTTCCGTTCCATCACGAGCTGCAGCGGCTCTCCAAGCGCGTAGTCAATCGCGCCGCCGAGCACTTGTAGCACGCCCAATCGGGCCGGCACCACCAAGCGAGTGCACCCCGGGTACGGCTACCTCACGAGCAGCCTTATCCGACCCCGCCGGGAACCGGCACGAGCACGAACGCCCACATCCCAATGAAACGCGTGCGGCCAGGCTCGGCGGGGGTGATCCGAGCGTCGATCCGGAAGCGCGTTCCGGTTGAGCCCGTCGCGATCGGGTCGCCCACACGCACGCCCTTGCAGCCCGCGTGGATACGGATCGCGGGGTGGTTGCCTTTCTACGTAGTGCGCGGTGCCGGGCGCCCGCGCGAACCCAGTCGTAGTTGTAGAAGCCTGCGCGGCGATCGCCGATCAGCACCAACCACGGCCACCGCCTCCGACGGAGCGTCGATCGTGACCCCGCGTGTGTAACACGCCGCCCCACCCTAGGGCGGTTGCCTCGCCTGGCGTCTTGGCCTCCGTTATAGCCGGGCTCGTCGCATCGAGGCGCGCTCAGGATCGATGGCGAATCGAGGTAGCCGCGGCGGGCGGATCGTCGATCGTTCGCCTTCTCGAGGTGCGTGCGCCCCTCATCGAGCTCGGCTACAGACGACGCTGTAAGAGCCAGCCGACCGCTGGTGATGCTCGTGCTGCTCGAGACTTCGCTGCTCGGCTACACGACCAATCCCAAGGGGAACCGATGCGGCGGTCGCGCGCTTTAACGACTTCGTGAGCTGCAGCGCTGTAAGGGCCGCGCTGATCGCCGCCGCGGGCATCGACGTGAGCTGATCCTCGGCGGGATCATCAACTGGTGATCGCGCAGCTCTAGCGCCGCGGGCTCCGCGGGCCCTAGGTCGCGGCGCCGACGGCCGGCGCCGGCGCACCGGCGGCTCCCTCTGCTGGGGCGGGCGTAGTCGTGACCTGCCCGCGGGACAGCCGCAGTGTCAGGAGGTATGCCACGACGACGCCGACGATCGTCAGCGGTTCGGCATTGAGGCCTGACTTGGCGGTCAGCATGGTGGCGATCACGATCGCGGCGAGCGGCAGGCGCAGGATCGACACCGTGCCGGCGCCGATCCCGACAGCCACCGCCGGTGTCAGCGGGAACCCGGGCAGGTGCGAGGCCATGATGCCCCCGGCCGCACCGAGGAAGATGGCCGGGAATGTCGGGCCGCCGCGGAAGCCACCAAGCGAGATGGCGTAGCCAATCCCCTTGAAGAGGATCAGCCACGCAAGCGCCGCCAGCGACCATGTCCCGGCACCGGAGACGAGCCCGGGCAGGGCGTCCTGGCCCGAGAACAGCACCTCGGTGAAGTCTTTTCCGGTGATCTGCGCAAACGCGATCGCCAACCCCGCGACGACGAGCCCGCAGATCGGGATCACAACCAGGGGACGCCACTTCGCGAGGGGATAGGTAGACAGTCCGCCCGTGCGGATCAGGTGGGCCACGACGGCGACCACGAGCGCGAGGGCGACCGTCCAGCCGAACTCGGCCGCAGTCGGACGCTGAAACGCCGGCAGTTGCAGCGGCCCGAGCGCATACGCGCTCGTGCTCAGCCCCGTGAACGCACCGATGCCGACCGACACCAGCGTCCCGATCGCGGCGCCCACGAGCCCAGGGATCAGGATCACCGGCATCTGCGCCCGCCCGAGCCCAGTCGCCTCCAGCAGGATGATCGCAGCGATGATCGGCGAGGTGAACACGAACGACAGGGCCGCGAAGCTCCCGGCGGCGCCGACCACCAGCATCAGTTGCGAGGGCGCCTCCTTGCGCGCCAGCTTGACGATCCCCACCCCGAACCCCGCCCCCAGCGCGATCAGCGGCGCCTCCGGACCGACCACGGCGCCCATACCGATCGACGCCAGACCGGCCAGCACGATGCCGGGCAGCTCGACCGGCAGCACGGGGCCTCCGCCGACCTTCAGCCCTTCGGCAGGCACATGTCCGCCGTTTCCGGGCAGCCGCGTGATCGCGAGCGCCGTGATCACGCCGGCTACCGCGAGGATCGGGAGCGGCCACCAGAGCGGCGGACCGCTGTTGTAGCCGAATGCGTTCGGGAGGTGGTGGTACAGCTCCTGTTGCATCTGGTAGGTGAGCTCGACGAAGCACCAAGCCGCGACAGACACGACGAAACCGACGATCGCGGCGATCGCGAGCACGACCAGGAACCCCTTGCTGATCAGCAGCGCGCCCGGATCCTGCGGCGCGGTAGCGCTCGCCGCGCCGGCCCCAGCCGGACCCCCAGCGCCCCCTGCACGGTCATCATCTTGGTCAGACATACCGGAAACCTTGTCAAACCGACATCGATCCCGACGCCACGTCGCTCGTCGTCGAGCTTGTCATCCCGACCGGACGACTTCGTCATCCCGACCGGGTGATTCCCGGACGGGGACCAGTTGATTCCCCGACACGATCAGCCGACTCGCTTGGGCGAAGGCGGCCCCCACAACCTCATAGCCCACATCGCGTTGCTCATCAACAACCAATACAACGCCTGACCACACACACGCCGCTGCGCCGGAGAGGATTGGATGGCGATGCAGAACAGGACGACGTGGCCCTTGCGCAGCGTGACTATGCCGAGCGTGATCGGCAGCACATGTAGATGACGACAGGCTGTGCCAGGTGCGGTTCCCGCCCCCAGTTCTTGCCGTTTGAGGACAGCTGGGCGGATTGCTTGCTCCGCGCGCCAGATCGTGGCATGCCTGCCGGGCCATTAGGAACGTGAACAGTGCTCGCGCTCGTTTGCGAGGTGCGCCACCAGTTCTTGGTTGGGGGCGTGCGACGGGCCAGCAGCCCAACCTGCCGCCAGCTCGCGGCGACCGGCGGTGAGCGTATCGACTCACCCGCGGGGAGCTGGAGGGTGGCGTCGTGTTGGCCTCGTGCCGGGCGACAGCCAGTTGGCACGCTCCGGCGACAGGAGCTGGCACCGGGGAGTGAGGCGACGGTTCTCCGCTGCGAGGTGCTCGAAGCCGGGAAGCAGTTCCGCAACGTGATCGGTCACGCCGACCTCGCGAAGTTGCGAAGGTCGCCGTCTCGATTGAACGGCAGCCCGGGAGCTATGCCGCCCCGCCGTGCGAGACCCCACGCCAACCGAACGGGCTGTCTGATCAGGAGAATCCGACAACCAGCAACGGACGAGACGAAGATGGAACCCGAGGACAAACAGACGAACCAGAACTACGCGCGGATGATGGCAGGCCTGGTCGGCCCGCGGCGCATGCTCGGATCCGCCCATACGCGCGAGTCGACGAGATCAGCCGGTCGCGATCCCGGTGCGTCCGGAATGGCGCAGACCGGGCAGTGCGTGGCCGCAGTCCGCTGGCTGCCGCTGGTCGCGACGGCTCGTGGCGCAGGGCGGTCGGCTGAGCTGTCGTTTCTCGCTATGAGTGCAGGGCGCCGCCGAGCAGGAAGAGCAGCGCAACGCCGCCGGTCCAGCCGGTCTGGTGGCTCGCGCCGATGCCGGCGCCGTTGTCTCCGTGGAAGTATTCGTGGAACAGGATCAGGTCGTGCCAGTGCGGGTCGGTCTGGAATTTCTCGATCCCGCCGTATACGGGTCGTCGTCCGTTTTCGTCGTTGG
>JBKQKK010000246.1:0-7927 GCA_052147535.1 Solirubrobacteraceae bacterium | reverse complement strand
GTCCCCGAGACCTGCGAGCGATCTGGCGGTGTGCGCCGGCGGCTTGCGAACTCAGGGCCGTCGACGCGCGTCACGCACGGGGAGGCGGATGCCCGCCGCCGTCGGTAAGCGGAATCTCATATCCATCTTAACGTTCTCTTCGAGGTCCCACCCACAATCGTGCACACGATGGATCAGTGGTCCACAGCCGACCGTAGACCGCCAGGCGATGCGTACCGCGACCCAGTCGATCGGCGTGACGCCGGGCTGGGTCTGATCCGCCGCGGGAACCGCTGGCTCGTCGCGGGCGCGGTCGGCGTGGCGGGTGTGGTGTCGCTGGCCGCGGCGCACGCGTTTCCCGGACGGACGATCACCAGCGGCGTGGCGAGCGCCGTCTCCGGGCAGGCGCAGCCCCGGCAAGGTTTGAGCGGCTCGGGGCTGCAGTCGCCCTCGCAACCGCCCGGAGTTGCGCTCCCGGCGCCGAGCGCGGTGGTCTCCGGAGGCTCGTGATCATGAGCGTCACGGCAGCAGTCACCGGGCCGAGCGTGCTGTGGTACGCGACGCGCGGCACGGGCGTGGTGACGCTGATCCTGCTGACATTGAGCGTCGTGCTTGGCGTCGCGAACGTGCGTCGCACGAGCACGCCGACGGTGCCGCGGTTCGTCTTCGATGCGCTGCACCGCAACGCCTCGTTGCTGGCGCTCGCGTTCCTGGCGGTCCACATCGCGACCTCCGTCCTGGACACCTTCGCCGGTATTCGCCTCGTCAACGTGGTCGTTCCGTTCACCGGAACCTACCGGCCGGTCTGGCTGGGTCTCGGGGCAGTCGCCTCCGACCTTTTGATCGCGGTCGCGATCACGAGCGTGCTACGCCGACGCCTCGGCCACCGCGCGTGGCGCGCCACGCACTGGATCGCGTATGCATGCTGGCCGATCGCCCTGGTGCACGGCCTCGGGACCGGCAGCGATGCGAAGACCACATGGATGCTGACGATCACCGCCGCCTGCGTGATCGCGGTGGTTCTCGCAGTCGTCGCCCGCGCGACATACGGCTGGTCAGCCGATCGCAGGCCGAACCACGCGGGTGCGCGCGGGACGGCGATCGCCCTGTCCGCGGTCATCCCGCTCGGCCTGCTCATCTGGCTCCCGAGCGGACCGCTCGCAACCGGCTGGGCGCAGCGCGCCGGGACCCCCAGCACGCTGCTGCGGACAGCAGCGACGGTCGCCTTGACCAGTCCGGCATCCCCCGGGGCGGCCGCACCCGCAACGTTCACCGCACCGGTGAGCGGCACGGTGCGCCAGGGGCCCCTGAACGGAGGCCTTTACCAGGTCCACCTCTCGCTCACGGCGAGCGGGCCGAAGCTCACCGAGCTCGGGATCCGCATCATCGGCCAGCCGGTCGACGGCGGCGGGGTGGACATGACCGCCAGCCGGGTCGAACTCGGCACGGCCTCCGATCCGGGCAAGTACCGCGGCCAGGTGACGGCGCTCCAGGCCACCAACATCGGCGCGACCGTGAGCGACTCAAGCGGCTCCCGGCTCCAGCTCGCGGCACGATTGCAGATCGATCCGGGGAGCGGCGCGGTCAGCGGATCGGTGACCGCCGGACCGTGAGTGTCGTGAGCCATCAGCCATCGTCGGGTCCCTCAACCGAGCCGATCGCCGCTCACGGGTCGGTGTGCAAGGCGGCGGTCCCCGGCTGGTCGCCGGCCGCGACCAGCCGCCCTGATCGCCCAGGTGCTTCAGTGAGCGGTCGAGAAAGGCGAGATGTCTCGGTCTGCGACGCAAGCGTTTGCAAGGAGACCGGCCTGTTGAACGCCGAAACGGTCGTAGCTGGCTCGGTAGCCGCGAAGATGGCCGAGTGGGCGCCCGGCACGTCGCTCATCGGACGGCTGGTTCGGTTTGGGCAAGCGGGACACCGTGGGAGATTCATGCTGCCAAGGGTTGCTCGTCGATCGTCGGCATGGGTCCTGGGTACCACCGCCGGAAGGTGCTGTGGAGGTCCTCGTTGGTCACCTGCGTGCGAATCTGGAGCAGGAGGTGCGCTCCTCGTGCTGACCAGCGCATCTGTTTTCTTGACCATCCGTTTGCTGCTGATCTGGTTGACGGCGGATTCCACGAAGGCGTTGGAGATCGCCTCGCCGCACCGGTAGCGCTCGCCGTAGTTGGGGATCCAGGCCGTGTTGGCGTCGATGTAGTGGCCGAACTTTTGGTCATCTGCCCGAGGACGGTCAGGCGCATGGTGATGTAGAACCAGTCGATCAGGTGCTCGGCCTGGGTGTTGAGGTACGGGGGAAGCTCGCGGACGTCCGCGCCGCCGTCGGTGAGGAACGTGACCTGCTGGTGGTCAAGACCGCGGCGCGACAGTCCACTGGCGCCCATGTTCGCGCATGAACCCGGGCCGTCTGGCTCGTACAGGTACGGATCCGGCTGTAGGCGGGCCGTCGAGCACGATCGCCGCTTGCAAACTCGCGTCGATCGCTTCTCGGGCGAGAAGCATCCTCCGGACGACGTGTCGCGCGATACGTCGTGCATGATCGCACACGAGCCGGAGGAAGTGGTCCCGTCGTGCACGCGCGTTTGACGATCCAGCGCGTACTCTCGCGGTGGTTACCGTGCCCCGCAACGACCCGCTCGAGCATCCCGCGACACCAGAGCGCAGCCTCGATCAGCGCATCGACGCGCTCAACCGAGCCAACGAGATCCGCACGCTCCGCGCTCAGCTCAAGCGCGACCTCAAGGCCGGCACGACGTCGATCGACGCGCTGCTGCTCGACCCGCCCGCGTGCCTACAGACCGCGAAAGTCCTCGACATCCTGCTCGCGGTCCCCAAGATCGGGAAGGTCAAAGCCACCAGGATCCTGGACAGCTGCCGCGTCTCGCCCAGCAAGACCTTCGGCGGCCTCACCGACCGTCAACGCGCGGAGCTCGCCGTACGCCTGAGCCGCCCGTCAGGTGAAGGTCGGGGATAGGGCCGAGCTTGCTCGGGCATCGAGCCCGGCGCGAGCTCGTCGCCGGCCGGGGGAGCTCACCCGGCGTAAGCGACACGTCGTCCGCGCTCGCCGCCCGAGACGCGGGCGTCTGGTGTCGCGGTATTGGTTGCGGGGACCGCCCACCGCACGGGACCGGGGCTGCAATGGACGATCCCCGCAACCGATCTACGACGCCAGAGCGCCTCGAACTACCCGAGCATGTGGGCCCTTGGCGAGTATCCCACAGCCGATCGCCGTCCCGACGAGCTTGCTCCGAGCGCCAAGGGCGTCTCACGGGGACCGTTCCTGCGACACACAGCAGCAGGCATGTAGAGCTCCGTGCAGTGGCGACCTTACAAGCAGGAGGTCGGCGGTTCGAGCCCGTCACCGCCCATCAGAAACTCCTGGAAAAGCCATATTCCGTGATTCAGGGCTTTTGAATCGGGGAGTGGCGGGTAAAAGCAACTGGATCACGTGGGTTTAGCGGGCAGGCGCCACCGGCTGTATCGGTGCCGGAGGATCTCCGCGTCTCGGTGAGTCGCGCTGACGCCATCCAGCATCATGTCGTGCGGCCGGCATGGCCATGAGCGACCGGGAGGTGCTCGAGCGCTCTGGCATGACGCTCGCTTGTGCAGTGTGGCCGGCGTGAGCGCCAGATAGTCGGCGGCTTGCTTCGCCGTAAGTCAGCCGTCAGGTTCGGGCGCCGGTAATGGACCTTTTCGTCGTCCCGGCGCTCTACCTGCGCGTCGAAGCGCGGAGGACGCTGAGCCCAGACGCGGCCGAGAAGCTGAGCCCAGATCTCCTGTCGCGGGCGCCCCAGCCGGCATCGAACGTTTTGAGGGCCTGCGACGCGGACGTCACCGACGACCTGGCGTTCGGCGGCAGCGCGCCGGGGATCAACCTCCGGGGAGAGACGTGTACGTCACTGGAGCCAGATACTCCTGCGTGCCGGAGCCGGTGTTCGCCGTGTAAGCGAGTTCGGCAGCGCCCTGGCCGGCGCCCGCTGCGACGAGGGTGCTCGGGCCGCCGGCGAGTGCGAGAACAATTGGCTTTGCCCACGTCGTCCCGCCGTCGTCGCTGATGCTGAGCAGGTAGCCGCGGTGATCGAACCAGGTCGCGTAGAGGTTGCCGCCGGCATCGGAGGCGAGCGCCACATCGCTTGCGCCGACGAGTGAATACGCGCTCTCGTCTGAGACCAGCACGGGTGCGCCGAAGCTTTCGGTGGACGGGTTGAAGGCGCGGAAGTAGACGCCGTCTGAGCCGGGTCCGAACAGTCCCGCGCCCTCGTTCTCAAGCACCCCGATCGTCCCGCCGCTCGGACCACCGCCGGCCAACGATGGCGAGCCGGCCGTGCAGGCCAGGGTCTTGAAGTAGCTCGAACTCCACGCGACCTGCGTCTGCAACGCCGCCGGGGTTCCGACGCCGACCCCAAAACCTGTTCCGGGCGATGTGCATCCGGGCGGGTCCTCGGCGTCGCCGCCGACCACCACCACCAGATAGGAGCCAGGTGCGGCGGGATCGGGAATCGAGGCGACCTGTCCGCCGGCGACTCCCAGCTGGTCCCCGAAGGCGGCGCCGTGATCGACGATCGGCGTCGGTGCAGGCGCGTTGCTCGTCAGGGTGAAGTCGGTGAAGCCGCTGCCGAACGGGTGGGTGTCGCCGTACACCCCGAGGTCGCCCGCGTCGAGGGCGATCGCCCCGCCCGAAGGTGGATCGCCGGCATTTGCGATCCCTGCGAGCAGCTTGCCGCCGTTGGCGGTCCCCTGGTCTGGGCCGGCGAATGCCATGCCGCCGGCCGGCGAGCTCCAGGCTGCGATGCCGTGACCACCGTAGCCGGCTGGTGCGCCCGCTCCGAGCAGTTCGGCCACCACAACCACCTCGCCGCCGGGCTGCACGACCGGTGCCGCGTTGAAGAAGGTACCCCCCGCGAGCGGATCGGTCAGTTTGACGGGGCCACTGCCGCCATTGCACTCCGGTGCCGCGACGCTCACCGAGCAGACATCGACCGATGCGCCGCTGTCATCGACCCACGTGACGTAGGTGTATCCGGACCCAGGGTCGTATGCCACCTTTGGCGCGCTCGAGCCGCTGCCCAGGTCGATGGTCGGCAGATATTGGACCGGGGTGGAGTAGTGCGTGCTCGTGACCTGCAGCGGGAGATCGCCGCCCGCGAAGCCTGGGTTCCCGCTCGCGATCACGTCGTACTCGCAGGCACGCAGGACGGCGGGATTCTGCTCGCCGGTTGCCTGGCACAGCGCGGCTGCCTGCAGCTGCTGCGCGAGCGGGGCTCCGTTCACGTCGAAGGGCGGTGCCGGGAAGTTAGCCAGCGTGTAGGAGGCCGTGCTCTTCCCGTGCGGATACGTGAACAGCGACTGCTTCTGCGTGATGCGCCAACTGGCGCCGTACTCGTTGTAAAGGGCGTTGAACTGCGCCGGCGTTCCCGTGTCTCCAGCGAGCACGTCCGATGTCGCCACGAGTTTGCCGTCGCGGTCGCTGAACTCCTTGTCGAACGGCACGCCGGCGTTGCCGAGCAGGCCGGTCAGGTGCTTCAACCGCCTGCGTGAAACCTGAATGTCGACCGACAGCGCCGATGCGGACTGGGTGCCGCCGATGAGTGTCGTGGGCCCGTTGGCCACGGCGGCGACTGTGCCGTCCGGCCACGTCACGGTCGCGACCGTCGAGCCCTTGACCGAGGCTTCGAGCTGCTGCTCGCAGGACTTGAGCGCGTTGCCGGTCAGGAACAGGCCGCATGTGTCGGCCACCGTCTCGCCGGCCGGCAGCGGATGAGACACATGCTTGACCGTCAGCGTGCCGCCGCCCGCCAGGCGGGCCTCGCTTCCGCGCAGTCTCCGGTGATCAACGAGCTCTGAGATGCCGCTCTCGCCCGATGCGTCGATCTCGACCACCGCGTGCGCCACCTGCATCGCCACCGCGGTGTTGACTGTGACAGTGTTGGAGTGCGGGAACGGCTGCTGGCGCACCTGGATCTCGAGGCTGTCGCTGGTCGACTTCAGAAGCGTGAACTCGCCGGCGGCCTGGAAGTTGAAGACCTCGCCAGTGAAGTCGATGAAATGCGGGTCGCCGCCGCTGGAGCTGGTGGTGCCGCCGCCTCCACCGCCTCCGCCGCCTCCTCCGCCGCCGCCGTGACCGTTCGGGACGCAGGTTCCGGTCGTTGCGCTGAGCAGCGGGATGGCGGTGAACTCAAACCGCAGCGTCGCCGGGTTTGCGGCGGCCGCGACAGCCAACGTGGCGTCGGTCGGCATGGGCGTGATTGGCGGAGGGGGCACCTCCACTTCAGCGCCACCGCAGCCGCCGGGGGGAGGGTTGGGCTTGTGCACCGAGCAGCCCGACGGGCCACCGCAGAAGAACTCACGCTCGATCTGCGGTGTGAGGAGGTTGTCAGTCAGACCGAGACGGCCGTACGCGCCGTCGAGGTTTATCCGGACCGTCTCGATGCTCCCCGGAGGGGCCGCAGGGATGTTGATGTGCAGCTGAACGGTGCTGTACGGGCTGATCGGCATCGAGACCGTCGAGTCCGGCCCAGACGGCGTGATCTGATGAAGCGTCGCCGCAAGCCCCAGGCTCGCCTTCGGATCCTTCGCGGTCCACGGCGCGCCGCCGCTCGGGTTGTTGAGCGCGCTCGAGCCCCAGGTGTCGTAGAAGATCTCAGGCGTCAGGCCCTGCAGCGCGGCGGTGATCGCTGCGTCCGAGCCGCCGTGCGCCGCGGCGTCGAGGATCTTGGGTATTCGGGACCAGAGGTCGTCCGACTGGACTTCGACGTGTCCCCAAAAGCCGACCGCGTCGTAGCTGCGCGAGAACAATGTTGCGGTGGGGGTGTCGAAGTACAGCTTCAGGCTTGCCAGCGACTCCTCGATCGGTGGGTTGTAGAGCTCCATGTCGACCCAGCGCGGCAGGCCTTCCTGCACCCACTTCGGGACGGTCTCCGCGCTGAAAACCGCCTCGGTTTCGATCTGGATCTCGTAGCAGTGGAACACCTCATGCGTGATGATCTCCTGCTCCCACTCCGGGTTGCCCATTGTGTCCGCGTCGAACTTCGGCTTGTTGACCGCGATCTGGCAGTAGTCGTCATGGGTCGTCTTGTGTGTGAGTGGGTCGTAACTGGTGGCGACACCGGCGTTGGTGTCCGCCGGGCTCGCGTAGCCCGGCGGTGGGTCCTTCCAGTAGCCGATCTCGATCGGGATCGTCACTCTGGGTGACAGGTGGGCGTCGAGCGAGTCGACCCCCTCGGCCCTCAGTGCAGCCAGAAGCGGCTGAAAACCACCGATCGTCGGCAGGTGCGCGCCCGCGGATCCCGGTGACGCCAGCATCGCTGCGGCGCCGAGGACTACCGCGACCCGGAACCTGACTCGGATCCGGAGAGTGTATCCCGCACTCCACTGGGGGCGTATGGGTCGCGCTCAGCCGCGGCAGGATCGCGGTGGCGCAGGCGCGTCGCGCTGGGCTGCTCGTCAGAGTATCGTCAACTCTGCCTCAGTTTCGCGGGAGGCCGAGCGCGCGGAGTATGCCGGCATCGGCCTGCGCGAGCAGCCAGTCCGGGAGAGCACCTATGCGCTCCTCAAGTGCGGGCGGGTCGATGGTGGCGATCTGGGTGACGTTGAGGACCGAGTCGTCCGTCAGCAGGTCGAGATCGGCAGGGATGGGAACGTCGCGAGCGAACTCTGCCTATTCGCGGTCGTTTCGGCCGGGTTCTGCACCTTGGAGCCGCTCAAGGAGATGACGGACGTCTCGCCTGCGGGTGTCTGCCACTTCGCTTGCGTCGTCGTGCGCGGTCATCGCTCGATCTCTCGCGGGCTCAACCGACGTGCCCGAGCGTGGCGCCACCCTCTGCCTAGCTAGTTGATCCGGAAATACTCGGTTCTGTCCGATGCTGGTGCTAGAAATCCCTGCATATGACAAAACTTGTGATTGTGGTGGCGTGTTGTTGAGGGTGACGCCGGGTCGGCAGCGGTGCTTGCT
>JBKQKK010000245.1:0-40703 GCA_052147535.1 Solirubrobacteraceae bacterium | reverse complement strand
GCCTCGCCTCCTCCAAGCAGATCCGCTCGTGGAGCTCCGGCGAGGTCACCAAGCCGGAGACGATCAACTACCGCACGCTCAAGCCCGAGAAGGACGGTCTCTTCTGCGAGCGCATCTTCGGTCCCACGAAGGACTGGGAGTGCTACTGCGGCAAGTACAAGCGGGTCCGCTACAAGGGCATCGTCTGCGAGCGCTGCGGCGTCGAGGTGACGCGCTCGAAGGTCCGCCGCGAGCGCATGGGCCACATCGACCTGGCAGCGCCGGTGTCGCACATCTGGTTCTTCAAGGGCGTGCCGAGCCGCATCGGCTACCTGCTCGACATGGCTCCCAAGGAGCTCGAGAAAGTTCTCTACTTCGCCGCCTCGATGGTCACCTGGGTTGATGACGAAGCCCGCGCGCGCGACATCGAGTCGCTCGAGGGCGAGGTGATCAAGGTGCTCGACGCGTTCGCGGCCGAGAAGGAGGAGCGCGTGCTCGAGCTGCGCGAGTCGCTGGCTCGGCGCGAGGGCTACCTCGAGGGCGGCAAGAGCGGCCGTGACTTCTCCGACGACGACCATCTGTGGTCCGAATCGCTCGAGGTCAACCTCGGCAAGCTGTCCGAGGAGGAGCGCGAGAAGCTGATGAAGGACCTGCGTAAGAGCTTCCAGGCCGACATCGACGACACCGAGGCCTATATCGAGGACGCCGCCGAGCGCGTGCGCCAGGTGTGGGAGCTGTTCAAGACGATGCAGGCCAAGGACGTCGTCAACGACGAGACGCTGTTCCGCGAGCTCAAGGACCGCTTCGGCTCGCCGTTCGGCTTCGGTGAGTACTTCCGCGGCGGCATGGGCGCCGAGGCGGTTCGTGACCTCCTCCAGCAGGTCGACCTCCAGGCCGAGTCCGACGAGCTCCAGGATCACGTCAAGACCGCCCGCGGCCAGAAGCAGGCGCGCGCGGTCAAGCGCCTGAAGGTCGTCACCGCGTTCATCAACTCGGGCAACAAGCCGGAGATGATGATCCTCGAGGCGGTCCCGGTGATCCCACCGGAGCTGCGCCCGATGGTGCAGCTCGACGGCGGCCGTTTCGCCACGTCGGACCTCAACGACCTGTACCGGCGCGTTATCAACCGCAACAACCGCCTCAAGCGCCTGCTGGACCTCGGCGCCCCCGAGATCATCGTCAACAACGAGAAGCGGATGCTGCAGGAGGCCGTCGACGCGCTGTTCGACAACGGGCGCCGCGGCCGGCCCGTGACCGGACCGGGCAACCGCCCGCTGAAGTCGCTCTCGGACATGCTCAAAGGCAAGCAGGGTCGCTTCCGCCAGAACCTGCTCGGCAAGCGCGTGGACTACTCGGGCCGCTCGGTGATCGTGTCCGGCCCGTCGCTGCGGCTGCACCAGTGCGGCCTGCCGAAGCTGATGGCGCTCGAGCTGTTCAAGCCGTTCATCATGGCCCGCCTGGTCGAGCGCAAGTCCGCGCAGAACATCAAGGCCGCCAAGAAGATGGTGGACTCGATGATCCCGGAGGTCTGGGACGTCCTCGAGGAGGTCATCCGCGAGCACCCGGTGCTGCTCAACCGCGCGCCCACCTTGCACCGCCTCGGCATCCAGGCGTTCGAGCCGGTGCTGGTGGAGGGCAAGGCGATCCAGGTCCATCCGCTCGTCTGCCACGCCTTCAACGCCGACTTCGACGGCGACCAGATGGCGGTGCACCTGCCGCTCTCAGCGGAGGCGCAGGCAGAGGCGCGGATCCTGATGCTGTCGTCCAACAACATCCTCTCGCCGGCGCACGGCGCGCCGCTCGCGACCCCGACGCAGGACATGGTGCTCGGCGCCTACTACCTGACCTATGGGCCCGATCAGGAGCTGTTGGCGAAGATCGACCCGTCCACGCACCAGCCGCGCCCGCACACTTACCGCACCGCCCAGGAGGCGGAGTGGTCCTACGAGCACGGCGCCGTGGACCTGCACGACCTCGCCGAGTTTCGTCCCGAGGCGCGCGAGGGTCACATCCTGACGACCGTCGGGCGGATCATCTACAACGACAACATCGAGCGGGCGCTGCACGAGGCGCTCGGGGACGTGTTCGATCCGAGCACCTACGAGTTCGTCAACCGCTCGATGAAGAAGAAGGACACTACGCGCCTGGTCGACGATCTCGTCCAGCGCTACGGTGCCCCGTCGATCTCGCAGGTGCTGGACGCGTTCAAGGATATGGGCTTCCGCTACGCGACCCAGGCCGGCGTCACGATCTCCAAGAACGACGTCGTGACGCCGCCGAGCAAGGGCGCAATCCTTGCTCGCTACGACGCGCGCCTGGCCGACATCGACGCTCAGTACAACGCCGGCGAGATGCATCAGGAGGAGCGCCACGAGGCGGTCACGAAGCTCTGGGACGAGGCGACCAATGAGGTCGCCAAGGCGATGGTCGACAACCTCGACGAGCTCAACCCGATCTTCATGATGGCCAACTCGGGTGCGCGTGGCTCGTTCCAGCAGATTCGCCAGCTCGCCGGGATGCGCGGTCTGATGGCGAATCCGAAGGGCGAGATCATCGAGCGTCCGATCAAGGCCAACTTCATGGAGGGCCTGGACGTGCTCGAGTACTTCATCTCGACGCACGGTGCCCGCAAGGGCCTCGCCGACACGGCGTTGCGCACGGCGGACTCCGGGTACCTCACCAGGCGTCTGGTCGACGTCGCCCAGGATGTGATCATCCGCCAGGATGACTGCGGCACCAGCGAGTCCATCAACATGCCGATCTACAAGCCCGAGGTCGACCCCGAGACGCGCAAGCTGCGGCCCACGGCTGACCCCAACGACAACCTGATCGGGCGGATCGCGGCCGATCAGATCGTGACCAACAGCGGACGGGTGATCGTCGAGAAGGGGATCGAGATCGACCGCGCCGAGTTCGCTGACATCGTCAGCTCACTCGGCGAGGAGCAAGCCCCCGGCGAGCTCGTCACCGTCAAGGTCCGCTCGGTGCTCAAGTGCGAGGCGCTCACCGGCGTCTGCCAGGCGTGCTACGGCCGCTCGATGGCGACCGGCAAGGTCGCGCAGATCGGCGACGCGGTCGGGATCATCGCCGCCCAGTCGATCGGCGAGCCGGGCACGCAGCTGACGATGCGCACGTTCCATACCGGCGGTGTCGCCGGCGCCGACATCACGCACGGTCTGCCGCGCGTGGTCGAGCTGTTCGAGGCGCGCAAGCCGAAGGGCCTGGCGCGGATCGCGGAGGTGGCCGGCATCGTCTCGATCGAGGAGGCCGACAAGGCGGTCACCGTGGTGATCACCGACGACACCGGGGAGGAGCAGCGGTACGCGTTCCCGCGTCGCACCCTGCTGTTCGTCGAGTCGGGCCAGAAGATCGACGCCGGGCACCAGCTCAACGAGGGCTCGCTGTATCCGCACGAGCTGCTGGCGATCCGTGACCGGACCGAGACCGAGCTGTACTTCGTGCGCGAGGTGCAGGAGGTCTACAAGTCCCAGGGCGTGGACATCAACGACAAGCACATCGAGCTGATCGTGCGTCAGATGATGAAGAAGGTGCGGGTTGACCAGAAGGGCGACACCGACCTGCTGCCGGGCGTGTTCGTGGACCGTCACGAGTACAGCCGGATCAACAACCGCACGATCGAGGAGGGTGGCGAGCCGGCGCAGGCCGAGGAGATCATCCTGGGGATCACGAAGGCGTCGCTGAACACCGACTCGTTCCTGTCGGCCGCGTCCTTCCAGGAGACCACGAAGGTGCTGACCGATGCCGCCCTGGAGGGCAAGATCGACCGTCTCAACGGCCTGAAGGAGAACGTGATCATCGGCAAGCTGATCCCGGCTGCGACCGGGCTGAAGCGATACCGCCGGATCGAGATCGAGCCCGCGGAGCCGCTGCCGCGCGGGATCGACGAGGTCGGCCTGCTCGACCACGACGATCTGGCCGCCGAGCTCGGCCTCGCCGAGGGCGAGTCGCTGTCGAGCTTCGGCGAGATCGAGGCGGACCTCTCCGATCTGGAGGACATCGGACGCTCGGGTTCGTCGTTCGGGTTCGTCGATGAGCTCGGCGACCTGGATCTGCCGCCCGCCGACGATTTCCCGCTCGACTAGGGCCCTTAAGCCGAAACAGGGGGAGCTTTCGGACTGGCCGAAGCTCCCCCTCGGACTACCCCGAGGAAGCGCCGCTCGCCGATTCGATCAGGCGGGGGGCGCTGTTCGTGGCGAGCCGCCCGACGTTCCTGACCTGAGCGGCCGGTGGGCCGCGCCAACATCGCTAACCAGGCGACCCCGTTCTTGATGAGCTCCGACAATCGCCAGTATCAGCTGTGGACCGGGTGAACTGCGGCGGCTGCGGTGAGGAGACCCCTGCGGGCGGCTTCTGCGTGCGCTGCGGTGCTCCGCTTGATCGGAGCTTTGCCGCGGGCGCGCGGACGCGCCCGCATTTCGCCGCCGCTCCGCACGAGCACGTGGCGCTCCCGCTGGTGCTCTCGAGTCTGTTCCCGCATCTGCCCCGGGGGTCGCACTGGAGCTTCCGTGTGGCGCTTGCGCTCGGCGGCGCGGTGGTGATCGCGCTCGCGATCCTGCACCTGTTTCCGGTCGCGCTGATCGCCGCGGCGCTGGTGCTGCCGCTGCTGGTTGTGCTCTACCTGATCGACGTCAACGTCTACGAGGAGGAGCCGCTGTGGGCGATCACGCTGACGCTCGGCTGGGGCGCGATCACGGGGCTCGCGTTCGGGCTGCTGGCGCTGGCGATCGCTCCGTCGGTCGCTGAGGTGATCGTCCACGGGACCTCCCGGTACGTGCTCGGCCAGGGTCTGCTGCTGCCCTGCCTCGGCCTGATCGTGCTGCTGATCGGGCCGCTGATGATGCTGCGCGACAAGCGCTTCGACAGCGTGCTCGACGGGGTCACGTTCGGTGCCAGCGCAGCCGCCGCGTTCGGAGGCGCCCAGGCGATCACCTACGGCGTGCACCTGCTGCAGTCGGGGATCCGGCCCAGCGGCGCGGTGCTGCCCTGGATCTGGCGCCTGACCGCGCTCGGGGTGGCGACGGCAGTGCTGACGATGGGCGCCGGAGCGGCGGTCTGCGCAGCCGTGTGGCTGCGCTACCGTGCGCCCGCGCGTGATGCCGAGGCGCTCGGCTGGATCGGCCATCCCGCCGTGGCGCTACCGCTGGCGGCGCTGCTGGTGATGGCCGGCGCGGTGGCCGAGACGTTCCTGCGGGCCGGGGCGTGGCTCGCTTGGCTGGTGGTCCTCGACATGGTTGTGATCGTGCTGCTGCGGCGCGCGATCCACGTCGGCCTGCTCGAGGAGGCGCTCGACATCCCGATCGGGCCCGAGCTGACGTGCGCCAACTGCGGGCGCCTCACCGCGCGGCACACTTTCTGCGGGAGCTGCGGCGTGTCGCTGCAGGCGCTGCCGAAAGCCACCCGCAAGAGCTTGCAACCGGCGGACACTGTCGGCCCGGTCGGCCCCCCGTCCCCGGAGACGTCGGCGTGAGCGCTCGCCACGATCAGCGCCGCGGCGTCAGCCGCGGGCGCCTGCGCGCCCCCAGGCTGCTCGCGGTCTTCCTGATCTCACTCGGGTTGATTGTCGGCGCAGGCGCGGCGGCAGCCACCCTCCTGGCGCCGACGACAAAGCCGCTGTGCCAGCCGTATCACCCCTGTGGATCGCCCCCGCAGGCGGTTCATCCGCTGATCGACCAGACGCTCTGGCGCAGCTCGAGTTTCGGCTTCAGCGCCGAATACCCGGGAGCGCAGACCAGCGTCGCGGGGCACAACGGCGGCGGTGTGATGCTCACCACGAAGCTGCCGGACGGCTCGACCGGCACGATCCTGATTCAGGGGATTCCGACGGCGCAGGCCACTCCCGCGCAGGCGATCACCGCCCAGCTCCACGGCCTGCAGGGCGTCTCGCAGATCGCCGCCGACAGCGACCCGTCCGACCAGCTGCTCGGCGCAAGCGTCGGCTACCGCTCCGGGGCGGGCGCGGTCTACAGCGGCGACCTCGCCGCTCCGCAAGGCGTCGGTCAGCCGATCAGCCTCGCCGCTGAGGCGGCCTCCGACGGTCACCTGACGATCGCCGTAACGGTCGCGGCGCCGCCGCGGGACTCCGGCCCGAGCTCGTACCTCTATCAGCTCGCCGACCAGATCATCAACAGCGTCGTGTGGCCGGGTGGCGCATGATCGGCCTTCGCGCACGGATGCGCCGGCCCGCGGGCCGGCGCCCTGCAGCCAGGAGCGCTGCCGCCGTCGTGCTGGTGATGGCGCTCGGCGCCGCGGTCGCGGCCTACCCGGCGCTGCTCGCGGGCAGCGCCGGGGGCACCGGGGGCGCCAGGGGCGCCAGGGGCGCCAGGGGCGCGGGGAGCGCGGGGGGCGCGGGGAGCGGCGCCCGGCGCGCCCAGCGGTCCTTGCTGCTGGGCGCGACGGACCCGCGCGCGAGGCTCGACTTCTCGCTCGTGCTGAGGTTGCCCGGGCGCAGCCGCATGCGACGGTTCCTGTCGGCGCTGTATGACCCTGGCGCCGCGCAATACCACCACTTCATCGATGCGCGCGAGTTCGGCGAGCGGTTCGGCGTGTCGAGCCGTGTGCTGCGCGCCGCCAGCGCGCAGCTGGCGCGTGACGACGTGCGGATCACCGCGAGCTACCCGCAGCGGACGGCGCTGGATGTCAGTGCGCCGGCGGCGGCGGTCGAGCGCCTGTTCGGAGTGCGGATGCTGGACTACCTCGGCCCGGGCGGCCGCCGCTTTCATACGCCCGCCGGTCGCCTGACCGTACCCCGCGATCTACGCGCAGCGATCACTGCCGTCGCGGGGCTCGACGGCACCGTCCAGCTCAGCGCAGACGACGTCCCGGCCGAGGGCGTCACCCCGTCGGTCGCGAGTGTCGCCTACGACACCGCCCCGCTCAACCGACTGCAGATCCGCGGCCAGCACGAGAAGATCGCGATCATCTCGTTGGCCACCTACAGCCAGGCGGACCTCAGCAAGTTCGCCGATCACTTCGGCCTGCCGCCGCTCACGCCGGTCAACATTCCGGTCGCGGGAGGCAGCGCTGACGAGCAGCCCGGCGACCAGAGCGAGGCCGAGCTCGATCTGGAAGTCGCGCACGAGATCGCCCCGGACGCCCAGCTGCTGGACTACAACGCTCCCCAAGCCACGTCCTCGGGAGCGGACTCGCTCGCCGAGGTGATCGATCGGATCGTCGCCGATGGACAGGCCGAGATCGTCTCCGACAGCTGGGGCTCGTGCGAGATCTCGACCGCCTCCGCGGACATTCAGCTCGACGAGCAGGCGATCGAAGCGGCGGTCGCGCACGGCATCAGCATCTTCAAGTCGGCGGGCGACGCCGGCGCCTACGAATGCCAGGAGTTCGATCACGCCGACCACCGCCTGTCGGTCGAGTGGCCGGCCTCGAGCCCTGGCGTGATCGCGGTCGGGGGCACCTCGCTGTCGGTCAGCGCCGGCGGCGCGTACGTGGGGGAGACGAGCTGGGAGGATCCGCTCGAGCAGGCCGGCGGTGGCGGTGGCCTCAGCGCCTACTTTGCCCGCCCCGCCTGGCAGAGCGCGCCGGGGGTCGAGAGCCGATTCTCCGATGGCAAGCGGCAGCTGCCGGACGTCTCAGCTGACGCCGACGTCGCGACCGGCTGGGCAACCTACACCGCCGGCTCGGCCGGCGAGACCGGCGGCACCAGCGCCGCCGCGCCATTCTGGGCGGCATCGATGGCGCTGATCGAGCAGTACGCGCGGCGCAGCGGCGTCGCGCACCTGGGGTTCGTGGACCCGGTTCTGTACGCGATCGCCTCGAGCTCACAACCGTACCGGCCGTTCCATGACGTCACGGTCGGCACCGACCGCTACTACCCGGCGACCGCCGGCTGGGACTTCGCCACCGGGCTGGGCTCCCCTGATGTCTACAACCTCGCGCAAGACATCGTCCGCTACCTCAAGGGTCAGTCGTAACGCATGAGCCCTCAGAGGTGCGAGGCGAATCCGAGGCCCTGGCCCGTCGCGGCGCGGCGTCGCCAGGGAGGTGGGGCGAATAAACGCGATATACGGGGGGTTTGGCGCCCCGCCTCCGCCGGGTCAGCTCCCGCGCTGCTCGAAGAAGTCAGCGTCCTGCTGGCCCAGTACGGTCGACGGCGGCCGGCCTGCCCAATGCTCGGCGGAGATCGAAGCCCAGTTTCCGCCGGCGCCCAACTCGCCCAACAGCGACAGCAGCTGCACCTCCATGCGCCGGACCAGGAATGTCGACGCGGGCAGCGACATGCGTTGCATCATCCCAAGCCAGGGCGAGCGCGGCGGGTAACCCGACTCGAGCGTGCGGCCGACGTAGGCGCGGTCGATTCTGCGGAAGCCATCTGCCAGATGCCACTCCCCGGCGGTGGCGAGATGCTCGAGCAGCGTGGCGGCGTCGTAAAGCTCGTCCCCGGCGAGATAGCCTAGTTGCGCGAGGGCGCCATGGACGGCGTCCGGATCGGCCTCGACGATCGCCCGCATGACATCCCGCTCGCCGTCGAGAACGGCGGCTTCCGCGCCGCCCAACAGCCCGAAGTCCAGCAGGCAAACGCGGCCATCCGGGCACAGCAGGAGGTTGTCGGGGTGGGGGTCGCCGGCGACGATCCGCTCGCGCCATAGGAGCCCCAGGAAGAAGCGGCAGGCGATCTCGCCGACCCGGTCGCGCTCGGCCTCGTCCAGGCGCGCGATCTGCTCAGCTCCGAGCCCTTCGACGTGCTCGGTGACGAGCACCCTGCGGGTTGAGAGCCCGGTGTGCACGGCCGGTACGCGAACGTGGGGATGACCCCTGAACAGCCGCGCGAGTCGCCGCTGGTGCTGCGCTTCGGTCTCGTAGTCGAGCTCGTCAGCGATTCGCTCGCGCACTTCGCCCAGCAGCGCTCCCGCGTCGGAGCCCGGAGCGAGGCGCTTGAGGATCGGGCTCACCAGCCCGATGTTGCGTAGCTCGTCGCTAATCGCCGCGCCGATGTCGGGGTGCTGGACCTTGACGGCGACCCGCTCGCCCTCGAGCGTGCGCGCGCTGTGCACCTGTCCGATCGACGCGATTGCGAACGGCTTCTCCTCAAAGGCGGAGAAGGCCTCGTTCACGCCCCCGTCGAGATCTTGCTCGATCACCTTTCGCACGTTGCGCCATGGAAGCGGCTTGCGGTCCTCGAGGAGCGTGCCGAGAGGACGCGCGGGGGGTTCGCCGTGCGGCGTCCGCTCGAGCTGGATCATCGACAGTAGCTGCGTGATCTTCGCCCCGGCGGACCCCATCCGCTGCAGCTGGGCGCCGAACTGCTCGGTCAATGCGGCTGCGCGGCCGTCGCCGCGCACAGCCGCGTCCTCGCCGTCCTTAGCCTTGGCCATACGCAGACACGAGCCTGAACACTACTCGTTGCGCAGCGCGGACCGTTCGCTGTCGAGCGCGGACGTTTGCTGTCGAGGGATCTGACTCGTCAGGTTCAGGTCTCCCGAATCACCCGCAAATCCGGGCAGCCGAGACGTCGCTGCGTCGGAGCCGCACCCTATACATTTCAGGTCGTGCCGGATTCCTCCGAGCTGCGTGCTTCTGATCAAGAACGCGAGCGTGTCGTACAGGCGATTCGCGAGCACTTCGCCGCCGGTCGGCTGAGCGACGAGGAGCTGAGCGACCGCGTGCAGGCGGCCTACACCGCACGGACCCTGAGCGAGCTGCACAGGCTGAGTGCCGATCTACCGCAGCTTCCCGTCACGCGGGCAGAGCAGCGGGCGGAACTGGCCCAGCGCCGCGGTGCTCTCCAGCGGCGGCTCGTGCAGCAAAGCGGAGGCGCGCTGGTCGCGTTCGTGATCTGCACAGTGATCTGGCTGGCCGCCGGCGCGAGTGGCATGTTCTGGCCCGTGTGGGTCGCGCTGGCGGCGCTGATACCACTCGTGCATAACGGCTGGCGATTGTATGGGCCAGCACCGGAGCTGGATCGCGTCGAGCGGGAGTTGGCCCGGCGTGAGCGCCGTGAGAGCGAGCGCGCCGAGCGGCGAGCGCGCCGCCGGCTTGATCGCTAGCGGAAGCTGGTCGTGGGGGCGCGCGGCACACGCATCAACGGCCGTCAATCGTCGTGTCAGTCACGCGGCGCGTTGAGGGCCGCTAGTTAGCCTAATTTCCCCGCGGGCCATTAGATTTTAGATTAGCGGCGGTAGCATCAAAGCCATGGCCGCACACGGAGAATGGAGGCGCGCAGAGGAACGCTTGAACAGCGATTGCAGAGTGGCGCCCAATGAACACGTTCTCCAATAGCTGTCCGTAATCGGGTTCCGCTCGAGGATCTCGATCGGTTCCGCTCGAGGATCTCGCCGCTAGCCAGCCGGCAGCGCCGATCGCCGATCGGCATCCCGACCGGAGTTGTGACCGCGCTCCCGCACTAATTCCCCGCGGGCCCTAAGGGCATGTGTCCGGCGCGCCGATTAACTGTCTGTTGACTGGTCCAGAGCACCCGGAGATCGTGAACGCAGTCGCGCCCGCTTCCGACGGAACATTCGTCGAAGTCGTTTTGGGCGTGCAGAGCCTCGTGTCGCGCTGCGCGCCGCCGGCGATGATCTACCAGGCTGTCGTGGATGGCGCGCTGCGGTTGCTGAGCTGCGACGGGGGTTCGCTCCGCTTCGTCGATCTTGAGGATCCGACCTGGAGCGTGGCCGTGGCTTGGCATGGCTCCGCGGGCCAGGGAGAGCGCTGGCGCCATCGCGCACCGATCACCGAGGGGCTCAGTGGGCGGGTGATCGCGACGGGTAAGCCGGCGGCGCTCGAGGACTACCTGGCGGCCCAGACGGGGTCGCAGCTCGCGCCGCTCGGCACGCAGGCGATCATCGGAATCCCGATCCGCGAGGATAACCGGGTCATCGGCAGCCTCGTGGTGGGATCGACGATCGAACGGCGCCATTGGACCGCGCGCGAGTGGGAGCTGCTGTTGGCCTACGGCGAGCACGTCGGCGTGGCAGTCGCCGTGGTCAGAGCCAGTCATGCGGTGCAGCAGGCATTGACCGATTCGCTGACCGGCTTGGCGAATCGCCGGTTGCTGCTGGATCGTTTGCAGCACGAGCTCGTGCGCGCGGACCGCGGCGGTGAGCCTGTGTCTGTGCTGTACATGGACCTCGACGGCTTCAAGCTGGTCAATGACTCGCTCGGGCACTTCGTCGGCGATCAGCTGCTGGTGGCAGTGGCCGATCGGTTGCGTGGCTGCGCGCGCGACGGCGACGTGTGCGCGCGGTTGGGCGGGGACGAGTTCGCGGTGCTGCTGGCCGGTCAGTCTGATCCGGTCACGATCGCTGAGCGCATCATCGACGTCCTCGGGCGTCGCTTCCGGATCGCCGAGAACGACGTGTTCATCAGCGTCAGCGTCGGGATCGTCAGCGGCCGCGAAGAGGCCGAAGCTCTGCTACGCCAGGCAGACGTGGCGATGTACCACGCAAAGCGGGCTGGCGGAAGCAGGTACGAGCGCTTCGCGCCGAGCATGCACGCGGCGCTCGTGTCGCGACTCAAGCTTGGTACCGGACTCCGCCGGGCGATCGAGCGAGAGGAATTCGAGCTGCACTACCAGCCTCTATTCGATTTGCGCTCAGGCAGGGTCACTGCATTCGAGGGCCTCATTCGTTGGCGACATCCGACACGTGGACTGGTGGCGCCGCTGGACTTCATTCCAGTCGCGGAGCAGACCGGGATGATCGTGGAGATCGGCCGCTGGGTGCTGCAGCAGGGTTGCTCGCAGCTCGCGGATTGGTGGCGCGAATCGCCGATCGCGCTGTGTCTCAACGTGTCGACGCGCGAGCTGCAGCAGCCGGGCTACACCACGGCGGTAAGCGACGCTATCCACGGGGCGTTCCCGCCCTCGGCGCTGATCCTCGAAGTTACCGAGCGCGAGCCGTTGGAGGGTGTTCCCGGGGTGCTCGAGTCGCTGCAGGCCGTCAACGAGCTCGGTGTGCGCATCGCGCTCGACGACTTTGGCACCGGATACTGCACTCTGCTGAACCTCTCGCACATGCCCGTCGAGCTCCTCAAGATCGCAAAGCCGTTCCTCGACGCGCTGGGGCGCGACGAGCGCAACCCCGCCGGCCTGCTGGCCGGCATCATCGGACTGGGAACGCACCTCGGTCTGACGACCGTCGCCGAGGGCATCGAGCGTCCGGAGCAGCGCGCGCTGCTAATCGAGCTCGGCTGCGATTTTGGTCAGGGTTACCTCCTCGGCCGTCCGCTCGACGCTACCGGCGCTGACCGATTGCTCGCCGCACAGGCGCGCCCCGGCGCAACCGTGTCTGGCATGATCGCCGCTTAGTTCGATATACTTGCGCTAGCAAGTACTTAGATCGCTCGCCGGGTCAGACGCTTGACCGCCTCGCGCACAGCAGCAGCTGTTTGCCTGCGTCCAAGCTGCCTACTTCGACCACTTGGAGCCGCGCGAGGTGAACACGCTCGCAGCGGCGTTCACGCACCTGCTGAACCTGCCTCCAACCGCACCAGGAAACTCGCGTTGAGCGCCAGGGTGGGCGCCAGCGGACCGCCCGATCGCGGGAAATGTGCAACCCGTCGGGGATAGCTACGGATGAAAGATGGACGTCTTCTGGGTAGCGTCTACGCGGACCCCGAGCGCAAGCCGAGCGCGTGAGAGGAGGAGAGGGAGATGAGTTATGCGTACTTCGAGTATTCGGCGCTGCTCGATGACATGGAGGATATTCCCGTTGCCGCGTTGGAGGCGTCGAGGCTCTCGTCTGAGGAGCGAGCCGTCGTGATGGCACGGATCATCACGTTCGTCCGCGACCGGGTGCTACCGCAGCCGGACCTAGAGCACGAAGGGCTAGTCCACGTGCACGGCGGGGTCACAGCCGTCGCTGGTCATCTGGAGGTACGGCAGCGCACGCGGAGTCATGATGCGATTGACGAGCTCGCGTTGGTTGATCCACGCGACCGAGTCCGGGTGCTCAGGCTTCTCTACCGGCTCTACGAAGTGATCATCGGCCATTTCGACGATGCAGAGCGGATGGTCGCCTCGGTGCTTGAAGGTGAGCATGACTATTGGACTCCTTCTCGTTGGTTTGGTTGAGGCTCGAGTCGGCGGTGCCACGCGCTCACCGGTTCTGACCGGTGTCCGCGCTAAGGGCCCGCGGGCCCTAAGCGCGCCGGTGGCGGACGTTGGCATCGTATCTGCGTAATCGTCGCAAAGCCCTCGGACGACGCGGTGGACGGTCCACACGCTCGCTTGAAATCGCGTTCGGCGTCATGGCTTGCAGGGCTCGTATGTTTGGCCATCCAAGCCCACGTCAAACAGCGCGCCTGTGATCCCCGCTGAGAGATCCGCCGAGCAGAAGCTTGCGGTCGCCTCGCCATCCGAGGTGTACTCAGCGTTGAGCACCGGCTTGCCGGCGCTCAGATACGCGCTGGCGTCTCCGCCAGGGCCCGAGCACGGATCGCGGTAGTGATTGCACTCCTCGATGATCATGCCGTCGAACAGGGGCGCATCGGCTGGCTCGTTGGCGGGGTCGTTCTTCTGGAAGGCCGCGAGACCGTTGGCGTGAATATCGTACGCCAGCCAGCGCTCGAAGCCAGCACTGTCCGCCTGCGTCATACCCCACGGGGTAACGCCCGACGTGGACGTGTTCGTGTATCCATCCAGATCGTCGGGCTCAACCGCATCCTGGCCCTCAAGCTTGCACCAGTCCAGTCGCTTGTCGAGTTGAGTCGCGATGTCCAGCGCCGCGCCGGTCAGAGTGTTCGGTTCGCCGGCAGAATAATCCTTGAAGCCAGTCAGGTCGAACCAGTACTCATCCGAGTAGCCTTGCATCTGCGTTGCATCGTCTCCGACGCCGCCGTAGTCGGCCGTGGCGAAGTTCGAGTCGTCGGGGAAGCCCACCTGGTAGGCGCCGGCTTCGACGTAGCAGATGCTGTAGTGACCCGCAGCGTGGATCGCCTCCACGACCGGCGAGCGTCCGGTGGGAATGCCCGCATTGGGGGTATTGCTGTCCTGAAACAGGTCGGTGTCCCAAATGTTTGCTGAGCCTGGGGCCGGATAGGTTCCGCTCGTCGCCGGCAGTCCGGACAAGCCGGGTACCGGTGGACTGATCTCCCAGTACCACTGGTCGGTTGGCTGTGAAGGCGGTAGCCGGTAGGACAACCTCGGCTTCGGTCTCGGCTTCGGTCTCGGCTTCGGCTTCGGTTTGGCCGTAGGCCGCTTCACCGTAAAGTGGTAGACGATCAATCGCTTGCCGTGCTTGACCACCACCGTGAACCGGCCGTAGTGCCCCTTGTCCGCCCTGAACCTCAGCCTGCCGTTGTTCGCATTGATCGTGACGTGGCAGTACTTGGAATGGCGCACAATCACGTACGCGACCGGCTTTGGATGGCGTTTCGCGAAAGCCGGAGCTGGAGCCGAGGCGCATACAACAGCTACCACAAGGACCAGGCAGAGCCGAACCGTTTGCGCGCCGCGCATAGCACTCCTTACGAGTTGATCAGCGGCGGTCTACGCTACCAGTTACGAGTGGAGCCCTTGCTTTGGTGGGGTAGCTCGGGCGCTGCCGAATTCGGGTGGAGCGGGCAGCGCGCTGCCCCGGTCCGGGGCGGCGCCGCCCGCTCCAAGGCGGCGCCGCCGGCTCAAGCGGCTAGTCGTCGGTGAGGATCTGGTCGAAGTTCTCGGCGCTCTGCATGCTCGCGTCGCTCGACTCCTGAGCGGTCTCCTCTTCCGTTGAGACGATGTCCTGCTCGGTGCTCTCGGCCTCGGCCGGCGGGAGGCTGTCGATCGTCTCTTCCTGCCCCTCGACCTCGCTGATCTCTGCCGGTGAGAACCCCTCCTCCTCGGCCTCGATGATCTCGAGCTCCGCTGGCGTGTACTCCCCGTCGATGTCGCCCAGCGGCGCGGCGGAGGCTTGTTCGTACTGCTCGGAGGACTCGACTGTCGGCTCGTGCTCAAACATTGCCATCTCCTTTGCGTTCATGATCTCGAGTGCTTGATCCCCGGGGCCTGGCGGTGGCTGCACCGCAAAGCTGGAGCGCGATCTCGGTGGTTGGTGTGTGTCAGCTGCCGGACTGCTCGGTGGCGTCGGCGATCTCCTGATGGAGCGTCTGTGCCGCCTGGCTGAGATCGCCCTCGAGCTTTACGACCTCGGGGTTGTGCTCGATCGACTCCTCGACAGAGATCAGATCGTCCTTCAGGACGAGCTCCTCGTGCGGCAGCGTCGCTGGCAGGATCACATAGCCGGAACCGCCGGGCTGTGTGCTGGTATGGGTCGCGGGCTCCACCGGCGCCGGTGCGTGATCCCCTTGCGTGCCGTCGGTGACGATCGCCGTGTAATCGCTCGTCGACCACGCGGACATCAGCGTCGAGATCGGCACCGCCTCCATCCTTCCGTCAGTGGTCCCGGGGTCGTTCAGGTAGGCGTAGCCGGTATGCGGATCGATCCCGGTGACGACCAGCGCGTGGTTTGGCTGGCCGGCATCCTGGCCGGCTGGAAGGTCGTGCCAGATCCGGTCGCCGTCGACGCCGAGGATCACCTCGTGGCCGTCGGCGAGGTAGCTCTCGAGCGACTGCAGGCTGCCGCCCTGGACCTCCTCGTTGTGCACGCCGTAGTGGTCGAGCACGGCCGCGATCTGGTTGGCGTTCATCTCGTAGCCCAGATCCGAAGACGACAGTGGCCGGCCGTCGGAGGTCATGTCCCCGTGCGAGATCGCCCACTGTGCCACGTCAGCGCCGGTCAGCGGCTCGCCTCCCGGGTCCAGCCCGAGCCCGTTGACAACCATCGCGATCGAAGTCGGTCCGCACATGCCGTCCTGCGTGCCCTGCGACTGCCAATCGGACGCGTTCGCCTCGGGGTGACCGATCGTGTCCGCACCCGGCTCGGGCCCGTATGCCGGCTGCCCGTCGGGTTCGAAGGTGATGTCCGACGGACCCTCCAGCGAATGCAGCCCGGACGAATCACCGAGATGCTCATCAGTTTCGGAATGCGGCCATTCCGAGTCGAGATTGGTGTGCTCGTCGTGCATGTGGCCTCCCTAGTTGTTTGTGGCCGGGCCGATTCCCGGTGCCGTGAGGATCGCTCACGAAGCGCTGCCCCGACATCCTGGAATGCTGCCAGGACAGCTCGCTTCGATCAACAAGGTGCGCGAGCTGCCCGTCACCGAGGCAGTACGGGCGCCCAGGCCGCCGGACGCACACGCGGGCAGCCCAATGCGATCGGCTGCCCGTTTGGGGCGCGGTGGACCCTGGAAATGTCCGACAAAGTGTCGTATAATCTAAAACGTGCTTGATCTTCGTCAGGGTGTCCAGCGGGAGTTCGCTCGCGCCGCGTCAATCGGCCTCGCCACTGGTCAGGCGGTCGCCAGCACCCGCGGCGGCCTCCTGCACCACCGCAAGGCAGACGGCAGCCGGGTCGCGGACCCGGCAGGGAAGCAGCGACCTAGGTCGTTGCTCGAGCCGAGCAACCTTGCGGCGCTAAAGGCCGCCCGTCGCCACGCGCAGGTCGTGCTGAGCGAGATGCATGCGCTAGAGCGGCGTGCCGCCAGCGCGGCGACGCGACGCAGCCTCGGCTGAGGTGGAGTGACCCGTTGGGCAGCGTCAGCATCCGCGAGCTTTCACGAAACGCGAGCAGCGTGGTCGAGGAGGTGACGCGCACCGGCCGGCCGGCGCTCGTCACCAAGCACGGCGCGCCCGTCGCGGCCGTGATCCCGCTCGACGCCGTCGAGCTCGAGGACTTCGTGCTCGCCAAGGCACCCCGCTTCCGCGAGGACCTGCAGCCGGCTGAGTAGCGATCGTCGCTGCGCGGACGATGATCGCGGCGATCAGCGGCTCGAGGGTCCAAGCAGCCGCGCTGAGGTCAAGGCCAACCCCAACGTTTCAACGCGGCGTGATTGTTTATTCTCACCGCGGATGATCGCGCCGCTTGGCGGGCAGCGGCCAGGCATCTGTCGCGGCACGGAGGATCGCCTCGAGCGAGCGCTCGACATCCTCTCCGGTGGTGGCCCAGTTTGAGACCGAGATGCGCATCGCGTCGATGCCGTGCCAGCTCGTGCCGCTCAGCCAGCAGGTGCCGTCGTTCTGGACAGCCTCGATCACTGCACGCGTATACGCATCGTGGTTGCCGGCCTCGTCGAGGAAGCGGACCAGTACCTGGTTCAGCACCACGTCGTTGAGCACCTCGATGTTGGGGGCTGCTCCGAGCACCTCCCCGAAGCGGCGCGCGTGCGCGCAGGAGCGCTCGACCAGTTCAGCGACACCGGCGCGGCCGAGCGAGCGGATTGCGGCGTACACCGCGAAGCCGCGTGCGCGACGCGAGAACTCCGGATTCCAGTCCAGCTCGTCGCGAGGGCCGCCGGCGTCGGCGTGGATCAGGTACCCAGCGCGAACACTCATCGCGGCCTGCTGGGCCTCCGGATGCGCGCAAAACGCGATCCCGCTGTCATACGGGACGTTGAGCCACTTATGAGCGTCGGTCGCCCATGAGTCGGCGCGATCGGCACCGGCGACCAGATGCCGCAGCGCCGGGCTTGCCGCGGCCCAGAGTCCGAAAGCGCCGTCGATGTGAAGCCAGGCGCCCGACTCCTGCGCGATGTCGGCGATCTCCTGGAGCGGGTCGAACGAACCCGTGTTGACGTTGCCGGCCTGAGCGCAGACGATCGTCGGTCCATCGAGGCGCCCGAGCGCCTCGCGCAGCGCAGCTGCCACCATCCGGCCCTGCGCATCGGCCGCCACCGGCACGATGCACGCAGTACCGAGCCCGAGGAACCGGAGGGCGCGATCGACCGTCGCGTGGCGCTCCGCGCTGACAACGACGTGAACCGCGGGCGCGCCGATCAGGCCGCGATCGTTGATATCCCAACCGACCCGCGCGAAGACGCTATGGCGGGCGGCTGCGAGCGCGGTGACGTGCGCCATCTGGCATCCGGTGACAAAGCCGAATGAGACGCCGCCTGGCAGCCCCAGAAGCTCAGCGGCCCAGGCGCCCGCAACTTCCTCAGCAACCGCCGCCGACGGCCCGCAGACGTACAGCCCGGCGTTCTGATCCCACGCAGACGTCAGCCAGTCGGCCGCGACCGCGGCCGGAACCGCCCCACCGATGACGAACCCGAAGTAGCGCCCGCCCGGACTCGCGACGAGGCCGGGTTCAACGGCCGCAGCGAGGTGAGCGATCACCTCCCGCGGATCGGCAGGCATCTCCGGCAGCGGCCCGCCAAGGCTCGAGCGGAGCTCCTCCACGCCGGCAGACCAGACCACCGGCCGCTGCCGGACCCCCTCGAGATGGTCAGCCGCGAGCGCGGCGGTCTGCTCAAGCAACCTGCGGATCGTCACGGCATCAACCGACGCCAGCTCGCCAGGCTCGAGCGTGGCGACGTTCTGGGAGGCACCACTCGCGCCTCAACGCGCTGAGGGCGAATCGCCGATGGCTAGATGCGGCGACGACGCCCTGGTGTGACGGCCGCCGCCACGACTGCGGTCTTCGCAACGGGCGCGCGGCCAGGTGTGACGGCCCTGGCCACGACCGCGGTTTTCGCTACGGGCGCGCGGATCACACCGACTCTTCCGACGCGGGCTGGTCTGAGCGGCATTTCAGTCTCCTTGGGTTGCAGTTGCTTCATCAGCCTCGACAGAGGCGATTATTGCCTGGATGGGAATCCGACCGTCGGCGATCAGTTGGCCACCCGAACGCCGTGCCGCTGACGCGAATCGCGCGGCCCAGAGGTTCTCCCAGATCAGCACTCCGGCAGTGCTGCCCGGCTCCATTGCGGCGGCGAGGTGCTCGACGTCTTCCTCTGCCAGCAGCTCCGCGAGCTGGGCCTCGAGTGCCTGCAGCTCTCCGAGTTCGCCGACGTCGGAAAGCTCACTCGCCTCAATCGTACCGTCCTGGTTCTTGGTAAGGATCAGTATGTCGATTACGCGGATCGTGCCGGAGTCAACCAGCGCGAGCAGTTCTGCCGCCATCTCGCCCGTGAAGTTGCTGGCGCCTGCCGGAAACTCGACTACGACGTAGTCAACGGGACCGAGTTCATCTAGGGATGCGTCTGTCATCGTCTTGCCTTTTCGTTGTCTGGCTGGTCTTCTTCTAGCGCCGTGGATCGCGGTGGCGACACGGAGGCGTTTGTTCCGGTGTGATCAGGTGCGGCGCCGCCGACCGTACACCGCTTCAAGCTGGGCCGCGCCACCCGATCAGGGTGAACGACGCCTGCGTCGCGCTCAGGTCGCGTAGCGGCGTTCGCGGTTCGCTCACCGATCGGATCCTGGAAGCAGCTCGAGCGCCATACCAAGTTGGCTGCTATCTGCCATCGTTGGCAACCCATCAGCCCATCGGTACGGTAGCGACGTATGAGCTACGAGCAGGAAGTCTCGGAAGTCGTCAAGGTCGTCGAGGCGGTCGGAGCCGGGATCATGGTTCTCGGCGGACTCGGCGCGTTTGTCGGGTTCGCATTCCGAGCTCTGCGCGCCAAGTCGGCGCCGGGGTCCTACGACGGACTGCGCCGGAACCTCGGCCGCTGCATTCTGCTCGGCCTCGAGGTCCTGATCGTCGGCGATATCGTACGGACGATAATCGTTCACACGAGCATCGAGAGTGTCTCCGTGCTTGGCATCATCGTCGTTATCCGGATCCTCCTGAGCTTCTCGCTCGAAGTCGAGATCGACGGAGCCTGGCCGTGGCACCGATCGCGGCTAGCGCGCAGCTCGCAAGACGGAGCGCCACCCGACAACTGTTAAACCAGAAACCAGAACCAGAAACCGTCGCAGATACGATCCAGGGACCCCGGATGCCCAACCAAGAAAGCCGCTCAGGTGCGAGCCCGACGAGGATCATCGCTCTATGAAAGCCCACACTGTCTACAAGACCTTCCGCACCGCCCGCCGGCGCGAGTTCGTGCGGATCACGGAGGATGTCGCGTCCGCCGTCCGGGAGTCCGGGATCGAGGAGGGGATGGTGCTCGTCTCGGCCATGCACATCACCGCCGGCGTATGGATCAACGACGATGAGCCGGGGATCCAGGCCGATGCGCTCGAATGGCTCGACAAGCTCGCGCCGCCCAGCTGGAAGGAGCCCGATGGCGAGGTGGCGCGCGCGCTGCTGCCAGATCCGGGCGATTACCGTCATCATCGCGGCGGCGAGGACAACGGCGATGCGCACTTCAAGAACCTGCTCGTGCATCACCAGGTGATCGTGCCGGTGACGGCCGGGCAACTCGACCTCGGTCCCTGGCAGGCGGTCTTCTACTGCGAGTTCGACGGTGGCCGCGCGAAGCGGCTGGTGATCAAGGTCATCGGCGAGTGATGCCCAGCGCTGCCGTTGCGCGCTCAGACAGCCCCGATCGATCGGACGAGCTGCGCGCGTGTCACGGGAGCAGGCGTCGCTACGACACTCGCTTGGCTACGACAAGCTGGCCGCCAGGATCAGCTCGGTCCTGCGGTTGTGGGTGAGCTGGGCCGCGGCGATTCCGATTTCTTGCACGATCCCGGCGTGGATCTCGAGTACCGCGGTTGCGGGGCCTGCAGGTGCGAGGTACCAGTCGCCTCGTGCGGTTGCGATCAGCTCGCCGTGGCGTAGCGCGCGCCGTGCGGAGGTGTAGGTTGTGCCGGGCCGGACATCGTCAATCGCGTACTGGGGGTTCGAGGTGGTGGCCCAGATGACGTGGTTCTTGAGCTGTCGGCGTTGCGTGGCGCTCACGGCTGCGAGCAGCCGTGCCGAGGGGTAGCCGGCGTGAATGTCGGAGGGGCTGAGGCAGAACAGATCCTCGGTGGCGCTGGCGCGTAGCGGGCTGCGGCTGTAGGTGGCGCGGGCTTGTGCGCGGGTCATTCCAAGCTTCAAGCGTCCGAGTGTGGTTGCGATGAGCCGGCCATTCGCGGCGGGGCACCGCGTGGCGGCGGGGGCGGGGGCGGGGACGGTGACCGTCTGGCTGGAGGACGGGCTTCCGGTGCCGCCGGCGTTGGCGGCCGTGACGGTGCATTGCAGGGTGGCGCCGGCGTCGGCGGCATGCACGATGTAGGTCGGTCCGCTCGCGCTCGTGATCGGGATCCCATCGCGGGTCCACTGGTAGGTGTAGACGGTCGGATTGTTTGTCCAGCTTCCCGTTGAGCAGGACAGCTGGGCACCCGCCTTCGCTTGGCCCGTGATCGTGGGTGCGGTCTGGTCCTGCGGGGCCTGCGAGCGGTTCACGGTGTACGTGATCGAGGTGCTCGCGGTTTGCCCGTCCGCGCTGGTGGCGGTGACGGTGTAGGTGTGCGGCCCGGTCGTCGAGGTGTCTAACGTCGCGGGGCTGGTGTTGCCGTTAGCGTCGATACAGGTCTGGATGCCCGGACCGCCTGTGCCCTCTTGGCAGTGGAACGCTGTCGAGACCGTTCGGCCGAGGGCGTAGGTTCCGCCGTCTGCGGGGGAGCCGAGCGTGACCGTCGGTGCGCCCGCGACGGTGTAGGTGATCGAGCTGCTCGCGGTCTGTCGGTCCTCGCTGGTGGCGGTGACGGTGTAGGTATGCGCGCCGGGGGTCGAGGTGTCCAGCGTCCCGGGGCTGCTGCTCGCGTCCGAGTCATGGCAGGTCTGGATGCCGGGGCCGTCGGTGCCATCGCCGCAGGAGAACGTTGTCGGAACGGATTGTCCGACGGCGTAGACGGCGCCGTTGGCGGGTGAGTTGATCGTGGCCGTGGGTGCGTCCGCGACGCTGTAGGTGATCGAACTGCTTGCGGTCTGTCCGTCCTGGCTGGTTGCGGTGACCGTGTACGTGTAGGACCCCGGAGCTGTCGTGTTGAGCGTTCCCGGGCTGCTGTGGCCGCTCGAGTCAAGGCACGACTCGATTCCCGGCCCGCCGGACCCATCGCTACACGAGAACGTGCTGGCGACGGGCTGGGCGACGGTGTAGGTGCCGCCAGTCGCGGGGGCGGAGATCGTCGCGGACGGTGGTTGGGGCACCGTCAGCGTGAATGCGAGCGAGCTCGAGCTGTTGTGCATGCTGTCGGCGGCGTAGCTCGCCACGATCGTCTGGGTCCCGGTGATCGACGGGGTGTAGGTCAGTTTGCAGCTCGCGACCGGCGCGCTGACAGTTCCCGACAGGGTGCATGTCCCATCGCCGCCGAAGCTTCCGCTCGCCGCAGGTGCGGCGCTCACGCTGACTTTCCCCGATGGCGTCACGGGGGTGCCCGTGTCGGTGTCGGAGACGCTGACCGTGCAGGTCGTCTGTGCGCCGGCTGTGACCGTGCCGGGGTTGCACGAGACCGCTGTCGAGCTCGCGCGTGGCGTTGCCGTCCAGTCGAACAGCGCGACGCTGGAGGCGCCGTCGGTATCGGTCGCCGTGAGCGTTACGATCGAGGTGCCGACGATCGTGAGCGTCCCCGAGATCACGCCGCTCGAGCTGTCGATCGCCAGGCCCGCCGGCAACCCGGCTGCCGAGAAGCGCAGCGTCCTGCCGTACACGTCGGTGGCGATGATCGGCAGATCGACCGCTGTGCCGGCGGTGTCCGTCTGGTTGCCCGGGGTGCTGAGCGACACGGGGCCGTTACCGCCGTTGCAGAGGATCGGCGCGAGCGCCGAGCCGATCGGGCTGCCCAGCCCCGAGGCCATGTCGTAACCTGGGCCCGCTTCGAACAGGCCGCTGTTGGTGGCGGTGACGTCGTTATCGCCCGCGGTGATGTCGTTGAACACGCCTGCGTAGGCGTTCGCGGCGGCGCCGTAGAGCGCTGGGTTCGCGAAACCCACCGGCGTCCCCGCGCACTGCGGGGATGCGTTGACCAGCGCGATAAACGCCGCCCACGTCGGCGCTGCGGCGCTGGTGCCGCCGATCCCGGTCCACGCACCGTCGTAGTAGACCAGGTAGCCGGTGTTCGGATCGGCGTCCGCGGAGACGTCCGGAACCTCGCGGCAGAAGCTCCCCGAGCCCGCCGAGCATGGGCCAGCGGACGAGTGCGCGCTGATCACGTTCAGCGAGGATTCCGCCCTCGACTGGTAGAAGGGCATCGTCCAGAAGCTCGAGATCCCGCCACCGCCGCCGCACGGTCCGTCTGAGCACTCCTCACCCGAGGACGCGCTGCCGTCCCACACCGTCTCGCTCGGGGGCGGCCCGAGCGCCGTCAGCGAAGTGCCGCCGACGCCGGTCACGAACGGCTGGCTGGCGGGGTCATCGACCGCCAGCGACCTGTTCGCGTGCCTCGCACCGGGGATGTAGCAGTCCTCCGAGCCGGCGTCGCCGGCGGCCGCGAGCACCGACTGCCCCTGCGTTGCGGCCTCCTGAAAGAGCGTGTTCTCCGCACTTGCCGCGCTTGACCCGGCCAGCGACTCGCACTCCCCCCAGGACGTCGAGATCACCTTCGCCTGGTTCTGGCTGACGATCGCGTTGTAGGTGTCATATGGGCCCATGCCCCCGTTGTTAGGCCCCTCGTACACCAGGATGCTCGCCTTCGGCGCGAGCCCGATCAGATCCTCGATATCCAGCGCCGCCTCGCCCGACCCCGCGCCCGAATAGCCCGGGCCGCCATCGACATCCACGGCCGTCACGTCCGCGCTGGTGGCGTAGCACGACTGGTAGGACGCGATATCGGTCGGGTTGTAGGGCTCGAGCTCGAACAGCGCGACGGTCTGCCCCGCGCCCTTATCGCCCGCTCCGTACAGGCTCGCGAGCCGGTAGGCCGAGGCGATCTGGTCAGCGGTGTACGCATCATTGCCTCCAGCCGCGCCAATCGCCGCCCGGCATGGCGCCGGCCCACCCGTCGCCACGTGGACGCTGCTCAGGCCGCTGACGGCCCCGCTCGCGGCATGCGCGAGCCCTAACGGCTGCGCCTGCGAGAGATCGTCCAGCCCGATCACGCCCTCGATCGCCGGCGCCACCGACGCGTCGAACTGTGGCGCCTGCGTGTTCGTGAACGCCGTGCGGCCGCCCGCCAGCCGCACACGCTCAAACGACAGTGAGAACGCGTGCGCGATCGCTCCCGCGGAAGCGGATACCGGGATCGCCAAGCCGTTCGCGGACACCGCCCCCGGATCGAGCCCGTGCGCAGTCAGCGACGCGTCTACGGCGTCGATCTGCGCTGCCGTCGGGCCGAACCGTGCGCGGAATCCCGCCACCGTCAGGTACCGGTGGTACGCGCTCGAGCCCGGCATCGACACCGCCGCTGCGTAGCTCGCCAGCCGCGCGGGATCGCGCGGCGCCAGCGCCACCGTGATTCCCACCCAGGTGGAGCTCGCGAGCGCCCCGGCGACGGTGGAGTTCGCCGGCCGACGCGGCGCGAAACCCACCCTCAGCAGCGGCGAGGAGCCCCAGCCCACCCCCGACGCGGCGGCCAGCGAGGAGGCTGACAGCAACATCCCGGTCAGCAACGCCGCGCCGAGCACCCGCGTCACTCGCGTCACTCGCGTCGCGCGCAGCATGCCGATCTGCGTCAGCTTGCGGACCGCCCGCCTGCGGGCTGGGCGGTCCGGCCCAGCGCTCGCTGGGCCACCGCGGCGCGGCAAACCGTGTCGCTCGACCAGTCTGTTTGTGCGCATCAACCGTTTCAACGGCAGGAAAGCCCGCAGATTGAGCGCCGCCACCAGCTTCCGGACGCGTGATCGAGCTCGCGTACGCAAGCCTGACGCTCACGATCAGCTGCGCCAGTTCGTAGACCCGCTGGCGGATCACTCGCGCGACCCGCTGGCGGATCACTCGCGCGTCGGCGGCACCGAGCGCGCTCGCTGTGACGCTCAGTAGCCGGAGTTTGAGCTGCTGGAGGACGAGGACGAGGAAGAGGACGGTGCGGGCGTTGGTGTCGCTGGCTTGCTGCTGGCAGCCGCGGTCGTGGTGACGGCGGTCCACACGCCGACGTCCTTGATGCCCTGGCCCTTTGCGTCTCCCGGCTTGCGGTCTCCGACGAACGTGTACAGCGGCATGCCCTTGTAGGTGACCTGGATGGCCCCGCCCGGGCGCGTGATCGTTGCAAGCGACCCGATGGTGGCGCTCAGCGCAGCGCCCTTCGGTGCGGTCAGCGGATGCCATGCCTGCAGGCACGCGGCGCTCGTGCAGATCCACTTCCCGTTCTGCTCGCCACTGAGGTGATACAGCGTCAGGCCCTGCGAATCGACGAGAACGGTCGCGCCGAGCGTCGCGTTAGACGCGGTCTGCACGACCGCGGTCGTGGCAGCGCTCGTCTGCGACCCGCCGGACTTGCTCGTCACCGACGAGCTGCTCGAGCTGCTGCCGCACGCGGCGAGGAGAAGCGGCACGACGACGACGGGAATGAACTTCGTGATCTGGCGCATGATGGACTCCTGTGGACTCCTGTCGAGTAATCGTTGCAGGTTTGTGGCCTCTACCGGTGATGACGCCCCGCTCGACGGATACTTCCCTACGCACCTCGCGTCCGTGTGCTGCGTCCTGTCGCGAGCGGTCACACACTAAAGCTAAAGGTCCCGGGACTGGATAGGTCCAAGCGGCCCGCGGTGGGCGCGGCTCGCCGGCGGATTGTTGGGCGACGCTCCAGATCAATCGCCGCTACATGCTTCGCGACGCCGGGATGGCGATTATGAAAGCTGGAGCGATGCAGAGGTGAAAGCTGGAACGCTGGCGGCGTGGTCGGCGCGCGGCCGGCTGGCGGCCTGTGGCATGTTCGAGCGAGCAATCCGGCTCGCGCGTGGGTCGTTTGCTCGCTCGCGCGCGGTTTTCGTGTCCGAGTGCGCAATCTCCGGTCTGGTTGGAGCGGTTGCGCGCTCAGACAGGTCCGAGGGGATTCCGGCGAGCGCTACGCCGTACGGACCGCGGTTGCAGGGTTGTGGGACACGCCGATACCGCCCACGACACCGATGCATCGGGGGTGGCATGCCGGGGGGAGGGGGGCATCGCGCTGGAGTGCGTCGGCCACTCTCGGGCTGCCCCCGCGCTTGGCGTACGGGGACGCGCATGCTCGCGCTCAAGCCTTGTGCGCTGTCTGCGCGAGGGGCACCCGAGCCTGCCCGCACCCTCCAGCGCGCCCGCCGGCGCCGCGGAAGCCTCGACTCGAGGACGCGCGCGCTGTCGCGCCGGACAGGCGATTGTCCGACCGCAGAGGCGTGACTTGGCGATTGGGCCCCGGTGTGTCGATGGAGTGCTACGCAGCGCGTGCGGCGCGGAAGGAAGCTAGGTCTCCCCATTCGCCGAAAGCTTCGACGGGATATTCGTCGTAGGTCGAGTAGGCGGCGCGCATCCGGACCGCGTGGGGTTTGGTCGAGACGTCGGGCAGCGCTGCGGCAACCAGCTCGGAATCCGAGAGTCCTGGGTACGCCGAACTCGCACGGACGAGCAGTTCTTCGTCTACCGTGGTGATGATGCTGACATAAACCATGTTCAACATGACGTGTCGGCAGAGGGCAGGTAAACCTTAAGCGGCTGCTCGCGGACGCACCAAGATCGCCCTCTAACCCGGCGCGGTAGCGGTCCAGCAGGCGCACACGAACGCGTGCTCCTCGCGCTTGAGGATCAGCGCCCCGACGTCCGGCACCCCGTCAGCGTCGCTCACCACGCAAGGCTCCCAGTCGACATCGCCGGCATACGGTAAGGCCCCGACTCGGGTCGGTAAGGCGCCGACTCGGGACGGTCAGCGCGTCAACAGCGTGGGCGAAGCGGACCGATCAGTGCGACAGGAGGTCGGTTCCGGCTCCGGACGCTCTGGACAGGCCCGCGCTGGCGCGCGAGACTTCCCTGGTGTTCGTTGCCGGCACATCGCAAAGACAGATCGCCAGCGTCCTGAAAGCGGCCTACGCCAACGGACTGCTCAGCCAGGACACGTTCTTGCAGCGAACCGACCAGCTCCTCGGTGGCGGCGTGATCGATCCGATCCGACTCGTTGGAGATCTCAATCTTCGCCGCACACGCACACCACTTGCCGACGCGGCCGCCGCCATCGCCGACCTGATCGGTCGCATTGCGCGACCATCCGAAGCTGACGCGCTGCCCACGTTCAACCTGCTCGCGCTCGACTGGACCGGTGTGCAGAACGAGATGCTGATCGGACGCCATCGCGGTTGTGACGTTGTGCTCTCGGATCTGTCTGTCTCACGTCGTCACGCCCGGTTGGTGTTCCGAGACGGGCGATGGATCCTTCAGGATCTCGACTCAACCAACGGGACCCAAGTCAACGGGTGCCGCGTAGGACGCTACGAGCTGCGTCCCGGCGACCACATAGCGTTCGGCGACAAGCACCTCGTCATCGACTAGCGGTCCACGCCGCGAGTGAGCAAATCCAGGTCTGCGGCACGCCACTTGGGTGACGGTCTCCGACGGCGTTCAGCACAACGCCCTGTGATCGTGGCCATAGGATTCCCGTCGTGGACACGATCGTGATCCTCGAGGACTGGTACGCGGACCTCGTGGCCAATCAGGAGGTCGCGGCGATCGCTCAGGCTGCCGTCCAGTCGCTGTCGGAGCGGTTCGGCGACGCCAGGTTCTACGAGTTCCTGCCGGTCGGGACGCTGTCGGTCGATAAGCCCTCTGATCACCAGGAGATCGTCAAGGTACCGGGCGTCCGGTACGTGATGGAGGCGGGTCGCGCGTTCCAGACGGCGCGGCAGTTCTACGGCCAGGCCATGTCGGCGCTGTCGGCGATCCGGTCCCAGACCGGCTACCAGCGCTGGGAGTGGTTCAACGCGCTGCGCGAGGGACGGACGTTCCCAAACAACGACTGGTGCGGCGGGCTCTGGCCGGCACAGCCCTATCCGACGCTCGCGCTCGCCACCGCGGAGCTGACGCGAGCCGATTCGGCGGTCGTGAGGAAAGCAGCGCCCGCGTTCATCCCCGTGCTCAGCTTGAGCATCGGCCCGCCTCACGCGCTCCCGGTCGAGCTGAACGATCCGCTCGTGTACGCGCTCGCCTCGATGAGCAAGACGCACTTGGTCGTCACGGCCGCGGGGAACTACGGTCCCGACGCAAGCTCGATGAACCCGTGGGCGGTGGTTCCGGGCGTGTTCTCCGTCGGGGCTCTGGAAGCTTCGGGCTGCCTGTGGCCACGATCCTCACGTGGGTCTGCCGACGGAGCGATGAGAGGACCGGACGTCGTCGCGGACGGAACGCTGACCGAGCTAGACGATGTCGGGACGAGCTACTCCGCGCCCCGCGTGGCCACTCTGGGGTTGATCTGCATAGCGCTTCTCGCTCAGTTGGACTGCGTGCTGGGCGAGGTGCTGGGCTATGGAGAGGAGGGCGTTGCCTGTCAAGCGCTTTCGCTCGTGGACCTGCCGGCCGCGACGATCGCGCTGGAGCAGGACTCGCTGATCCCGTTTGTCGGCCTGCCCGCGCTGCCGCTCGTCGGCCCGCGACGGGATGTCGTCGGCGAGGCGTTCGCGGATCTCGCAGCGGAGATCAGCCGGCGCGGGTGCGACAGCCCGCTCGACTGGACGTTCCAAAGCACCGCGGTCGCCACCGACATCATACGGGGCGCCGCGCGCCATCTACCGGGCTATGACCCCTCCGAGGTCGGCTCCGGGGTCGTCTCCGAGGAGCTGCTCCTCGACCATCTGGGCGCAGCGAGGATCGCCGATGTCTTCTCCTGGTTTGGCATCGATCGTCTGGTTCCGGAACGCATCGGGAACGAGTTGGCGTTCGACCGGACGGCGCTCGAGCAACTGGCGCTCGTCGTTAAGCTCTCCCGCCCGCTGTACGTGTGGGACATGCGGAACCGGACGTTCGTGCTGGGCAGATCGCTCGACGTCGGCGGTGGGGCGCTGGCGGCGCTGCGATCGCGCGCGCTGGCGGTAACGGACACGAGCGGGGGAGGCCACATGAGCAGGGTCGCACGCTCAACATTGGCGTGAGGCGACGCCCCAGTCGAGGCGCCATCACTTCGGGCAGGCGCTCACCGGCACGAGCACCCTGACGCTTGCGGTGAGGCGCCGCCCAGCGACGTCGAGTCGGTGATTACGGCCCGGCGAGAGCTGGCCGCACACGGCGCCGTCTCCGAAGATCGCGAGATACGGAGGCGGCGGCGCTGTCGTGTTCGCCTGTCCGGCCCACAAGACCATGATCGAACCGGCGATCGCGGTCACCGCGGCCACGGACGAGAGAACGCGTCCGTACTTGAGGTAATTCAGGCTCGACCTCACATCGGAGGTGAAGCGCCGTTTGACCTCCATGCCATCGAGGGGATTGTGGATCCGGGTTGTTCGCAGCCCGCCGGCCGCAACGCCCAGTAGCACGGTGCCGGTGGCAGCAGTCAGCACTGCCAGTGTTGTGAGGAACTTAGTGATCGTTTGCCATGGGCTGCTCAGCGTGTCGAGGGTCGTGAGGCCCCCTGCGAATGCCACGGTGGCGAACACGCCGAGCAGCGCCCCCGCCAGCGCTGACCATTTCGCGGCGGCGGCGTTGATGCTCGCGCTCTGGTTGCGCTGCAGGTCGATCGCCTTCTTGTCCCAGTAGTCCCAGTCCTCCTCCGGGCTTACGGGCATGGCGCACGCCCCACTACGCGGGTTTGGGTCGCTGCAAGTTCACTGGGATGCCCCTGCCGAAGCCACACCCGGCGGTGTCCTTCTTGTGTTCCCCGGAGCAGTTGCACACAACTTCGACGTCGACCGCGTCAGCGGTAGCCGTCGACGCGGCCAGCTGGGCGCCGCCGAAGGTGTCCGGAAGGATCACGTCGAACACGACGAGCTGGCTCATCTGATGCTTGCAGCGCGGACATGTGCCGTCGAGGACCCACTCGCCGGAGTCCTGCGTCTCACTCCAGCTGAGCGTCCCGGCGGCGATTGCCGCTTGGACCTTCCCCTGCCAATCCGCGACCTCGTCGCGCTTGGTTGGGAATCTGAACTCAACCTTGTCTTCTGGCATAAAGCCTGCGGATTGTAGTCATGGTCACGGACGCGGCCCGTGGGAACTATGGTACGAAAAGTCCCGTCACGGTCATCGTTCTGGGGCGGGCGGTCTCCTCGACGGGATCGTCGGCGGGTCGATGCTCGGCGTGCGGGCTTGCTTTGGCTCGTCAGGTCGTCGCGGGCCTTCCGCAATGCCTGGCTCGAGCGGGCGCTGCTCAGTCCGGGCGCGGGTGGGAGCGCATGAGCGAAAGATCCGCCTCGCTCATGCGGTCGTTCGCGGTGTTGCGCTGGTGCCAGAACGGATACGGCAGCGGCGGCAGGCTGACCTCGTTCAGCCGCTGCAGCTCGTCCCCTTCCAGTTGCAGCTCGGCGGCCTTCAGGTTGTCGGCCAGCTGCTCGTCGGTCCGCGCGCCGACGATCACCGTCGTGATGCCGGGCCGGCCGAGCACCCACGCGAGCGCGACCTGCGCCGCCGAGACGCCGCGGCCCTCGGCGACCTCCACGAGCACGTCGATCGTGCCGTACAGCTTGTCCTCGTCGTAGATCGGCGGCTCGCTCCACTCGCTGGCGTGGCGGCTGCCCGCCGGCGCGGCCTGGTTGCGGCGGTACTTCCCCGACAGCCAGCCGCCCGCCAGGGGGCTCCAGATGAGCAGCCCGAGCCCCTGGTCGATCGCCGAGGGGACGATCTCGTACTCGGCCGACCGCTCCTGGAGAGACAGATGGACCTGCTGACTGACGAAGCGGGGCAGCTCGTTGGCGTCCGCGATGCCGAGCGCCTTCATCACCTGCCAGCCGGCGAAGTTCGAGCAGCCGACGTAGCGTACCTTGCCGCTCTGGAGCAGATATTCGAGCGCCGCGAGCGTCTCCTCGAGCGGCGTCTGCCCGTCCCACTCGTGGACCTGGTAGAGGTCGATGTGGTCGGTGCGCAGGCGGCGCAAGCTGGCCTCGCACCCGCGGATGATGTGGTGGCGGGAGAGCCCGGCATCGTTGGGCCCCGGGCCCATCGGGAACCGTACCTTCGAGGCGATCAGCACCTCGTCGCGCAGGCCGCCCGCGAGGACCTCACCGATGATCTCCTCGGAGGCACCCTCGGAGTAGACGTCGGCGGTGTCGATCAGGTTCACCCCTGCCTTGAGCGCCATCTCGATCTGGCGCCGCGCGCCGGCGACGTCAGTGTCGCCGACGTTGCGGAACTGCGCGCGCCCGCCGAACGTCATGGTTCCCAGGGTCAGCGCCGAGATCCTCAGTCCGGATGCGCCGAGCTGTCGGTACTCCATTTATGCCTCCGATGGTCAAGATTCGCTCCTCACCCTGTCCGCGCGGTGAACACGAACACGCGTTCGCTGACACCGGCGCGCTGTCATTCGACCGACGTTCTACAGTAGGCGTTGCTGCGGTGCCGAGGGGCCGTGACCTGAACGACCGTTGCGGTGTCGTCGATGAGATAGGGGATCCGATAGTCGTCGCGCCGGGTCACCATGCTGGAGCGAGGGGGGCCTCAAGTGGCTTGCATCCTCGTCTGGGGCTATCGAGCAGCGGCCCGGTGATTCAGACCTCCGGAGGTCTGCGCCTGCGACGCGCCGGCGCCTCGCGCGGGTGGCGAGCCGCTGTTGCGTGGGGTGCAAATGGCGGCTCTGCTCTGCGCTGTGCTTGACAGTGGTCGTGCTGGGAGTAGCGTGTCCCGTTGGTCCGGGAGGTCGAGAGACGAGGTATGCAAGCATGCGCCACCGCCGGATGACCGTCGCGCTTGGCGCTGTGTTCGTGCTGGCGTGGTGTGTGCAGGCTGCTGTCGGTTCGTCTGGCGCTGCTAAACCCTCGCCTAAGGCGCTGAGCTCTCGTGTAGCCTTGGTTTCGGCTACGCTGCCGCCGGGAGCCAGAGCGCGCGGACGGCTCGCGCGCCGACGGCACCTGGGCGTCGAGCGCTTCGCGGCAGCACCCTCGACGCTGTCGGCGTCAGGGGGCGAGGTGCACCTCCAGGCCGTGGTGCGCGGCGCTACAAAGTGTCGCTTCTGGTCGTCAAGAACGCTGGAGGGGCTTCCGACTACCAAGGGTTGCACGTCGGGAAGGGCCTCGGTCAACGCCACGCTTCCGGCGAATACAACGTTCTCGACCAAGATCTACGGCTTCTCGCTGACCGCCAGCCGCGTTGGCGCCACCAGCATCACTCGGCGTGTCATAGTTCTCGAGCGCGCTCCTGTGCGGTCTGGAGTGGGCCCGGTGGCTCCCGTCATCACGATGCAGCCGGCGAGCCAGACGGCTCCCTTCGGTGCGACGGTGACGCTCACTGCGGCTGCGTCTGGGAGCCCGGCGCCACGCGCCCAGTGGCAGGTCTACACCAACGCTGGCGGCAGCTGGGCCTGGGAGAACGTCCCCGGCGCGACCTCGACGAGCTACTCGCTTATGGCCGAAACCGGTTCTTGGCGCGCTGTCTTCACAAACACGGCCGGTTCGGCGATAACCACCGCGGCTGAGGTGACGGTGAGCTTAGCCGCTCCGGTGATCACGACTCAACCGACGAACCTGACTGTGGTTTCAGGTCAAGACGCGACGTTCACCGCCGACGCTTCGGGTGACCCGACGCCGACGATCCAGTGGCAGTACTCCCTCGACGCCGGCAGTACTTGGGCAAACCTGGCTGGAGCGACCGCCGCGAGCATCACCTACACCGTCAACCCGAGCAATAGCGGCTCCCAGTACCGGGCGGTGTTCACGAACATCGCCGGCTCGGCCACGACCAATCCTGCGGTCCTGACCGTGGCTTCGGCGCCCACCGTCGCGACGGAGCCGGCGAGCCAAACGGTGGTCTCGGGTCAGACCGCGACGTTCACCGCCGCCGCCTCGGGCAACCCCACGCCGAGCGTCCAGTGGCAGGTCTTCACCAACGGCAGCAGCGGCTGGGGGAGCGTCCCCGGCGCGAACTCCACGAGCTACGCGGTTGCGGCGGGCGCGAGCGACTCCGGCAATGAGTATCGCGCGGTGTTCACGAACATCGCCGGCTCGGCGACGACCAGCGCGGCCACGCTGACGCTGGCGACGGCGCCCCAGATCACAACGCAACCGGCGAACCTGAGCGCGATGGGCGACCAGGATGCGACGTTCACCGCGGCCGCCTCGGGCGACCCCGCACCGGGCGTCCAGTGGCAGTACTCCACCGATGGTGGCATCAGCTGGGGCAATGTCGCTGGGGCGACCTCCACGAGCTACTCGCTCTTGGTCAGCGCCATCGACAGCGGCTACCAGTACCGCGCGGTGTTCACGAACGCGGCCGGCTCGGCGACGACGAACGTCGTCACGCTGACCGTTCCGCCCGACTCGTATCCCAGCCAGTCGGGATACTTCGAATACGCTTTGCCCCTGCCCAGCGCGACCTTCAGCGAGATGGAGGCGAGTTGGACCGTTCCCGTGGTCAGCTGCCCGCCCGGGGCGAACACCTGGGCGGCCGAGTGGCCGGGCATCGGGTGGAATGGCACGGTCGTGCAGGACGGCACGCAGGTGGCCTGCAATGCCGGCTCGCCGAGCTACGAGGCCTGGTATGAGCTGGTCGGCGACTCGAATGTCAACGGTGGCTCGGCGGTGACGCTGAGCGCCGCGCAATACCCCGTTTATCCGCATGACGCGATCACTGCGTCGGTGAGCATCGCCGACAGTGAGTGGACGCTCGAGATCACAGACACGACACAAGGCTGGGCCTTCACCTTCAATACACCCAATACGTCACCTGGGCTCAATCAGGGATCTGCAGAGATTGTGGTCGAAGGCCCGTCACCCGGGGGCGCATACGGGCTCGCTGACTTCGGAGCCGTGGACTTCACCGGGGCGACCGCTGAGCTCGACGACCTGGCCGGCCCGATCCCCGCCTTCTCCCCGATCGCGTTGGCTATGACCAACTCCCCAATCGCGTTTGGGACCACCAACGGCTACATGCTACGTGCCGCGGCCGGCCCACTCAGCGCGGAAGGCAACTTCACCGACACCTGGTACGCCAACTGAGCATCACTACCGCCAAGACGTTCTACGCAACCAGGACCCCGTAAAGCGGGCCACGCAACGACGAAAGTGGCGTAGACCCGGGCCCGTGGGGAACCATCGTCGAACTGACCCTGCCAACCGTGAGCACGCGCAAGCGGTCGTCGACACGAGCGCAAGGACGACCAGCAGCGCGCTCATGATCCACGCCGGCGCTCGCGGCGTGCCTCGGATCGTTCTTCATTCGAGCATGGTGCATGGACTGATCGGCCTCTTCCCCAACCCCGACTATTAGCGCGCCGGACGCTGGTGGGTCAGGTCCGGATGCGCGCTCTCTGTAGCCACACCCCCGTTTACTCCAGAGACTCCTTCTCTGAAGTCGTGAAGTCGTGGGCCGTCGTTATCAGGACTTCCGAGGGTAACCGCGCGACACGCAGCGGTTTGTATTTGTCGCCGTCTGCCGCGGTCGACAAAAGCCCTGGCATCACCGACATTGCGCCAACGAGCCGATTCAATGGCTAATGCTTGACTGCGCTTGACTGGGCTCGACTGGGCATGACACGGTTACGGCCGGCGGTCTTGGCGGCATCAAGCGCGCTGTCTGCGGCAGCGATCAGTTCCTGCGCAGTCCAGCCAGCGCGTGGGAAAACGGCGATCCCGAAGGAGGCGGTCACATCGATCTGCGATGTGCCGTAGGCGATCGGCGCGGCCGCGAGCTCACGGCGCAGCTGCTCAGCGCGCTGCACGGCGCTTGCCGCTGGCATTCCGGGCAGGACCAGCAGGAACTTCTCGCCGCCGTAACGGCAGTGGATATCGCTGCCACGCGCGTGGCGAGTCAGCAGCTTGCCGAAGGCGCGCAACACCTGATCTCCGGCGAGCTGTCCGAAGCGGTCGTTGACCGCTTTGACGCGGTCCAGATCGCCCATGATCAGGCTGAGCGGCTGTGCTGCGCGCTTGGCCAGGATCAACTCGCGTCGGAGGGCTTCCTCGAGGTAGCCGCGGTTGCACAGACCCGTCAGCGTGTCTTGCGTGGCCTGGTCACGAAGCCGCTCCTGCAACGCCTGCGCCTCACGCTCGGCTCGCGTGCGCTCAGTGATGTCCAACATCAGGCTGACAACAACTCGCTTCCCGCCGACGTTCATCCTGCCGCTGTGGCATTCGATATCCATTACTGCGCCGTCCTTGCGCAAGCCGCGGAAGACGTATTCAACCTGGTCTGTCTCGCCGGCCATGCGTTTGCGGATGTTCTCCGCTACGAGCGTGCGGTCGCTCTCGACAGTGAGCGCCATCGGCCCGAGCTCTGAGACCTCCTGGGCGCTGTAGTCGAACATCTCATCAAACCGGGCGTTGGAGTAGCTGATCCTCTGATCCTCGATCAGGACGATCCCGACCAACGGCTGGCTGGCCAGCCCTCTAAACCTCGCCTCGGACTCCCGCAGCCGCCGCTCAGCACGGTTACGCTCGCTCACATCGACGATCACCCCGCCTACAGCGGCGAGTGACCCGTCGCTGTCCTGAAGCGTCGCCGTGTGGAAGATGACCTCGTGGCGCACGCCATCAACGGACTCAAACTCGGACGCGTGCTCCTGCGTGCCTGACCCGTCAAGCAGTTCCGCGTCGTAGGCGACGTACATGTCGGCGAGCTCCTCCGGCCACAAGTCATACGAGCAGCAACCCAACAGTCGTTCGCGCGGGAGCCCCAAGAACCGCTCGAAGCTGCGGTTGCAGCCAAGGAAGCGCCCGTCCAGATCCTTGAAATAGACGGGCGTGGGGATCGCGTCAAGCACGCCCTGGACGAGCGAGAAGCCGCCTCCGCAATCCCACCCGCCCGCAGCCGTAGCTCTACTGACCGCGCCAGCACAGATCGCAGCCCGTAAAGCGGCTGCTTCCCGGCGCGGGATTAGCTGTGCAGCCTTCATCTGTGGATGGCCTCACTGTCTATCCGAGGATTAGAACGCTCATACGCCTTCACGTGGTCCAGACCCAATCCGCGATGCCACGACGCCCCTGCCCAGCACGCAGCCGGCGCCGAGCGCGATATCCACCCTCTGCCCCGCATGCGCTGCGATGCGCCGGCTGTTGCGAGGTCGATGAGCTACCGGGCGGCTTGGCGCTTGGCGCCGTCGCGGCTGCTCAGCGACTTGGCAGTGCTGTCGATCACATTGCGCAGGAAGTCATGCTGGGCGTGGACCAGCCGGTCGGCCATCTTTAGGCCCGACTCGGTGATCATCTTTGCCACGTCGGACGTGCTCGCGACTTCTTGCGGAAACGCCTCCTCGATGGTGATCACGAACTGGCCGAGCGCCTCGATCGCCGCCCGCTCACTGGCCTCAAGCGACTTGAGGATCTCGTCAGACAACTTCGTCGTCCTGTCAACAACGCTCCCAACGCGAACCACTGGGATGCCGAGCTGATGGGTCGCTTCGGTCTTCACGACCGGGAGCGGCTTGGTGGTGGCGGTAGCAGCCATTGGTACTCCTTTTTTGGAACATATATTCGTACGCACTAACCAAACACCGCGGCCAAGCATCTGTTACCAGTAGAACCGTGCCGACTAGTCCGTTGTAACCACACAGCCCGGCGCGCGAGACGTTGCGCTACACGGGATTCGGGATAGATTACGCGGGACTCACCAACCACGTCCTACGCACGCTGCAGCGCACGGTCGGACGCAAAGGCTTCAACTTCACGATCGCGCTCGACCCTGCCGAACTGCGCATGACCGGCTGAGAACTCAGTTGAACCCCTCGCACAGCGTCGCGCCCTCGGTCGGCACGGCGTCCTCGTCCCCCGGTTGCGGGATTGGCAGGATCACCTTGTTGACGATGAAGCGTGCGCCCTCGTGGTAGATGATCGAACGCGGACCGGAACTCGGTGATCGCAAGAAAGCGCGGGCGCTGCACGAACTCGTCGCGGCTGCCGCGCCGTGCGCGCCGGCCGGGGATGTGCGCCGACAGTGGCAGGCGCGGGAAGTTGTATCCGGGCAGAAACCCCTCGCCTGCCATGTAGATGTAGCGGTAGGTGTAGAAATCCGACTGGGAGTTGGGGCTGTTCGTTGCCGTCAGCAGCTCAAGTTGCGCCTCCGCCTCGCGTCGTAGCCGCTTCGCCTCGTTCTCGTGCTGGACGGATTTGCTGGCGTCGGTGATGATCGCCGTCTGCATGCGGACGGTGGCTAGTCGAGGCGGACCGGTAGAGGCCGCGCCACCGATCACAGGCTCGGTCGAGCTGCACCGCCGCCTGGTCAAGGACCCGGTCAAGCCACCCGTCCGTCCACCAATCAGCCTCACGCAGCTCATCACCGATCGTCGCGAGCACCTGCTCGGCCCGTGCCCGTCGTCAAGACGTAGTTGCGGCCCGCCCGTGCCGCACGGACCGCGTCTGCCTAATGACGATGGTCCACGAGCATCGCGCTACGGTCTGATCTATTCGAGCGCCGCCGGCCAAGCGAGCCGTGCGGCGAGCTCGGTAGCCGTGAGGTCGATCAACGCGCTCCGAGTGGTCGGCTGGTAACGGTCGCCGTCGAGGGTGAACCAGTCGACCTTCTGCTTCGCCGGGTCGACGATCAGCAGCTCGTCGACGTGGTGCGCGGCGTAGAAGCCGAGCTTCTCCCAGGTCTTATCGCCCGGGGAGACGATCTCGACCACCAGCGCGGCGGTCGGGTGCCACTGCGGCGCGTACCCCGGACGGTGCAGAGCCAAGTCTGGGACGCGGTAGTCGTCTTTGCCCTCGCCGATACCGACCGTGCCCGTGAGCTCCAGGCCCGCCGCGTCCGCGAGCGGGTCGAGCACGCCGACGAGCTTCACGGCAAGTCGCTCATGCTCGTGACTCGGCGGCGGGATCATGTGCCGCACACCCTGCCACACCTCGTCGCGGCGATCGAGATCAAGACGCGCGCGCTGCTCCAACAGCTGCTCGATCGCGGCTGGCTGTGGGTCGAGCACCAGCGTAGGCATGGACCAAGCGTACCGTCGCCTTCGGCGATCCCTGACGGGACGCGCTTGACAGCCCGCCGTCCGGTCGGGGCGCGGCATGCCCGCACCCAACCAACGGAGGCAGCCGATGTCGAGCAAGCCATCCTGTGATCGTCTCCCTTGACAGGTTATTAGTAGCTGCTAAGCTGACCCTTGTTAGCAATCACTAATAAGGGATTTGGGAGGAAAGATCGATGACTGGATCGACTCGCAAAGGATGGACGCTCGCGATCGTTTCGATTGGGCTGTTCATGGTCGTGCTCGACAACTTGGTCGTGAACGTCGCGTTGCCGAGCATCCATCGTGACCTCGGCGCCTCGATCCAGGCGCTGGAATGGATCGTGAACGCGTACGTGCTCGCCTACGCGGTGCTGTTGTTGACTGGCGCTGCGCTCGGTGACCGGTTCGGTCGAAAGCGCATGTTCGTGGCGGGCATCTCGTTGTTCACGCTGTCTTCTGCGGCCGCGGCGGTTGCGCCGTCGATCGGCTTGCTGATCGCCGCGCGGGCCTCTCAGGGTATCGGTGCCGCGATCGTGACACCGCTGACCTTGACGCTGCTGGCCGATGCGTTTCCGCCCGAGCGACGGGGGATCGCGCTCGGAGTCTGGTCTGGGATCAGCGGGACCGCGGTCGCGCTCGGGCCGCTCGTCGGCGGGGCGGTCATCCAGGCGGCCAACTGGCACTGGATCTTCTGGATCAACGTGCCGATTGGGCTGGTGCTGATTCCGCTGGCCGCGATTCGGCTAACCGAGAGCCGGGGCGCTTCACGACGGCTTGACCTGCCCGGCGTGGCGCTGGCCTCAAGCGGCCTGTTCGGGATTGTGTTCGGCCTCGTGCAATCGCAGTCTCAAGGCTGGAGCAGCCCCGAGGTTGTGATCGCCTTGGCTACCGGCGTCGTGCTGGTACTGGCGTTCATCGCTCACGAGCTCCGGACCGCGGAGCCGATGCTGCCGATGAGGTTCTTCGCCAAGCGCAGCTTCGCGGTCACCAACGTCGTTTCGCTGGCGATGTACTTTGGCATGTTCGGGTCGATCTTCTTCCTCAGCCAGTTCCTTCAGAACGTCCTTCACAACACGCCGTTGCAGGCGGGCGTCAAGCTGCTGGTGTGGACGGGCGCGACGATGGTCGTCTCGCCGCTGGCGGGATTCTTCTCCGAGCGCTACGGCAGCCGGCCGTTCATGGTCGCAGGACTCGCGTTGCAGGCCCTCGCGCTCGGATGGCTCGCGACGATCGCGAGCGTCAATCAGAGCTACGCGAGCATGGTCGTCCCGTTCGTCCTTGCGGGCGCCGGGATGGCGCTGGTGTTCGCGCCGGCCGCCAACGCGGTGCTCGCGTCGGTACGCACCGATCAGACCGGGCAGGCATCGGGTGCCACCAACGCGATCCGCGAGCTCGGCGGCACGCTCGGAATCGCGGTCCTCGCGACCGTGTTCACCAGCTACGGCAGCTACGGCTCACCGCAGGCGTTCGTGGACGGCATGCTCCCGGCGATGTGGGTCGGCGTGGCCGTCCTCGCAGCCGCCGCGCTGATCGCCGCGGTGCTTCCGTTCAGCACGACTGCCTCGGCGTCAGAGCAGGCAGCGGCAGACACGGCGCCCGGCTCGCTGCCCACCGCTAGCGGCGTGATCGCCGTCGGCGCCTGAGATCAGCAACGAGATCGCGATCGCGACCGCATCAAGCCCCAACGCAAGTTCACCCACCAGCGCGTCCCGGCCGTCCAGCGGCGATTCCCGCGCCGCTTTTCCGCGCGGCCAGCGATTGCCGGCGGCAACGGTCTGCCAGAACGTCAGCGCGATCTTGTTCCCCGTGCGCTGGACGCCCCGTGACCTGCGGCGGCCCTTGGGATGCACGATTCGCAGCCGAGCCGGTCGCGACCCGCGACGAGCCTCTCCGGCGCGGAACAGGCAGGGCAACGGACGGGGGCGAACTCGTCGACTGCGGCCAGCCACGTCAGCTTGAAGGGAAACGTGTGGCTTCCCCGGCGCACGTCGACAGGCACGACGAAGGCCGGCACATGCACCACGTGCAGCCGGAACGGCTTGATCTCGTGGCGCGTCGTGAACTGCTCCCGGATCTCCCGGTGCCGGCGCGCGCGCTCGACCCTGATTGTGTCGGCTTGGGCCCGCAGCATCCGAGCGCGCTCGTCGGTAGCCGTTGAGAGCCGGTGCTCGATCGATCCGAGCGCACCCTCGTAGTAGGCGTCCGCGCGTGCCAGTTCGGACTCGAGCTCGCGCCGCGCCGCTGTCGCCAATGACGCCTGGCGGGCCATCGCCCGCCGCTGGAGCTGGTCGTGAGCGGCCGGGAGGGCGCGCGGGACGTTAGCCGCCAGCGATCGCCGGTGCGCCTCGGCGACCTGCAGCCAGCGCCTAGCGCGGAGCGCGGCCAGCAGCCGTTCGCTCGGGATCAGGCCCGTGCACGCGTCGACCCAGGCTTCCTCCTGCTCGTGGAAGCGCAGTGTCAGCGACGCCGCGTAGCTGATCATCGCGCCGACGCGCAGCAGCGGGAGGTAGGCGCCGGCCGGCTCGCCGGTGGCGTCGATGCGACCGTGGTCGACCGGGACAAGCTCGCGGGCGCGAGTCTCGAGCGCCAAGCGGCTCGGAGGCCTCGACAGGGGCCACGGCAGGTAAGCGTGTCCGGTATCGCCGTCGGCCAGCACGGCGGCCGCGGCCCGGTCGATCGCAGGATGTCCCGCGATCAGCAGCACCGCGCCGTCCTCGCGGGCGATGTCGGGGTCGGATGTGAGGATCGCCTCCTCGGGCAGCTCGCTCTCGTCCCGCAGCCGCTCAGGCAGCAGCACCAGCGCCTGGTCGCGCTGCTCCTCGACGAGCGCGCCCTCCCGCTCGGCGTAGCGCAGCCAGAACGCGAGCCCAGGCTCGTCGCTCAAGGCCGGCATGCGCGGGCCGCAGTCATCCGCCGGCGACGAGCGCGTCGACTCGGTGGCGGGTCTCGAAGTAATCGCCCCGAGCGCGTGCGAGGCTGTCGCCGACGGACTCGAGCCTGGCCGCGAACTCGGCGTCGTCGCGGCTCGCAACGTACTCGCGGAAGATGAGCGTCTCGAAGTCGAGGTCGTCCTCCACGCGCC
>JBKQKK010000244.1:0-18071 GCA_052147535.1 Solirubrobacteraceae bacterium | reverse complement strand
CGACCGGCCAGGACGCGTACGCGAGCCAGTGGGTCGTGCGCCAGGCGCGGTGGCCGAGCCGCCGGCGGAGGATGCTGGTCAGCGTCACCGCCATCAGCAGGTCGAACGCGACAGCGCCGAGCCCGAGCCAGAACGGCTTGTAGGAGGCGGTGAAGGGCAGGATCACGCTGACGACGCTGACCGAGACGTAGCTGTCGAGCAGCGTCGTGACGACGTGGATGAACACGAACGTGACCGCGAGCAGCGACGCGTTGCGGTGCACGGCGTCGATCACGAAGCGCGGCACCCTGACGGTCTCGATGCGTTTGCGGTTCGCGACGCCGAGCGCGACCGTGAGCGTCAGCAGGATCAGCGTCACGACGCCGGTACCACGTGTCAGGTACCAGAGCACGCGTGGGGAGGAGGAGACAGCGGCGGCTGCGAGCATCGTCACGATCCCCCGGAGACGGTCTGCGCCAAGGAACTGCTCGGCGATGCGGTGGGCGTCTGCGACGGCGACTGCAGGCTCTGGTTGCTGCTGGTGGCGCTCGAGGTCCCCGTCGACGACTTGCTCGACACACTCTGCGACGACCCGCTCGACGCACTTTGGGTCGCGGCGCTCGCGTGCTGCACGTGGTACTCGTGCGCGGCGACCACGGTGACGGCGCCGGTCATGCCGACCGCGCCGGCGATCATCAGGTTCGTGGCAGAGGAGGCCAGCTTCTGTCCAGCCTCGCGCCGGTTGAGGGCTGCTCGTTTGTTCATCGTGGCGCCAAGTCTTCACGGCGCTCGCAAGAGTGTCCTAAAAGGTCCGTCAGATGAACCTAAGTGTGCGATGAGAGTGCGCTCATCAACGCACCGACCTACCGCTCGAGCTTTGGCGAGCTCCAGGGCTCTCGCAGGCTCCGCTCGAGCTCCGCGCCGAGCGCATCGATCGCGATCCCATGCTGAACGAGGCTGTCGCGGTCGCGCAGCGTGACCGTCTGGTGCTGCAGCGATTGGTGGTCGATCGTAACCGCCCACGGCGTGCCGATCTCATCCTGGCGGCAATAGCGCCGGCCGATCGCACCGCGCTCGTCGTACTCCGCCTGCATCCGCTGGCGCAGGTCGCGGTGGTCGGCGCCCGCCAGCTCCGGCTGGCCGTCCTTGCGCACGAGCGGCAGGATCGCGACCTTGACAGGGGCCAGTTGCGGGTGCAGGCGCAGCACCGTGCGTGTCTCGCCCTCGATCTCGTCCTCGTCGTAGGCGTCGACGAGGAACGCCAGCGTCGCCCGGTCGGCGCCCGCGGCCGGCTCGATCACATGCGGGACGTAGCGCTGGCCCGTGACCGTGTCGTTGTATCCGAGCTTCTGGCCGGAGTGCTTGGCGTGCTGGGTCAAGTCGAAGTCGCCGCGGTTGGCGATCCCCTCGAGCTCCTGCCAGTCGATCGGGAACAGGTACTCGATGTCACTGGTGGCGCTCGAGTAGTGCGAAAGCTCCGCCTGCGCGTGCGCTCGCAGGCGCAGATGATCGGGGCGGATGCCGAGCTCCTTGTACCAGGCCATGCGCTGCGTCAGCCAGTGCTCGAACCACTTCGGTGCATCTGCAGGCGGTACGAAGAACGCCATCTCCATCTGCTCGAACTCGCGCGTGCGAAAAATGAAGTTCCCCCGGCGTGATCTCGTTGCGGAAGCTCTTGCCGACCTGGGCGATCCCGAACGGCGGACGCGTGCGCGCCGACGTTCAGGCCGACCGCCCAAGCGAGCGTGCTCTGGAACCCGACCTCGTGACCGGCTGCCCGCACGACTCGATCTGAGCCGCACCCCCGTCCGTCGCGACCACCGCCAGCAGCCGCTGCACCTGCCTCGCCGAGTCGCGTGCCTGATCGATCTGCGCGTGCGTCCGACGCGCCCGCTCACGCGCCGCAGGCACCAGCGACGGCCTCTCCCCCAAGCCGGTGTTCACGGCGCTGCGCGTCAAACGCTGGTGCTGCTGTCGATCGTCGCCGGCTAAATGACCTTCCGTGTCGGCGATCTGGGCGCGAAGGCGGTGTGGGAGGGACGCATCCAGGCCGCCCAGACCGGTGGCCCGGGCGGCCCCGGCGTACCCGGGCCGGTCCGGCCGGCGGGCGCTGGCGCGCCGTAGCTCCCGATGCCGTCTCCCCGCGATCGGCGTGCATGTGGTGGTGAAGCGGGCTCTGGTCATGCTGCATCATTCGTCGAGAGGTCTCGATGCTCGCGCTGGTCCGGGATTCCGGCGGGTCTTAGCGGTGGCGCGGGTGGTCTGTCCGCGGGTCGACCGTGCGGGTGAGCGCGGCCGCGGTAGCCAGCGTGCCACTGGCGACCCTGCTCGCAGTAGTGGGTCATGCCGTGAACCAGGCTCAACCGGCGATTACGGTCGCCGCGGGCTGCACATTCCTGGCCGCGATGGGCGCTGAGCCGCGGGCGACGCGCCTCGGCGGCGGATGACCGGACTCCCGCTGGCGTTACTTCAAATCCTACCCCCTGATCCCGCTCCGGATTTTCTGCTCTTACCCGGCGCTGGGATGAGGATGTAAGAGGCCCGCGACCCCGATCGTGAGGACGAGCACCCCGATCAGCAGCGCGAACGAGGCCAGCACCGCCGGCCAATGAGCGTACAGCCTGTCCCGCGTCCGGGAGATCGTCGCGAGAGCGCTGTCGCCGACGAGGGCGAGCGCCAGAAAGATCCCGACCAGCGGTGCTACGAAGCAGGCGTTGAACAGCAACAGCATGATGATCTGTCGCGACGTGTCGATGCCCGACGCGGCGATCGCGGCGATCGCGGCGAAGTAGGGGAACGCCGTCGGCAGCTCGAGTGCCGTGATCGTCGCACCGAGGATCGCGCTTGAGCCCCTCTCGGGCGTGGCACCTGGCGGCACGCGCTGTGACAGCAAGCGGCGGCGCCACCAGAGGAACCCAGCAACGACGAGCATCGTCGCACCAGCAACGATCTCCAGGATGTGTGTGGCCTCGCGCCGCGGATGCGGGAATGCTGAGAGCACAAGCTGACCTGGGCCAAGCGCGATCACGATTCCACCAACCAGGTAGACGCCGAAAACAGCGAGCGTGAACTGGGCAACACGGCGACGACCGTGGTCTCCTCCGGCCAGATACAGCGCAGGCCCGATCGTCGTCGGGTTGAGCGAGTCGACGAGGCCGATCGAGATCACGAGACCGACTAGCCGCAGCATGAACGCTCCCGCGATCCCAGCAGGCACGCTCCTGCGGTGCGTACCAATCGTCGCCGCGTACCTGGTTGGTCCGGGCAGGTCTTGGGTCGTTGCAGCACAGTCCCTCTCTCAGCTGCGCGGACGCTCCGGGGGCCAGTGCGCAGACGATGAATCGTGGCTTGGGAAGGGGCCGTAAGGGCCCGCTGCATTAGACCGATAATGAGGATCACCCGGCCCCGCCGAACGAACGTAACCGAAATCCCTTGTTTACGGCAGCGTCGAGCTTCGGGATCTCTACGGTCATCAACCCCCCGACCAGGCCTCACGCAATCGTGGCCGCGACCCACGACTTCAAGCGTCGCCTTCGCCGCCCGCATGTAGGGCCAGCGCTCGGAGGGCCGGGGCAGCGGCCGGCGCCGTCACAGCTCCGCTCTCGCGTTTGTACAGGTCGCGCCCACGAGAGCGAGGACCTCGTCGCACGTTCGCGAAGACGGTCAGGTCCGCGGCGCAGACGCGTCAGCATGCCGCCCAGGAAAGGCGGAGAGCTCGGTGATAAACGCAGTGCACATCGGACGAGCGGACGAGAAGCGTGTGAAAGCAGTCCAATCGTCACCGTAACGCTCTTCAATCGGATGTGAGGCCCTGGTGAGAGGACTCTCAGCACACTCCTCACCGCATCTTCGCCTCGGTTAAGGCTGCCGTGTGGGCGAGGCGCTGTAGTTGGCTCATGGCACGAACCCCCTCACCCATCCCGGCCGGATTCACTTCTGCCGCGCGATATCAGCAAGACGTGCACTATCGGCGATCGGCGCGCATAGTCGATTGGTGGCTGGCGAGCCTGACGCACGCCTGCTCCGTCGAGCAGCGCCGTTCGCGATCTGGCCGCACACGCGTCGCCGTTCGCGATCGCTAGGTGTAGCCCAGCCCGACGCTCTCGCGCCCATGAGCGTGATCGAGCACACGTTGTCGCGCAAGACGCGCGTGCCGGCGCTCGCGATGCGCGAACCGGACGGCGACCTTGCGGCCGGTCTGAACGGTGGGCAGCCGTCCTGCCCGCGCTCGCCGCGCTTCTGTTGCCCCCGATGCCAGTAGTCGCAAACCGTCGGGCGACCTAGCCTCTAGGCGCTGTGCACCTTGTCTGGCTCCCGGCCGCTGGTCATGGATCACACCTCGATCAGTGAAAGGAAGCGCCAATGGCCTCAATTGACCCACGCAACCACAAGAACCCAGACTCAGCGGACCCGAGCGCCACCAGGCTGCCCATGCGCGAGGCTTTGGATATGCGCAGGAACCGGCAGATCGCGGCGAGCACGCCGACGCGCTCAGGTGGATCGGAGTGCTCGAGGCGATCGGATAGCAGCCCTCGCGCGGCGAGCAGACCAAACGCCAACGGAGGGGCAGCGCCCTGGCCGAGAACCAGACCCAGCCGCGAGGATCTTGACGACGGACTCGACATCCGACCCGCGTCCCGTCGCGGTCTATCTCATCTGTCGTCGCTGTAACTTTCGTTCCTCTGTTCTCCACGGGCCGGAACCGGAACTGGAACCGGAACCGTCGAACCGCGCGACCCTCGGCCCCTACAGCGCGATGCTTCCCGACACCCAGCTCGGCGTCTACTGCGCCGTCGCCGGCCGCTCAATCGTCATGCGCGGCGAGACCCCTCGCCGCCAACCCCGTTGGCACGACGCGCCCGTGGTGAGCGCATGACGACCGAGCCGCTGACGCGCCCGCGGGATTCTCCTGCTTCTGGGGCAACAGTGCAACGGTCGCGGCAGTGCGCGCCGGCGCCGAGACCCGCCTCGATCCGGATCGACGCGCGTCCGAGCCTCCCGAGCTGCTGGGCTCCAACGGTAAAGGGTGCAGATCCTCTAGAGGGACGCCGTGAGGCGCCGGGTTTGGGCTGGGTTCTAACTGGAAATCGTGGGGTTTTCGGCGTGCCGGCGGGGTGTGCGCGGGTGGTGATCGGGCGGGGTTGTCGGCGTCTCGGCTGGCTGGGCGGTGGTTGGCCGGACGAGACGCGGTTCGGTAGGGCCAGCAGGAGTAGATAGCAAGGGTGCCGAAGTCGGCGTTGCTATGTCAACGTCGACCACGGAGGTGGCCACGTGCTTCCAGGAGGCGTGCGACGCGACCTCGCGCGCGACCGGCCAGAGGGTCGCGCCGCGCCAGTTGCAGCAGCTCGCGCGGCGCAGCGCCGTGGATTTCGAGAGCTTTTACGCGGGCCGCAAGCGAGACGCGTGTGAGCCCGGCGACGCGCTCGTGCTGTCCTGCGACGGGAAGGGTGTCGTGATGCCACTGACGGGCTGCGGGAGGCGACGCGAAAGCAGGCGCAGAACCGTGCCTTCGCGTGCGAGAGAAGCTTCAGGCGGCACGGCGGTAGACCGCACCTGGAGTTCCTCAAAGGAACGAACGCCAGCGCGACGGTTCCCGACGTTCAAACTTCCGCACGTCGGGACGATGCAACAAAGATCGTCGTCAGCGGGTCGCTGATGCTTCCGGTCAGTGACGCCAGCAGAGCCAAGCGATGTGGCGTTCGGCGATCGGTAGTTGCAGGGCGTGCCAAGCGCCTGCCCTGCCGGTGGGCCATAGCAGCGGGGCTTGCAGCCGGCGGGGGTCGTAGCTGACGGCGTCGCCGAGTGCTTCCTTGCTTGACCACATCGAGCTGAAGTAGGCGTGCGCGTCCTCGAGCGTCTCCCACTGCACCGTCTCGTCCGGCGTACAGATCGATTGCGCGAATGCCGGGTCGCATGCCTCGATCCGCTCGATGTCGACCCCGACCGGGCCGTCGTGCCATGCCACGAGCGCGTATGGGTAGCGGTATGATCGCGCCGCATACGGTGCGCTCGCCGCCTCGGGGTATTGCGCCCGCTGCCGGAGATCTCGCTCATCGAGACCCGCAGCTCGCGCATCAAACACATGTTCTGCCTCATCGGGGTCGATGCCCTCACCCTCGTCGGCGACCACAAGCGTCGCCTGAAAGTCACCGCCATCTGTTGGCGGCCGCGGACACGGCCTGTGAGATTCGGCGGATCTGCCCCAAGCCAAGCGCGTCGTTATAAGACTCGAGCTTGCCTTGACCGCGAGGTTGCCCGCGGCGAGCTTCGGGCGCGGCGAGCAACTATCGCAGCTGCGATGTTCGCGCGCATCTCGGCGAAGGCCTGTCGCAGCGGCTGTAGTGTCGGCTGCTGGCGAAGGTCGATCAGCCGATGAGTTCGACCCTACGAGATCGCCCTCGACGGTCAATCAAAGCCGTGGATTGTGCCGATCGCGGCCCGAGTTCGATCAGCGGTTAGCCGCTCGGGGTCACCAGGCGGTTGTCGTAGGCGAACACGACGATCTGCACGCGGTCGCGGAGCTCGAGCTTGGCGAGGATCCGCCCGACGTGCGTCTTGACGGTGGCCTCTGAGAGCACCAGCGCTTGGGCGATCTCGGAGTTGGACAGGCCGCGGGCGACGGCCAGCATCACTTCGCGTTCGCGCGGGGTGAGCAGCTCCGGGGCCGGATTGTGCTCGCTGCCGGGCGCCTGCCCGGGCGCGGGCAGGTGGTGGGCAAGGTTGGACAGTAGCCGTCGCGTGGTGCTCGGCGCCACGACCGCGTCGCCGCTGGCGACCGCTCGGATCGCGGAGATTAGATCGGCCGGCGGTGCATCTTTGAGCAGGAACCCGGATGCGCCCGCGCGTAGAGCCGCGTACGCGTACTCGTCCAGGTCGAAGGTGGTCAGGATGATCACGCGTGAGCGGCTGCCGGACTCGACGATCTGCGCGGTGGCCTGAACGCCGTCCATGACGGGCATGCGTACGTCCATGAGCACAACGTCGGGTGCGTGCTGGAGCACGAATGCGATCGCCTGGCGCCCATCGCCGGCCTCGCCGACCACTTCCAGATCGGGTTGGGCGTCAAGCACCATGCGAAAGCCGACGCGCAGCAGCTCCTGATCGTCGACCAGCAGGATACTGGTCGTCATGGCGCCGCTGTGACGTTCGCGGTGGGGATGCCCAAGCACGCGCGGACCTCCCAGCCACCGCGCTCGGACGGTCCCGCGTGCAGCGTGCCGCCGTAGAGCGTGGCCCGCTCGCGCATTCCGCGTAATCCGGCGCCGCCGCCACGTGGGGGTGACGCGCCGACGCCGGTGTCGCGCACCTCCAGCTCGACGCTCTCGCCCTCGCACGTGAGGTTGACAGTCACGCTGGCATCGGGGCCGGCGTGCTTGAGGGTGTTGGTGAGCGCTTCTTGGACGATCCGGTAGATCGCCAGCTCGATCCCCGAGGCGTCACTGTCCAGCTCGCCGCCGACGGTGTAGGTCACGGGCACGCCGGCGGCGCGGACCTGGTCGATGAGCTCGTCGACCTGGCGCAAACCCGGCTGCGGCGAGAGCTCACCGCCGGCCGGTTGGTCGCGAAGGATCCCGAGCAGTTGGCGCATCTCGGCCAGCGCTTGACGTCCCGTACGGGAAGCCTGCGCGAGCGCTTCCTCAACGCGCTCAGGATCGTCGTGGACGTGGTAGGCGGCGCCGTCACACAGCGCGAGCATCACCGAGAGGTTGTGGGCCACGACGTCGTGCAGTTCCCGCGCGATCCGCGCGCGCTCGGTGATCGTTGCGAGCGCGACCTCGTGTTCGCGCTCGCGTTCCAAGCGCTCGGCCCGCTCCTGCAAGCCAGAGACGATCTGGCGCCGGTGGCGGACATTGATCCCGAGCACCCCGGAAGCCGTAGTCAGCCCCGACAGGGCGACGAACTCTCTGAGCCACGGTTCGGCTCCCGACGCTAACCGGCTCACGGCCAGCACGATCCCGATCTCCAGCGCCGTGCCGATCAGCATCGTCGTGCGCACCGGTGCGGCTGACGCGACGGTGTAGAACGCGACCAGCAGCGCACTGTCGGCGAACGTTGGGGCCGCGACAAGCCCCTGCAGCGCGGCTACCGCCCAGATCACCAAGAACACGGCAACCGGAGCGCGCCGGCGCCACAGCAGCGGCAGCACCAGCCCGATGTTCAACAACACGCTGAGGACGCTCGACTCGCGCGTGTGCGCGAGCGCGATCGCCAATAACGCCAGCGCCAAGACCCCGTCCAGCCATGACGGAAGACGACCTCGAGGGGCTGCGGAGCGCCGGAGCGCGTCGAAGGTGCGGCGAGTCGACATCCCCGATTACCGTAGCGACTCGCCGCCCCGCGGCCAGATCAAGCGTCTCGCCGCGCGATGTTGACCGCCGCGCCGACGATCGAGATCGCGGCGTAGCCGCAGAACAGCGCAAACCCCGTCCAGACAGCCAGGTGACTCGCGATGTCGAAGGAGTGGGACGCAACGGTCGTGCCCGCATTCAACGGCAGGTACGGCGAGATCGCGTTGTTGACGCTGCTCGGCAGGATCGCGCTGATACCGGGCAACACGAACAGCAGCCCAACGAAGCTCGCGATCCCCCCAGCGGTGTTGCGCATGACCCCACCCAGCCCCACGCACATCACGCCGAGCACCGTGAGGAACAGGGGAGCGCCGATCACCGTCCGCAACGCTCCCGGATAGCCGATCCCGTGCTGGAGGTGATGCTGGGCCACGATCGCCTGCACCGCGAAGAACGACACCAGCGACGCGATCAGCATCAAGCCGAACATGACCGCCGCGAACACCACGATCTTCGCCCACAGAACCGGCAGCCTGCGAGGGACCGCCAGCAGGCTGGAGCGGATCATCCCCGTCGTGTACTCGCCGGTGATCACCAATACCCCGAGAACGCCAACCGCCAGCTGCGCGAGGTGATATCCGCCGACGGCCGTGTTGATCGCGTCGAACCTGAGCCGCTCCTGCAGGCTCATGTGACTCCAGCGCGACATCTGCACCGCGGCGATCAGCGGCCCGAGCCCCGCCATCGCGACGAACGACGCCAGCAACGACCAGCGCGTCGAGCGCAGCGACCAAAGCTTGGTCCATTCCGAGCGAACGACGTTCGGCAGCGTGACACCGCCCGCGTAGGCGCGGGCCGTCGGCGTCTGCGTGCCTCCTGTGGGTGTTGCGATCGCGCTCATGCGGCCTCCCGAATCGGTTCGTCGGCCGCTTGGCCGAACAGTGCGGCGTGGTACTCGACCGATCCTCCGGTCAAGCGCATGAAGGCGTCCTCCAGTGACGCCCTCTGCGGGATCAATTCGTGCAGCACAATCCCGTGGCGCGCGGCAACCGCGCCAACCGCGGCGCTAGTCAGACCGTGCACCTCCAACAACTCCCGCTCAGCGCTGGTCACGGTTACTCCCGCGCTGGCCAGCGCGGCGCGCAACTCCGTGGCCTGAGGCGTGCGGACCAATACCGCCGCGTCCTGTGAAGCCTGCCCAACGATCTCGGCGACCGTGGTGTCGGCGATCAATCGCCCGCGGCCGATGACCACAAGGTGCTCCGCCGTCTGCGCCATCTCGGCCATCAGATGCGAGGACAGGAACACGGTCCGCCCCTCCGCAGCCAGCCGCTTCAACAGGTTACGGATCCACAAGATCCCCTCCGGGTCAAGACCGTTCGCGGGCTCATCGAGGATCACCACCGCCGGGTCGCCCAGCAACGCGGCGGCGATCCCAAGGCGCTGACCCATGCCGAGCGAGAACCCACCGGCCCGCTTGCGTGCAACCTCGCTGAGGCCCACGAGGTCGATCACCTCCTGCACCCGCTTGCGGCCGATGCCGTGCGTCTGGGCCATCGCCACCAAATGGTGATACGCCGAGCGCCCCGTGTGAATCGCCCGCGCCTCGAGCATCGCGCCCACCTCGTGAAGCGGCGCCGCCACATCGCGATACGCCTTGCCGTTCACGGTCGCCCGCCCCGACGTCGGCCTATCCAGGCCAAGAATCACCCGCATCGTGGTCGACTTGCCCGCACCATTTGGACCAAGAAAGCCAGTCACGATCCCAGGCTTGACGCTGAACGTCAGGTCCTCGACCGCAACCTTGTCACCGTAGCGCTTCGTAACATTCTCGATTTCGATCATGACCTGATTCTCAGCGGCAAACCCGAACTTGGCAATCGATCGTCGGAGTGAACTTTCCGGCCTTACCTCTCCGCATCAAGTAGCACGCCATCCACCCAAAGTCGTACACGCGCCTTCGCGACAGCCCCGACAGCTTGCCGCCACTCCACTCGACAACCCCCGGCGAGCCGGGTCACGCATTAGCTCCGGCGCCTCGCCGGCGGATCTTGCGCGGTGCCTCAACGCGGTGTACTACACCCGGGCGGAGAAGCCCGACAGGGCGAGCGCAGCGATCGCGATCGCGCTCGCGAACACTGCGTCGACGATCATGCCGACGTCCAGCGCGTTGAGCCCGAAGAACCCGCGCGTGAACGGGAGCAAGATCCCGGCGAGGTAGAGACAGGCGAGTACGGCGCACATCCCGGCAACGACTCTCGAGCGGCGTCGCGACCCTTCTGCCTCGAGTGCGATCACGAGGTACAGGCCGCAGGCGACGAGGATCGTGACGGCCACGGTGCGGGCGTCGCTGACGGACAGATCGAGGTCGTGCAGCCCGAACAGATAGCCGGCTATGACCCCGGCGCCGAGCAGCGCTCCGGCGGGCACGGCGAACCGCGCGACGTTGCGGACGAAGTGCTCGGGCCGCCACGGCCCGCTGCTCGGCGCGAGCGCGAGAAAGAACGTCGGGATGCCGATCGTCAGGGTCGCGGCCAGCGTCAGCTGGCGCGGCAGCAACGGATAGGCATCGGAGCTGGTGCCGATCGTGAGGATCAAGAACGCCGCGAAGGCCGACTTGGTGACATACAGCTTGGTCACGCGCTGTAGGTTGCGAAGCGCCTGGCGGCCTTCGGCGACCAGCAACGGAATGCTTGCGAAGTCGCCTGCGATCAGCACCAGATCCGACACGCTGCGCGCCATCTGCGTGCCGCTGCCCTGGGCGATCGCAAGCCGCGAGCTCTTCAATGCCGGGACGTCGTTGACGCCGTCCCCGACCATCGCGACGTAGCGGCCCTCCTCGCGCAATGCCTCGACGATCGCCTGCTTGCCCTCCGGCGAGACGCGGCCGATCACGGTCGCTTGCAGCGCGAACGCGCGCCGCGCTTGCGGATCGTCCGGGATCGCGCTTCCCTCGTGTACGGCTGCGAGGGGGATCCCGACGTCGCGCGCGATCGCCGCGACCGTCTGCGGAGCATCGCCCGAGAGCACCTTGAGCTCGACTCCTTGTTCACGCAAGAAGGCGATCGTGTCCTTGACGTTTGGCCGCAACTGCTCGGCCAGCACCACCAGTCCGAGCGGCTGGAGGCCGGCTGGCGGCTGCTCGCCAGGATCCTCGGGCAGCGGCCCGTCGCCGCGGGCAAACGCGAGCACGCGCCGCCCTTCGCGCTGGCGCAGCGCCGCGACCGCGGCCAGCGACTCGAGCGGGAGGCGCTCGGGTGCCCCGAGGTAGTAGCTGGCCTCCGGGAACGACCCCGCGCTCCAACGCCGGCGGCTTGAGAACGCCACCTCGCCGAGCGTCGGCCGGGGATCGGCGGGGCACGCGTCAGCGATCGCCTGCAGGCTGGCGTTGCGCGCCGAGGCACTCGCCGCGAGCTCTCCTAGCGCCATGCGGAGACTCTCCTCGGAGACGCCCGGGGCCGGCAGCAGCTCGACCAGGCGCAGCGTCGGTTCGGTGAGCGTCCCGGTCTTGTCGAGGCAGATCGTGTCCACCGAGGCCAGCGACTCGATTGCGTTGAGCTGCTGGGCGAGCACGCCGCGGCGGGACATGCGCACCGCCGCCGCCGCGTAGGTGACGCCGACCAGCAGCACGAGGCCCTCCGGAATCAGACTCACGACGCCAGCCACCGAGGTCGCGACCGCCGTGTGAACGTGCACGTGACGGTGATAGAGCGAGTAGCCCAGCACCGCGCCGAGCCCGACCACGAGCCCCACCAACGCGTACAGCAGGCGGTTCACGTCGCGCTGCAGCGGTGAGCGCGGGTGGCGAAACGAACGCGCCTGCCCGGTGAGACGGGCGGCGAAGCTCTCAGCGCCAACAGCGCTCACCTCGTAGCTGCCGCTGCCCTCCACGACGAACGCGCCCGAGCGCACCTCCTCCCCGACCCCGCGCCCAACGGACTCGGACTCCCCGGTAAGGATCGACTGATCGAGCCTCAGGTCGCTCGCAGCCAGCAAGCGGCCATCGGCGACCACCTGATCGCCGGGCTCGAGCATCACCACATCACCGACCACTACCTCCTCCACCGCCAGCCGCCTCACCGATCCGTCGCGCTTCAGGCGGACGTGCGGCGCGACCAGCAACGAGAGCCGGTCAAGCGCTCGTTTGGCGCGCACCTCCTCGGTGATCCCGATCCCAACGTTCGCGACGACGATCCCGAGGAACAGCGCGTCGCGCGCGTCACCGAAGATCAGCGTCACCACGCCGAACCCCACGAGGATCACGTTGAACACCGTCAACACGTTCGCGCGCACGATGCTCACGTACGAACGACTCGAGCGCTGCCGCAGACCAGGACCGCCAGCGCGCAGCCGCCGCTGCGCCTCAACCTCGCTGAGACCGACCGGCGCGAGCGTATCGGACCGGGGTGCGGGCACCGATGCAGCTTCGAATGTCATGGACTGCCGATTGCTCGCCCGCCCGAGCCCCACGAAATGCCGCTGGTCGGGCGAACGACCGTGACAGTTCTCAGTGGCCGTGTATGAACACGCCGTGGGCGGTCCAGGCCGCAAAGTCGGGGATCAGGGCGATCGCGAGCACGAGCCCGCCGACCAGCGCACCGGCGACCACGATCCAGCGCCCAGCGGAGCCGTGCGCCACATCCGGCAGCTCAGCGGCCGTGCGCCGAGCGGCCCGCAGCGAGGCGGGCATCCCCGGCAAATGCCCCAACACATGCACCGACACGCACACGATCCAAACGATGAAACTTACCTTGTGGATCAGCACGAGCTGACCACGACCGCTCGGCCCCACCACCAGCAGCGCGAGCCCGCTGACGAACACGCTCACCGTGCTCAGCACCACCACCGGCGCGATCAGCCGCAGCACGGTTTCAGGCGGCCCCTTGCGACGGTAGGCCGTGTCACGCGTGTAATAGCGCGCAAACCTGTAGCCGGTGCTTCCCAGCTTCAGCGCGACCGGTCCGATCAGCAGCACACCGACGAACAGATGCACCGAGATCAGCTGATGGATCCGCAGGATCGTCAGCCCGATCACCGCGAGCAGCACGATCAGAATCGCGCCGGTGATCGCGGTGAGCTGTTCGTTGCCGTCAGTGCCGCCGCCGGTAAGGCGCCCACGCGTCCGCGCGCCAGCAATCCGCCGTCCGGGAGCTATCGCACGCTCGGGGCGCCGAGCGCCCTCCAACCATGGGGTCGATCCCATTCCGCAAGTTTGTTGCCACGCTCTAAAGCATCGTTCATCGCTCAATTAGAAAGCTCTTCGAGTTGACTCCGGAACTGTTTGACTGTGCGTCGATGTTGCGCACAGATCAGCACAAGCGACCGGGTGAAGCGGGCGCATCCAGGCCAACGGTTGTACGCCGCGACCGGTTGCCCTCTGCCCGCGGCGACATCGACGCGGACGCAGCCGGCGGGCTTCGAGGGCTCAGCGCAGATAGACCGCGAAGAAGTCGCGATCGTCGGGCGTGAGGTAGCGCTCAGGCGAGCGCGTCATGTCGGGCAGAAGGTTGGCGGCGCCGAGCGCGCCCGGCGCCCTGTAGGTGATGACGCTCGGCCAGTAGGCGTTGATGTCCAGCTGCATCGCTCGCACGGCGCCAGCGTGGATCATGATCGCCGCGAGCGAACCGACGGTCTGGTCGTTGGCTGCGGCGTAGATCAGGTTCCCATAGCGGTCCACGCCGACGGCCGAGCGCCAGACGCGGATCGTGTTCCCAAGCGTGGCTCCCCATTGCGGTCCGTCGGACAGGTTCGGATTCGCGACGCCGTCCTGGACGATCAGCGGCAGGTTCTGTCGCGCGTAGACGATGCCGGAACCGACGTCGGGGCCGTCTTGCCGGCCGATCACATCGACGGAGCCGTCGCGGCGCCGAATGAACGTCGCAAGGCCGTTCTTGAGCGGCGCATAGGTGTGTCCGTGCTCGGCAAAACTGCCACCCGAGTCGCTCAGTTTGAAGCCGCTGTTGAAGGTCGCCACGAGCCGTGAACGCAGCGCGACGGGCACCTCCATCGGACCGCGGGAGGGGCGATCGGCGGTGGGTAGTAGTACGGCAGCGATGGTCGGGCGTCGTGGCGGCTGACCGCGGGCTTCACGGCGACAGTGATGCCGGCCTGCTTCGGGAGACGTTTCAGCGGCGGGCCGCCGGTCGCGGGTGCGCTCAGCGTGTAGTAGATCGACTCGACGCTGTTGACCAGGCCGCGGGCTCCGTTGTCGCGCATCCATTCCACCAGGCGCACCGACAAGCTCGAGTTCGACGTCTGCCTGGCCAGGTTCAGAACGGAGATCGCGACCGGCACCAGCGCGAACAGCGATGCCAGCACGGCGATCCGCCGGAGCCTCCGCAGCGGCGCGGGGCGCGTGCTCGATCGCTGCGGTGAGCGCCCCAGGTGCGCTCGCTCCGCGGCCGATGTGTCGATTAGACGCACGCGGTCGGGAGCTCTCGTAGGGCCGGGCACCCGACAACGATCGGTCCCAACCACGATGCGCGCCTAAACGGCGCGTGAGAGCGTCCTCATGGGGCGCACAGGAGAATTTGAGAAAGCATGGCTAGCTTGCGCTTCCGTGCGACGACCGGCTCCGCCCGCTCCGGCTCCATCACTGCCCGCGCTCGATGATCGCTCGAGCGCGCAAGCGCGGGGTCCGCTGCACGCAGCGCTCGCGACGGCACGTCCGCGGCAATGGCTGAAGAACCTGCTCGTGATCGCCGCCGCGGGTGCGGCCGGGGCCCTCGGCCACGACGACGTTCCGGGCCGGGTGTGCCTTGCGTGCGCGGCTTTCTGCATGCTCGCCGCGGGCATCTATGCGATCAACGACGTCCGCGACGCAGCCGAGGACCGGCTGCATCCGCGCAAGCGGAAGCGGCCGATCGCCGCTGGTGAGCTGCGTCCGAGCGTCGCGCTGACGGCCGGCATCGGTTCGATCGCCGCAGGGTTGTCGTTGTGTGTCGCGATCAGCCCGCTGCTCGCGCTCGTTGCGCTCGCGTACGTGGCGTTGACGGTCACCTACACGCTCGTGTGGCGGCATATCGTGCTGCTCGACATCCTGGCGATCGCGGGTGGTTTCGTGCTGCGCGCGATCGCCGGCGGAGTCGCCGCGCCCGTGGCGATGTCGCACTCGTTCGTGCTGGTCGTCACGTTCGCGGCGGTGCTGGTCGCGGCCGGCAAGCGCCGCGCCGAGCTCCTGCGATCCGACCGTGACGTGGACCGCGGGCGGCGGGTGCTGCGGCACTACAGTCGCGGCGCGCTGCGCGTGATCCTGCTGCTCGCAGGTGCCGGTGCGCTGGCCGCCTATTGCGTGTGGGCGCTCGAGTTGCCGGTCGTGGACGGTATCCCGTGGCGCGCGCTGTCGATCGTTCCGTTCGCGGCCGCAGTGCTCCGGTTCGGAGTGCTGGTGCAGGCCGGCCTTGGCGAGGCGCCCGAGGACCTCCTGCTGACTGACCGGTGGTTACAGTTGAGCGCCGTGGCCTGGCTCGTCCTGTTCGTGCTCGGTGTCAACGCTGCCGCGTGAAACGCCGCGTCTCGGGCCTCTACGGGCTTCGGATCTGGGCGGCGCACCAGACCTGGTCCGCGGCTGGGGCGGCGGCGAGGGAAGCTGGGTCTGGCGCTGGCGCCCGAGCGACCGCGACGCCCTGCAAGCAGGCCTCGAATCCTGGGATGCGCGCTTCGCGGCTGGCGCGATCGCGCGCGGCATGGGACGCAGCTACGGCGACGCGGCGCAGCGCAGCGGCGGCGCGGTGATCGACAGCACGCAGCTCAAAGGCCTGTGCTTCGAGCCGGCCGGTGGCGTGGTCATCGCCGGCGCGGGCGTCACCGTCGGCGAACTGCTGGCCGCGACGATCGCACACGGCTGGATCCTGCCGGTCGTCCCAGGAACCCAGCATGTGACCGTGGGGGGCGCGATCGCGAGCGACATCCACGGCAAGAACCACGGGACGCTGGGAACCTTCGGGACGCACGTGCAACGGCTCGCCCTGCTGACCGCGCACGGCGAACTGCACGAACTTTCACCCGGCACCGAGGCCGGCCTGTTCGAAGCAACCGTCGGCGGGATGGGGCTGACCGGCGTGATCGTCTGGGCGCAGATCGCGCTGCGCAGAGTCAGCAGCGCGATGCCGTCGGTCGATCTGGACCAGGCGACCGGGCTTGAGGAAGCACTAGCGTTGCTGAGCTCGCCCGGGGGCGAGCACCGCGTGGCGTGGCTTGACCTCCTGTCATGGAACCGCGTCCGCGGGATCATCACGCGGGCTGCGCACTGCGAGCACCCGGACCCGGCGAGCCTCACGCCTGCGTCGGTCACATCGTGCGCCTGGTTGACCGTCCCATCACGCTGGCCGGGCGGCGTGCTGCCACCCAGCGCCGTACGAGCCTTCAACGATTTCCGCCTGCGCCGGTCGCCGCGACGCGAGCGCGGTCGCCCCTCGACGTTCGGCGCGCACATGTTCCCGCTGGACGGACTCGACGCCTGGCCGCGGCTGTACGGCCCTGGCGGCATGGTCCAATATCAGTTCCTCGTCCCGCGCGGCGCGGAGCGCGTGCTCGCGCTCGTGATCGACAGCCTGGCGCGCGATCGCGTGCCGTGCTTCCTGGCGGTGCTCAAGGACATGGGTCCCGCGGGCACCGGCATGCTGTCGTTCCCGCTCGCCGGCTGGACGCTCGCGCTCGACCTCCCGCGCCGGGCGCCCGGCTTGCACGAGGCGCTCGAGCGCTGCGACGAACTCGTCCTGCAGGCCGGCGGCCGCATCTACTTCAGCAAGGATGCCCGCACGCGAGCGGAGGTCGCAGACGCGATGTACCCGCGGCTGGCGGAGTGGCGCGCGGTGCGCGACAGCGTGGATCCCGACGGCATTTGGCGATCGGATCTGGCCCTGCGCACAGGGCTCGTCGCCGGTCCACGGAGATGACCGGCGCTTCACCCAGACGCGTACTCCTGATCGGCGGCACGTCCGAGATCGGGCTCGCGATCGTCCGGCGCCTCGCCGCCGATGCTCCGCTCGCGCCGTACCTGCTCGGCCGCGACCGTGACCGGCTCGGGGCGGCGCTCGAGGTCTTGCGCCGCGCGGGTTGCGCGGACGGGGCGCTCGCGACATTCGATGCAGCTGACCTCGCCGGAAACGAGCACGCCGTCAACGAAGCGTTTGCGAGCAGCGGCGGATTCGATCTCGTCGTACTGGCCGTGGGCGTTCTCGGCGCACAGGACGGCCTCGACGCCGACCCCCGGCGGGCGCTCGAGGTGATGAACGTCAACTTCGCCGGGTGTGGCTCGCTGATGCTCGCGAGCCTGCGCGCGCTGCGCGCCGGCGGCGGCGGCACACTCGTCGTGCTCTCGAGCGTCGCCGGGGAGCGCGTGCGGTCCGCGAACGCCATCTACGGCGCCACCAAGGCGGGACTCGACGCGCTGGCGCAGGGGCTCGGCGACGCAGTCGCCGGCGACGGCTTGCGCGTGCTCGTCGTGAGGCCCGGTTTCGTCAGCACGCGGATGACCGCCGGGCTGCCGCGAGCGCCGCTGGCAACAACGCCCGAGGCCGTCGCCGATGCGACCGTGAAGGCACTCGACGGCTCGGCCCACACTGTCTGGGTGCCGGGCATCCTGAGGTACGTGTTCATGATCCTGCGCCACCTCCCGCGCGCGCTCTTCCGGAGGCTTGCGCTGTGAGGGGGCCGGCACTCAGGCGAGACGTCGCGATTGCTGCGCTCGTTGCGCTGGCGCTCGTCGCGGTCGTGACCCCCGGGCTCGCGGTCGTGGCCCTGCTCGCGTGCGTCGTGCTGGCCGTGTGCGCCGTGACGGTCGCGGTCGAGCGCTTGCGCAAC
>JBKQKK010000243.1:0-3735 GCA_052147535.1 Solirubrobacteraceae bacterium | reverse complement strand
GAGACGCCCGTGGGTAAAAACAGTATCGCAGAGGGCGCGCGTTCGTCGGGGTTCGGACACGGACCCGGCCTCCTGACCCATCGTGAAAGCGACGACCTCGCTACCCTCCAACACGTCGTTGGATCTGGCGCTAACCGCCGACGCCGGCGTAGCCAGCCGCCGGTCGAGCTTGAGGTCGTTCTGAATCGCGCCAGCGCGCCAGAAGCAACGACGTCGCGGCCAGCGCCGAGGTAGTTCCTTTCCGCACCGGTCGATTGGCGTTGCGTGCGCGTCGGACTGCCCAGTCGCATGGAAAGCAGAAGTCACGCTCGCCGCCAACCTGTTGTCGCACGAGACGCACAAGAATCCATGCGGCCGATGGCGCCGCCGATCGCCTCGATCTTGCCCCCTTCTCTGGTGGTTGCAGGCGGCAGCCTGTCGCTCGTCGGTCGCGCCGCGACGGGTTCCCCCGTGCTTCAGTTTCGGCCCAATGCCAAACGGCTCGAGAGTTGGATCAACGCGTCGCCGCGATCATCGAGGGCGATGTTTCCGATAACTCATGACTATCTCCTTGTTCCCTGAGCGACCGGCGAGGAGATGACACAGATAGAGGACAGAAACGCCCTTCGCCAGCGTTCCTCCTTCGTCCACGTTGCCAGGAGGCTCTTAGCCGCCGCCGCGCTCATCACGAATCTCCAAGCGCCCCAAGGGGCAGATCCTGCGCCTATCGTGACTTTTCGTTCCGATGCTCCTCAAGGGCCTGCTCGTCTCCAACATTCCAGCGCTCTCCGTTCTCGCCCTCAAGGTTCATTGATTCCTCGATGGTGAGCGTCTCGCCGGACGTTGACCGAGAGGGGCGGGTAGGTAGAGGGCTGCCGCTCCGCCAACCGTGGACCCGATAAGCCGCACGTCGGAGGGGAGAGCTTGCGCAGTTGGTTCAGCTCTGCTGTGTGTTGCTCAAGTCTGCCGCGCGACGTGTCGATTCTGTGCTGAGGGCGCGTTGATGCGCCTCTACGCCGCTGTGGGTATTATGCATATGTTGCTAGTCCGGTTTGTCGATGATGGCGGGCGTTCTCGGGGCGCTGCGCGGCCTCATGTATTGTCGTCCTGGGCGGTGGGGGCGACCGAGCTCGCGGGGCTTTCCTCGGCCTGTTGCTGTGTCGGGGCGCTCCACCGGGTCGTGGCCAGCGTGTGGATGGGCTTGCTGTACGGTTCCCGGCGCGATACCTCCTGTTTCGGCGGGTCGTTGTGCACGTCCAGTTCGGGGACGGCGTGATGAGCGCGGCGCAGTCATCGATCAGTGCGCGTATGCCGCGACCACGGATTCTGTGCGTGGATGACGAGCCTCATATCCTTGAGTCCCTGCGCGATACGTTGCGGCGAAGCTTTGACGTGCGCACTGCGACGAGTGGCGCGGAGGGGTTGGCGATGCTGGCGGCCGAGCCGCGGGAGTATGCGTTGATCATCTCCGATATGCGGATGCCGGTGATGTCGGGGTCGGTGTTCCTGCGCGAGTCGCGACGTGTGGCACCGAACGCGACTCGGATCCTGCTGACGGGTTATGCCGATCTTGATGTGGCGGTGAGAGCGGTCAACGACGCGGCGCTGTTTCGCTTCCTGACGAAGCCGTGTACGTCTGAGGAGCTGCTGCGTGCGTGCGCGGCGGGGGTCGGTCAGCATCGCCTGCAGACGGCCGAGCGGGTGCTGCTCGAGCAGACGCTGAAGGGAAGCGTGCAGGCGCTCGCTGATGTGCTGGCGCTGGCCAGCGCTGCCGCGTTTGGTCGCAGTCAGCGCGTCAAGAGGATGGTCGTGCAGTTCGCGCAGGCGCTTGAGCTGCACGACTGCTGGGAGATCGAGGTTTCGGCGCTGCTGGTCCACGTTGGCGCGGTGGTGCTGCCGGATACGACGGCCGAGAAGCTCTACGCGGGCACGCATCTCAGCGCCAACGAGCAGGCAATGGTGGAGCGGGTTCCGGAGCTCACGCGACAGATCCTTGGGAACATCCCGCGACTGGAGGGGGTTCTCGCGATTCTCGCCGATTACCAGCGACCGTACGGGGAGGTCGGCGCCGGACCCTTGCTGCCGCTCGGCTCGAGGATCCTGCGGATCGCGTTAGACCACGACGTGCTCGAAGAGCAGTGCGGCAACACCGCGGTGGCGCTCGCCGCGATGCGTGGGCTCGCACGCAGCCTCCTGTACGACCCGGATCTGCTGGAGGTGTTCGCGCGCGTTGTCGGCGATGACTGCACCGATCGGCGGGTGGTCGAGATTTCGTTGGTGGAGCTGCGCCCAGGGATGGTGCTCGCCGATAACGTTCGCACAATAAGAGGGACTCTGGTGATAGCTCGCGGTCAAACCGTGACCGGCCAGCAGATCGAGCGCCTCGCGAATCTCGAGGCGGGCTACGTCCGCGAGCCGCTGCTGGTGCGCCTGCGGCGTGCGCAGCCACAAGACACGCCGTGAGCAACGACGGTCTGATCGCGCTCGCCCCGGCCGAGTCATCGGAGGAGGAGATCATCGAGGCTGCGTTCGCGCCGGGCGCGCTGAGGATCGTGCACCAGCCGATCGTTGAGTTGAGCAGCGGCGAGCCTGTCGGTTTCGAGGCGCTCGCGCGGTTCTCTCCGCCTCCGGCACGCTCGCCGGACAAGTGGTTCGAGGCGGCGGGGCGTGTCGGTCGGCGCATCGAGCTCGAGCGCCTCGCGATCTCGCTTGCGACCAGCGGCCTGGGCGATCTTCGTGGCGGCTGCTTCATGTCGGTCAACGCTTCGCCGGAGACCGTGCTCGATCCCGCGTTCGTTGAGCAGCTCGAACGGGTGGAGGTGGCGCGCGTCGTGCTTGAGGTCACCGAGAACGCCCGGATCGGTTCTTATCAGCGTTTCGCTGACACGCTGGCGCCGTTCCGCGCTCAAGGCCTGCGCCTGGCTGTTGATGACCTCGGGTCGGGGTACGCGAGCCTGAACCACATCCTGCGCCTCGAGCCGGATGTGATCAAGCTCGATCGGTCGATCACACTCCAGATCGACCGCCACCGACCCACGCGCGCGCTCGCAGCCGCGCTGACGAGCTTCGCGATGGAGACCGGGATGCTCGTCGTCGCGGAGGGGATCGAGACGACAGTGCAGCGATCGCTACTCGCCGCGCTCGGCATCTCACTAGGCCAGGGGTACCTGTTCGGCAAGCCGCGACCCCCAGACAGCCCGCAGCAGCCCACCGACGCGTCCGCGTGGCGCCAACCTCAACCGGCGCTCGCGCCCGTGGAGCTGGCGGCGAGAACGCGCTCGGCGTCGATCGCGAGCTCGCGCCACTGATCCAGACGCGAGCTGACCCCGAGCCGGTCCAGGAACTCCAGGTCGAGCAGCGATGGCGGTGTTCGCTCGCCGGGGCTGTGGTGCACCTCGTGAGCGAGCGCGTCCGCGATGTGCACCGCTCCGACGGCGTCAAGCATGACGCTGGGTACCGCGCCTGGGTCGTGGTGATGGGCGACGGCCTCAACGACTTCGTCTGGAAGCCCCCACAGTGACAGCAGGTACGCTCCGGCTGCGGCGTGGGTGATGCCCTGCAGTTCCTGCTCGACAGCGTGTAGCGGCAGCTCGCGGTCTCGCGCCTGCTCGACCAGGCGCTGCCATTGATGGCGGTCATCGGCGATCGCGATGAGCTGGCCGATGTCGTGCAACAAAGTGGCGGTGATCGCGTCCTGTTGCGCGGCGCCGGCGGGCAGGATCGCGGCTGCGATCCGTGCGCTGAGCGTGGCGTGGC
>JBKQKK010000242.1:0-40400 GCA_052147535.1 Solirubrobacteraceae bacterium | reverse complement strand
CGCGACCGACTACGACCCGCTGCTGGCGGCCTTCCAGGCGACCGATCCGGCGACCGGCAAGCCCTACACCGATGACTTCGGCTGGATCAGTCACACCTGGGATCACCCGAACATCGACGAAGGTTGCGCGACGCAGAACTACATCGAGGCCGAGCTCAACCAGAACACGATCTGGGGCGGGAGCGCCCCAGGCGCAACGGTCGGCGACTCGCTCACCGGGGGTCTTGGCCTGACCGAGTCCACCGACGCCACCGACGCGCTGGGCAACGAGAACCCCAACGTCGTGATCACCGGCGAGCACTCCGGCCTGGCGAACCTGCTCCCGGGCAACCCGGGGCAGGTCGACCCGCCCGCGCTCGACGCAGCCGACGCCGATAGCAGCGCCGGCTCGTTGGCAAGCGGCGAGTACGTCTACGCAGTCAGCGACCAGTTCAACACCGCGGCGCCGGGCGCGACCCCGGTCGCGGCAACCGGCGAATCAACCGCGTCAGAGTCCTCTCCGGTGACCGTGACCGGCCCGGGCGAGGTCAAGCTCACCTGGGGCGCGGTCTGCAAAGCCGCTGACTACAAGATCTACCGGGCGCCGTTCACACCCGGCGCCGCGGGCACGACGGGCACGACGGGGACCTGGTCGCTGATCGGAACGGTCCCCGCCGTCACCACCACCGGCACCTCTCCTGACACCACCAGCGACTTCCGCGACCCGACCTCCACCACCGACACCACCGGCGGCGGGGCCGCAGAGAAGACGTTCGTAGACGCGGGCGCGGCCGGCAGCCCCGCCACGCCGCCCAGCGAGAGCACTGCCGACGAGAGCGCCTACGAGCAGAACCCGGCGCTCGACGCCGCATTCGCGGGCACGCTCTCCGGCGGCATCAAGTACTTCGGCGCGGATGCCTCAAAGCCATACCCCAGCCCTGCCGACGGCTCGTTTGCGACCGGCACGACCCCCGCTGGCGAGTACCCTGCCGGCGCGACGTTCCAGGACGCCGGCGCGACGGCGATCCCGCGCTACCCGACGAACATCTATTACAACGTGTCAACCAACGCCCAAGAGGTCGACGAGTACGAGACGCTATACGACCTACCGAGCACGGGCGGCACCGGACGCTGCACGCCGGTGGCCGGTGTGACGACCTGCAACCCCGCCGGAACCACGTTCACGATCGCGCAGATCGTCGCGAGCGTGGATCAGGGAATGTTCCAGCACATGATGGGCAATGACCCCCGCCCAAGCTACTTCCATCAGACAAACCTGATGGACCAGACATCTGGGAACGTAAACGGCGAGGGCGACGGGCTCTTCTATGAGACCCTCAACCCGCTGCTGGCCGAGTACAACCAGGACTTCGCGAGCAACGCTCCGATCGAGCAGCTGACGATGGCGCAGATCGGGACGCTGCTCACCGAGCAGTCCGCCTGGGCCGCGAACACCTCGGTCAGCGGCTACATCGAGGGCAACCAGGTCACAATCACCAACTCCGGCAGCGCCGCCGTGACCGTCCCGCTCACGGGCATCACCAACGTGGGGTCATCCTACGGCGGCACGCAGACCGGCTGGACCAGCATCCCGACTGGCACCAGTCCCGCCCTGACTTCCTCGACGACCTGGCCGACGAGCGCCGCCCAGGCCCCAGCGATCACGAGCACCGACGGGGCGTGGTTCACCGTGGGCAGCGCGGGCGACTTTGCCGTGACGACGACGGGTCTGCCCACGGCGGCCATCACCGAGACGGGATCGCTGCCCAGCGGCGTGAGCTTCGTCGATAACGCCAACGGCACGGCGACCTTGGCGGGCACGCCGGCGGCGGGGACCGGGGGCAGCTATCCGATCACGATCACCGCAGCCAACGGGATCGGCGCGAGCGCCACCCAGACCTTCACGGTCATCGTTGATCAGGCGCCGGCGATCACCAGTTCGGCCACGGACACAGCCACGGCCGGGGCGCCGCTCACCGCCTTTACGGTGACCACGTCCGGCTACCCAGCCCCAGCCCTCAGCGAGACGGGGGCCCTGCCCAGCGGCGTGACCTTCCTCGACAACGACAATGGCAACGCCACCCTGGCGGGGACACCGGCGGCAGGGACCGCCGGGAGCTACCCGATCACGATCACCGCAGCCAACGGGATCGGCACGAGTGCCACGCAGAGCTTCACGCTCACAGTGGATCAAGCCCCGGCGATCACGAGCGCCAACGCGGCGACGTTCACCGCGGGCACCGCGGGCAGCTTTGCCGTGACCACCACGGGTCTGCCCACGCCCACCCCAATCACCGAGTCGGGCGCTCTACCTGGTGGGGTGACCTTCGTCGACAACGGCAGCGGCACGGCGACCCTGGCCGGTACTCCGGCGGCAGCGACCGGGGGAAGCTACCCGATCACCATCACTGCGGCTAATGGGATCAGCCCGAACGCCACACAGAGCTTCACGCTCACAGTGGATCAGGCCCCGGCGATCACGAGCGCCAACGCGACGACGTTCACCACGGGCACCGCCGGTAGCTTTGCGGTGACGACCACCGGGTCGTCCACCTCGGGGCCGACGATCACCGAGTCGGGGACTCTACCTAGCGGGGTGACCTTCACCGACAATGGCAGCGGCACGGCGACCCTGGCGGGTACGCCGGCGGCGGGGACCGCTGGGAGCTACCCGATCACGATCACCGCAGCCAACGGGATCAGCCCGAACGCTACGCAGAGCTTCACGCTCACCGTCAGCGCTCAGGCTCCGGCGATCACGAGCGCTAACGCGACGACGTTCACGGCGGGTACCGCGGGTAGCTTTACCGTGAGCACCACCGGGTCGCCGACCCCGGCGCTCACCGAATCGGGGGCTCTACCGGGTGGGGTTACGTTCGTCGATAACGGCGACGGTACCGCGACCCTGTCGGGCACGCCGACGAGCGGAGGGAGCTTCCCGCTTTCGATTACCGCGAGCAGCGCGGCGGGTACGGTCACGCAGAGCTTCACGCTGACAGTGGGCCAGGCTCCGGCGATCACGAGCACCAACGCAGCGACGTTCACGGCGGGCACCGCGGGTAGCTTTACCGTGAGCACCACCGGGTCGCCGAGCCCGGCGCTCACCGATCCGGGGGTTGCTCTACCGAGTGGTGTGACGTTTGTCGATAACGGCAATGGCACCGCGACTCTGTCGGGGACGCCGGCGGCAGGGACCGCCGGGAGCTACGCGGTCACGATCACCGCGACCAACGGCACTGGTACGGCTACGCAGAGCTTCACGCTGACCGTGGATCAGGCCCCGGCGATCACGAGCGCGGCGACGGCCACGGTAGCGGTCGGGAAGGCGCTCAACGTCTCAGTGACCACGACCGGGTCGCCAACCTCGGCGATCAGTGAATCAGGCGCTCTGCCGAGTGGGGTGACGTTCACCGATAACGGCACTGGTACCGCGACCCTGGCGGGGACGCCGGCGGCAGGGACCGGGGCGAGCTACCCGATCACGATCACCGCGACCAACGCCGCTGGTAGGGCCACGCAGAGCTTCACGCTCACCGTGGATCAGGCCCCGGCGATCACGAGTGCGGCGACAGCCACAGCCATGGTCGGGACGACGTTCAGCTTCCCGGTGCAAACCTCAGGGTACCCCGTGGCGACAATCACGGAGTCGGGGGCACTGCACGGGCTCACCTTCACCGCCGGCACCGGCGCAAGCGCCGGCACGGCCACGATCAGTGGGAAAGCGAATGCCGCGGGCGTCTACAATCTGGTTTTGACCGCAGCCAACGGCGTCAGTCCGAACGCCACGCAGACGCTCGTGCTGACGGTGCAGGCTAATGGTGGTCCGACGATCACCAGCGCGGCCTCGGCTACAGCCACGGTCGCGACGTCGTTCAGCTTCACGGTCACCACGTCCGGCACTCCGGCGGCGACAATCACGGAGTCGGGGGCACTGCACGGCCTCACCTTCACCGCCGGCACCGGTACCGCTGCCGGCACGGCGACGATCGCGGGTACGCCTACCGCGGGGGGGGTCTTCACGCTGACGATCACCGCTAAGAACACGCTGGGATCGGCGGTTCAGACCTTCACACTGACGGTCAACCAGGTCCCGGCGATCACCAGCGCGGCCACGACCACAGCCAAGGTGGGTACGGCGTTCAGCTTCACCGTGAAGACGAGCGGCTACCCGGTGCCGGCGATCACCGAGTCGGGGACTCTGCCCGCGGGGGTGGCCTTCACCGACAACGGCACCGGCACCGCCACGATCACAGGGACGCCTACCGCCGGAGGGGTCTTCACGCTGACGATCACGGCCAAGAACAGCGCCGGCACCAGCGCCGCGCAGACCGTCACGCTGACGGTCAGCCAGGTCCCGGTGATCACCAGCGCGGCCACGGCCACGGGCACGGTCGGGACGCCACTCACCGCCTTTACGGTGACGGCGTCCGGCACCCCGGCCCCGTCCCTCACCAAAACGGGGAGCCTGCCCGGCGGGGTGACGTTCACCAACAACGCCAACGGCACAGCCACCATCAAAGGCACGCCCACCACAAGCGGGGTCTTCACGCTGACGATCACGGCCAAGAACAGCGCCGGCACCAGCGCCGCGCAGACGTTCACGCTGACGGTCAGCGCGCCCCCGAAGATCACCAGCGCGGCCACGACCACGGGCACCGAGAACACGGCGCTCAGCTTCGCCGTGAAGACAACCGGCTACCCGACACCAACGATCAGCGAGTCGGGGGCACTGCCCGCCGGGGTGACCTTCACCAGCAACACCAACGGCACAGCCACGATCGCAGGCACGCCCACCGCAAGCGGGACGTTCACCCTGACCCTCACGGCCAAGAACAGCCTGGGGACGGCTACACAGACTCTGACGATCAGAGTTAGCGTTTGAAATGCGCTTGAGGAGCTGCGCGATCTGGAATGTGCGCGCCGGGCGTAGTCGCCTCGGCAGAGGTCCGATGCACCGGGGGCTGGGCTTCACCTAGACGGTATCGGCCCGCGAGGAAATCGGGGACGGTGGAGCGAGAGCATCCAGGTCACCTGGCATCACCGCCCGCTGCGGCAGCTTCAGTCCTCGAACTCGCCAGCGTAGAGCGTGAACACCGCGCCCTGCGGGTCGCGCACGGTCGCGATCGTACCCGGCCCGATCGGCATCGGGCCCATCAGCTTCGAGCCTCCAAGCTGCTCGACCTTGGCGATCCCGGCCGCAACGTCGTCGTAGCCGAAGTAGACCGACCAGCTCGGCGGCTCGCCCGGCTGCGGGTTGCGGATGCCGCCGTTGGCGTGGCCCGCCGCGTTCTGGATCGTCCAGTACGGCATCGAGCTGTCGGCGAGCTTCTCGATCTTCCAGCCGAACAGCTCGCTGTAGAACGTGGTCGAACCCTCGACGTCAGGTGAGGCCAGCTCGTTCCAGCTCAACTGCCCGGGCCCGTTGACGAGCTCGGCACCGATGTGCATCTTCGGCTCCCAGGCCATGAAGAAGGCACCCTGCGGATCCCTTATCACCGCCATCCGCCCGACGTCCATCACGTCGAACGGCGGCGCGTGCACCTGCGCGCCGAGCTGCCCCGCCTTCTCCGCAGACGCATTGGCGCTCTCGACGGTGATGTACGACTGCCACATCGGCGGAACGCCCGCCTGCGACTGTTGCTCCGGTTGCGGCGCGATCGCCGCCACCGACTTGCCTTCGATCCGCATCATCGCATAGAAGACGCCGTCGCCGACCGGCATGTCCTCCGCTTCCCACCCGAACAGCTCGCCGTAGAACTGCTTGGCGGCCGGCTGGTCGGTCGTCGCGAGGTCGGCCCAGCTGAACGTGCCTGGTGTGTATGAGGTTCTTTTGCCCATGCACACGACCCTAACACCACCCGGCAACCCTGGTGTGAGCATCGTCTGATCTGCCCACGCCCGGCTAGTCGATCGCGATCGCCCACCGGCGGCCTGACCGCGGATGTCGTATCTTCTCGACGTGTTTGGCCTGATGCGCCACGTAGCATTCGCCGGGCTTCTCGCGGCGATGATTGCGTCCTGTGGCGGCGCCTCAGTGCCGACTGGAGCCGGCGGCTCCTCGACTTCGGTTGCGGCCGGGCGAGCGGTTTTCACTGGAAGCGCGGGCTGCAGCTACTGTCACACGCTTGCGGCGGCCGGCGCGATCGGCCAGGTTGGCCCGGATCTCGACAAGCGCTTGCGACCCGATTGCGCGATGCTGCTGGCCGAACACTCACACGGGAAGACCCTGCGCCAGTGCATCGAGACGATGATCCAGGACCCGTACGCGTTTATCACCAGTGGTTATATGGCGGGCGTGATGCCGTCCGATTTTGGCCAGAAGCTGTCTTCGACACAGATTCAGGCGGCCGCCAATTTCCTCGCGACTGACGCGAAGTGACCGTGTGTGAGAAGATCGCCGACCACGCGCTGATGAAGCTCGCAACGTTTAGCTCCCGGCTTGACGAAACGGCCTTGGGAGCCGTCAGCGTCACCGACGCCACAATGACCGACCTCGCCGTCGCCCACGAGCGCCTGCACGGCCGACGCTCGGCGGTGCTGGAAAGCATGCTGGCGCTGATCGAGGCCGGAGCCAAGGGCCTGGCAGTGGCCGCCGCTGTCGCCCGCGAGGCACCGGCTGACTGCCGTTACGCGCTGGCCGACGTGCGACTCCTAGCGCCGCTGCCGGAGCCGCCGCAGATCCGAGATTTCATGTGCTTCGAGGAGCATGTGCAGAACGCGTTCGCGCAGGCGGCAAAGCTGACCGGCAAGCAGTTCGAGGTCCCCGCCGTCTGGTATCAGCAGCCCATCTACTATAAGGCGAATCGCTTTGCGGTCAACGGTCCGGAAGCAGACGTGACCTGGCCCAGCTACTCGCAGGTCATGGACTACGAGCTCGAGCTCGCGTGCGTGATCGGCACCGGCGGGCGCGACATTCCGCGCGAGCGCGCGGCCGAACACATCTTCGGCTTCACGATCTTCAACGACGCCTCGGCGCGCGACGCGCAATTCGTGGAGATGGCCGGGCAGCTCGGGCCGGCCAAGGGCAAGGACTTCGACACCGGCAACGTGCTCGGTCCCTGGATCGTCACCGCCGAAGAGCTGACGGAACCCTACTCGCTCGAGATGGTCGCGCGTGTCAACGATGAGGAGTGGAGCCGCGGCAACTCGGGCAGCATCCACCATCGCTTCGAGGACATGATCGAGCACGTCTCACGCGACGAGACGCTTCATCCCGGTGAGATCCTCGGCTCGGGGACCGTCGGTACGGGCTGCGGCCTCGAGCTGGGGCGTTTTCTCGCCGATGGCGATGTGGTCGAGCTCGAAATCGAGGGCATCGGCGTCCTGCGCAACCGCTTCGTACGATGACGCACGCGTATACCAGAGGGCTGCACGAGGTCGGTGACGGCCTATACGCCTACCTGCAGCCCGACGGTGGCTGGGGCTGGAGCAACGCCGGCCTGGTGGTCGACGGCGACAGCACCCTGCTGATCGACACGCTGTTCGACCTGCGGCTGACCGAGCAGATGCTGACCGACATGCGCCGGGCCGTGCCGGCTGCGGCGCTCATCGACACGCTGCTGAACACGCATGCCAATGGAGATCATTGCTACGGCAACCAGCTCGTCGGCGGCGCGCGCATCATCGCGTCCGAGCGGACGGCGGCCGAGATGTGCGAGCTGCCGCCGGCCGTGATGGCCGCGCTGATCGAGCAGGCACCAACGATGGGCAAGCTCGGCGAGTTCTTCCTGGACTGCTTCGGCGCGTTCGACTTCGGTGGTATCGAGCTCGCACTACCCGAGCGAACCTTCACCGGCGAGCTGACGTTGCCGGTCGGGGGTCGCGAGGTGCAGCTAATCGAAGTCGGACCGGCCCACACCCGTGGCGACACGCTGGCGCTGCTGCCAGCCGAGCGCGTACTGTTCTCGGGCGACATCCTGTTCCACGGGGGGCATCCGATCGCGTGGGCGGGACCGGTATCGAACTGGATCGCAGCGTGCGACCGGATCTTAGCGATGGACCTCGAGCTGATCGTGCCCGGCCACGGACCGCTCGCCGACAAGCGCGCCGTTCAGGAGCTCAAGGCCTACTTCGAGTACCTCTACGAGCAGGCGCGCGCGCGCCATGCCGACGGGATGACGGCGCTGCAGGCGGCCCGCTCGATCGCGCTCGATCGCTGGGCGGATTGGGGGGAAAGCGAACGCTTGGTGGTCAACATCGCCACGATCTACAGCGAGCTGTCCGCAGACCAAGCGCCGCTGACGGTCGTCGCCGCGTTTCAGCAGATGGCTGACTGGGAACTCGGCTAGCCGCCCGGTCGCTCGGCTAGCTTACGCGCTGGACAACCCCCTCCAGGAGGCGAAGATCGGATGGAACTCAAGGATCCGCTGCGGTTTCACAAGCACTACGGCGATGCTCACGACTCTCCCTACGCCGGCGGCAGCAGCTTTATGGAGCGCATGTCGGAAAAGGTCGCTTCCGGCATGGGCACAGTCCCGTTCATCGTCCTGTCCTCCCTGATCATCCTCGGCTGGGTGTTCGCCAACGGCGCTGCCCACTACATCTCCCAGACAATCACGAACCTGGACCACGGCCACCAGTTCGACCCCGAGCCGTGGATTCTCCTGAACCTGGTGTTCTCCGGCGTCGCGTTCTACACCGGGGCGCTCGTGATCATCGCCCAGAAAGCGCAGACCCGCACCGACAAAGCCAACGAGGTGGCGTCGGCCAAGCATCGCGATGAGCTCTCGCAGTTCCAGCTCGACCTCCTGCAGAGGAACACGACAGTCACCGAGCAGATCCACACCCTCACCGAGCAGATCCACGCCCTCACCGAGCAGGGCGAGAAACGGGCCGAGCTGTTGCGCACGCTCACCGAGGAGGTCCACCGAGCGACCTGCCAGAGCAGCGCCCCGTCGTCAGAGACGATGTAGCGTTTCACTCATGCGCGTACCTGTCACGTTGGACCTCCACCTTCCGAACTTCAACTACCCCGATGTGGGGCCCGCTCAGGCCTTCGACAAGCTCGTCGAGATCGCAGTGACGGCCGAGCGCTCGGGCTTCAGCTCGATTTCGTTGATGGACCACCTTCACCAAATCCCGGTCGTGGGGCCGCAGGAGAACTGGATGTTCGACGGCAACACGATGCTCTCAGCGTTGGCTGCCCGCACCTCGAAATTGTCGCTTGGGACGCTCGTCGGCGGCGTCACGTATCGCAATCCGGCGTTGCTCGCCAAGATCACGACAACTGTTGACATCGTCTCGGGAGGTCGTGCTTGGCACGGCATCGGCGCCGCCTGGTTCGATGACGAGCACCGGGCCTATGGGTTCGAGTTCCCGCCGCTGAAGGAGCGCTTCGAGCGGCTCGAGGAGGCCCTCCAGATCACGCGCGCGATGTTCACGCAAGAACGCGCTACGTTCTCGGGCAAGTACTTTCACGTCGACGGCGCCTACAACAATCCCAAGCCTGTGCGCGGCGACATCCCGATCCTGATCGGGGGCAGCGGCGAGCGCAAGACGCTGCGGATGGTCGCCCAGTACGCCGACGGCTGCAACCTGTTCGGCGACAAGGCCACCGCGAGGCACAAGCTCGACGTGCTGGAGGCTCACTGCGAGAAGCTCGGCCGTGACCCGGCGCAGATCACCAAGACGGGCATGGCCGTAGTCCTGATCGCGCCAACCCACGAGGCGGCGGCGGCGAAGCTGGAGGCCATGCGCCAAGCGGGAGTGCCGGAGCAGCGACTCATGTCGGCGATGGCCGGCGAGCCCGACACGATCGCGGCGAAGGCTGCCGAGTTGCGCGAGGCCGGGATCGAAGGTCTGACGATCTCGATGCCCGACGTGCACGACCTCGAGACGCTCGAGCTCGCCGGACGGGCACTCGGACCGGTGTTCGCCGGCAGCGCCGCCTGATCCGAGCGCCGTCTGGTCCCGATAGCGGCGGCGAGCTAGGCAAGCAACGTCTTGCCCGTCATCGCCGCCGGCTGCTCCCAACCCAGCACCTGCAGGATCGTTGGGGCCACGTCGGCGAGCACACCGCCGTCGCGCAGCTTCACTCCGGGCACGGTCACGATCAGCGGAACCGGGTTCAGCGAGTGGGCCGTGTTCGGGCTGCCGTCCGGCTCGAGCATGTGATCGGCGTTGCCGTGGTCGGCGGTGATGATGCAGGCGCCGCCCGCGAGGTGAACGGCGCGGACAATTTCGCCAAGGCGGCCGTCGACGGTCTCGATCGCCGTGACAGCGGCCGGGATCACACCGGTGTGGCCAACCATGTCGGCGTTGGCGAAGTTGATGATCCCGAAGGTCGGCCGATCAGCCTGCCAGGCTTCGACAAACGCTCTCGCAGCTTCTGGCGCGCTCATCTGCGGCTTGTAGTCGTAGGTCGGGACATCGCGCGGCGAGGCGACCAGCTCACGCCGCTCACCGACCGCCGGTGTCTCTTCGCCACCGGCGAAGAAGTAGGTCACATGCGGGTACTTCTCGGTCTCGGCGACATGCAGTTGGAGATCGCCGTGGGCGGCGACCACCGACGTCAAGGTGAGCGCCGGATGTTCGGGGAGGAAGGCGACAGGGTATGGCCAGCCCTCAACATATTCGGTCATCGTCGCGTAACGCTCGACCGGAGCCGCGCCGCCGCGATCGACATCGGTGAACCCGGGCTCCGCCAGCGCGCGCGTGATCTCGCGCATCCGGTCCGGCCGGAAGTTGAACGTCACAATCGAGTCGCCCGGACGGATCCGCGCCTCCTTTCCGACGAGCACCGGCTTGATGAACTCGTCGGTCTCGCCGCGCTCGTAAGCGTCCCGGGCCGCCTGCGGCCCAGAGGCCGCGTTGTGCTCGGCGCGGCCATGAACCAGCATGTCGTAGGCGAGCTGAACGCGATCCCAGCGCTTGTCGCGGTCCATTGCGTAGTAGCGCCCGACCACGGTGCCGATGCGGCCGCCGCCGGCCTCCCGCATCCAGCCCTCGACCTCGGTAAGGTACCCCTCGCCCGAGTGGGGAAAGGTGTCGCGGCCGTCGGTAAACGCGTGCAGGACGAGGTCCGCAACGCCGAGCTCGGCGCCCAGCTTGATCAACCCCTCGAGGTGGCTCCAGCCAGAGTGCACGCCGCCCCCGGACACGAGTCCGAGCAGATGCACGCGCTCGCTGGCTGTGAACGCGCTGCGTAGCACCTCGTTCTTGGAAAGCTCCCCGTTCTCGACCGCCACGTCGATCCGCGTGAGGTCCTGCATCACGACGGCGCCGGCGCCGAGGTTCAGGTGACCGACCTCGGAGTTGCCCATCTGTCCCTCGGGCAGGCCGACCGCGCGGCCGCATGCCGTTAGCTGCGTGTGTGGATAGCGGTCCCAGAGCCCATCGAACACCGGCGTACTCGCGAGCGACACCGCGTTGCCGGGGCCGTCGGGAGCTAGCCCCCAACCGTCGAGCACAACCAGCACGCAGGCGCGCGCCGGCAGCGAAGCGGGCCCATCAGGCAGGGGCGTTACAGCTTCCTGGGCAGACATCAGTTCGCTCCCTCGATGATCGCCGTGAACGACTCGGCGTCAAGGCTGGCGCCGCCGACCAGCGCGCCGTCAATATCCGGCAGCGCCAGCAGCTCGTGGGCGTTGTCGGGCTTGACGCTGCCGCCGTAGAGGATCCGTGTCCGCTGCGCCTGCTCCGGCGAGCGGCCGGCGACCAGCGCGCGCACGAAAGCGATCGCCTCCTGCGCCTGCTCCGGCGTGGCGACGCGACCCGTGCCGATCGCCCAGATCGGCTCGTAGGCGATCACGACCTCGCTCAGGCGCTCGTCCGTAACGCGGGCGAGATCCTCACGCACCTGGTGGCGGAGCTTGCGCTCCGTGTCGCCGCGCTCGCGCTCATCCTCGCTCTCCCCGACGCACAGAACGGGCACGAACCCGGCCTCCAGCGCCGCAGGCACCTTCAAGGCGAGCGCCTTATCGGTCTCGCCGAAGAACTGACGCCGCTCGGAGTGACCCAGCACGACACCGTGAACGCCAACCTCGGCGAGCATCGGCGGCGCCACCTCGCCGGTGAACGCCCCCTCGGCTGTGTGGTGCATGTTCTGCGCGTACACCTGCACGCGCGAGCCGCGTGTGGAATCGACCATCGCCTGCAAGGCGAGGTACGGAGGGCAGATCGCGATGTCGACGCCTTCCGCGGTCGAGACGCGCGGCAGGAGCGCCGCGATGAACTGCTCGGCCGCCGCGATCGTCTTATACATCTTCCAGTTACCGGCAATCAGCGGCGTACGTGAGCCGCTCATTTGAGTACCTCCACTCCGGGCAGTTGCTTGCCCTCGATCAGCTCGAGCGATGCGCCGCCGCCGGTCGAAAGATGCGTGACCTTGTCGGCCAGGCCGAACTGCTGGATGGCCGCGGCGGAGTCGCCGCCGCCGACGACAGTGGTCCCCGCCGCATCCGCGACCGCTTGCGCGACCGCGAGCGTGCCGGCCGCGAACGGGGCCGTCTCGAACGCGCCCATCGGGCCGTTCCAGAAGACCGTGCCGGCCCCGGCGATCACCTCGCCGTACGCCTTCGCTGTGCGCGGCCCGACGTCGAGGCCCATCTGGCCGTCGGGCACGTCGACGCCGTCGAGCGGCGTCGCGACCGCATCGGCCGCGAGCTTGTCGGAGATTACGAGGTCGACCGGCAGCTCGAGCTGCGCTCGGGATCCCTCCCACGACGCGAGCGTCTTCTTCGCCAGCTCGACATCATCCCCCGCGCACAGCGACGCCCCGACGGTGTGACCCTGTGCCGCCAAGAACGGGAAGCACATCGCGCCGCCGATCAGGATCGTGTCGGCCAGCTCACGGAAACGGTCGATCACAAGGATCTTGTCGCTTACCTTCGCGCCGCCGAGCACCGCCACCAGCGGCCGCTCGGGCTCCTCGAGGATCTTCGAGAGCGTGCTCACCTCCCGCTCGAGCAGGAACCCCGCCACGCTCTCCGGAACCAGACGGGCAACGCCCTCGGTCGAGGAGTGAGCGCGGTGCGCGGAGCCGAACGCGTCGTTGACGTACACGTCGGCGAGCGCCGCCAGCTTCGCCGCGAACGCGGGGTCGTTCTTGGTCTCCCCGCTCTCGAAGCGGACGTTCTCCAGCAGGAGAACGTCGCCGGGGCCGAGCTTCTCGGCCAGCGCCGTGACCTCGTCTCCGACGACTGCCGGCGCGCACTGGACGTCCACGCCGAGCAGCTCGGACAGCCGCTGCGCCACCGGGCGCAGCGAGTACTTAGGATCGGGCCCTTGCTTGGGTCGGCCGAGGTGCGACACCAGCACGAGACTCGCACCTTTGGCGCGCAGCCACTCGATCGTCGGCAGCGCGGCGCGGATCCGCGTGTCATCCGCAACCGCGCTGTCGGCCAGGGGGACGTTGAAGTCGACCCTGACGAGGACCCGCTTGCCAGTTAGATCCTTGAGATCTGCGAGCGTTCTCACACGAGCCTCTGAACCAGGTCGACGCAGCGGCTCGAGTAGCCCCACTCGTTGTCATACCAGGCGACGACCTTGACCAAGGTCCCGTCCAAGACACGGGTCAAGGTCGCATCGAAGATCGACGATGCGGAGTTCTTGACGATGTCCGAGGAGACGATCGGGTCCTCGGTGTACTGCAGGATCTTGCCGTCCGCAGCCGCCTTGACGGCCGCCTTGATCTCATCGACGCTCGTTGCCTTCTCGGCCTCGATCGTGAGGTCGACGACGCTGCCGGTCGGGACGGGGGCGCGAATCGCGAAGCCGTCGAGCTTGCCCTTCAGCTCGGGGATCACGAGGCCGATCGCCTTGGCCGCGCCGGTCGTGGCGGGGATCAGGTTGACGGCCGCGGCGCGAGCGCGGCGCAGGTCCTTGTGCGGCATGTCCTGCAGGCGCTGGTCGGCCGTGTAGGCGTGGATCGTGGTCATCAGGCCGTGCTTGATCCCCACCGTCTCGAGGACCACCTTCGTCACCGGCGCGAGGCAGTTGGTCGTGCACGACGCGTTCGAGATGATGTTGTGCTTGTCCTTGTCGTACACCTCGTCGAAGTTGACGCCGAGTACGACGGTCACATCGGGGTCCGTTGCAGGAGCGGAGATGACGACCTTCTTGGCACCCGCCGCGAGGTGCTTGCTGGCGTTGGCGCGATCGGTGAAGCGGCCGGTCGACTCGATCACGACGTCGGCGCCGAGCTCCGCCCACGGCAGCTTGGCGGGATCCGTCTCGGCCGTGACCCTGATCTCCTTGCCGTCGACCGCGAAGCCGCCGTCGGTCGCTTCGACCGTGCCCGGGAAGGGACCGTAGGTCGAGTCGTACTTCAGTAGGTGCACGATCGTCGGGAGGTCGACGATGTCGTTCACCGCCAGCCACTGGACATCAGCGCCGGACTCGTACGCGGCGCGAAACACGTTGCGCCCGATCCGACCAAAACCGTTGATTCCAACCCTCACTGACATAGGTAACTCCGGGTCGCTCGCTGGAAACTGGGAACACCGGCGGGGGCCGGCGCATGAAGGCTATCTCAAGGCGCCGCAGTTGGGCGGTTATCTGCGCGAGACGACCTCGACGCGCAAACCGTCCGGATCCAGCAGGTAGGCGGCGTAGCAGCCGCGGCCGTACTGCGGGCGCGGACCGGGAGCGCCGTCGTCAGCGCCGCCGTTCGCCAACCCCGAGCGGTAGGCCGCGTCGACGGCGGCCTTGCCGCTCGCCCGCAGCGCCACATGGCCGTACCCGGCGGCCGGCACGCGCCCGCGGACGACGATCCAGAACACCGGTCCGTTGATCCCGTAGGCCACCGCGTGCTCGGAGTCGATCATGCGCCGTACGCCGAGCGCATAGAACACGGCGTCGTAGAAGCGCGCCGAAACCGGCAAGTCTGCGACTTCGAAGCCGACATGGTCGATCACGCCGGCCTCGCGGCATCGCGGTGGAAGACCTCGATCTGGTAAGCGTCCTGATCGCCGTAACGCTCCGCGAGATGCTGCGCGATCGCCACCGACCGGTGGCGGCCGCCCGTGCAGCCGATCGCGATCACCAGATGCGCCTTGCCCTCCGCGCGGTACTGCGGCAGCAGGTAGTCAAGCAACGGATGCAGGTGCTCGTAGAAGCGGTCGAGGTCGCCGTCCTGGTTGATGTACGCGACGATCCGCTCGTCGATGCCGGTCAGCGGACGGAGCGCCGGGTCGTAGTGGGGGTTGGGCAGGAAGCGCACATCGAGCATCAGATCCGGGTCGCGCACCGCCCCGTACTTGAAGCCGAAACTCTCGAACCGCACCGCCAGACGACCGGTTGTGCTCGACGGCAGCATCTCGGTGGACAGCCTGCGGCGCAGCATCGCGGCCGTCAGACCGGTCGTGTCGATCACCAGGTCGGCGCGCTCGCGCAGCGGGCCGAGCAGCGTCCGCTCGCGCGCGATCCCGCTGGCGACGCTGCCCCGCGGCGACAGCGGATGGCGCCGGCGCGTCTCCTTGTAGCGCGTCAGCAGGCTCTGCTCGTCCGCCTCCAGGAACAGCGCGCGCAGCTTCACGCCGGACGCGCGCAGCTTGTCGAGCATCGCCGCCAGCCCCTCGAAGTAGCTGCCGCCCCGAGCGTCGGACGCGACCGCTGCGTGCTCGATCTTCGAGCCTTCGTGCATGAACAGATCGACCAGCGAGCGGATCATCTCCGACGGCAGGTTGTCGACGCAGAAGTAGCCCTCGTCCTCGAACGCGGCCATCGCGGTGGACTTGCCGGCGCCGGAGTAGCCGGTGATCAGCACGAAATCCTTCAGTGCGGAGGTCGAGGCCGAAGCCTCGCTGGAGCGTGCAGACGCGCCGGTTGACGTCCCCTTTTGTTGCGCGGTCGAAGCAGCGCTGTCGCGGGCCATTGAGCATAAGCTTGACGTCTGCGACGGACGCGCGCCGCAGCTGGCATTCACACCCCCGTCTTGTGCATCTCGCGGTGCAGCTCTCGGGCGAGCTTTCCGGGCAATCCCGGCACTGCCTCGAGTTCCTCGGCGGACGCCGCGAGGATCGCTTCCGGCGAGCCGAAGTGGGCCAGCAGCGCGCGCTTGCGAGCCGGACCAACCCCTGGTAGCTCGTCTAGGATCGAGGCCGTCATCGCTCTGTCGCGCCGCTGGCGATGGTGCGTGATCGCGAACCGGTGCGCCTCGTCGCGCAGCCGCTGCAGCAGCTGCAGCGCCGGCGTGTCGTGCGGCAGCGCCAGCGGCGCAGCACGGCCCGGGATGAACACCTCCTCGATCCGCTTGGCGAGCGAGACGACCACAACGCCGCGCTCGCGGAAGCCCTGCAACGCTCGCAGGCCGGCCGCCAGCTGACCCTTGCCGCCGTCGATCACAACCAGGTTCGGGAGGGTCGCGAAGCTCGGGTCGTAGTCCTTGTCGTGCGGGGAGACCTCGCGCTGCGCCTCGAAGCCGGCCAGCCGGCGGCCGAGCACCTCCTCCATCGCCGCGAAGTCGTCTGGTCCGTCGTGCGCGCCGGGGCCGGCGCCGTCCCCGACGGTTCGCACCTTGAAGCGACGGTAGTCGGATTTCTTCGGCGCCGCGCCCTCGAACACGACCATCGAAGCGACCGTGTTGGTGCCCATCAGCGTCGAGATGTCGAAGCACTCGATTCGCAGCGGAAGCGCGTCGAGCCCGAGCGCCGCTTGCAGGCCGTCGAGTGCCTCGACCCGTTGCTGGCGCCGGCGCTCTGAGCGCAACCGCTCCTGGTCGAGCGCGAGCGCGGCGTTGCGCTCGGCCAGCTCCAGGATCCGCCGCTTGTCGCCGCGCTGCACGGCGCGGATCTCGACGTGCCCACCGCGCCGCTCGCTCAGCGCCTGCGACAGCGCGAGCTCCGCGCCGACCTCGGGCTGCACGACCAGCAACGGCGGAATCATCATCGCGCTCGCGTAGTACTGCAGGATGAAAGCCTCGGCGACATCCCGCACGCAGGCATCGGCAGCATTGTCGAGGTAGAAGCTCTGACGGTCCGACAGGACGCCGTCGCGAACCTGGAAGACCTGCGCGTTGGCCTCTCCATCGCCGATTGCGACCGCGATCGCATCGAGCGTTCCGACCGAGTCGTTCGCCACGCGCTGGCGCTCCAGCAGCGAGCGCACCGCTCGCAGGCGATTGCGCTCGCGCGTGGCATCCTCATAGCGCTGCTCGGCGGCGGCCGCGCGCATCGCCGCCTCCAGTTGCTGCTCGATCTCCTTGTAGCGGCCCGACAGGAACGCGATCACACCGTCGATCGCGGCTCGGTAGTCCGCGCGGTTGACGTAGCCGACGCACGGCGCCTCGCAGCGCTTGATGTAGTAGTCCAGGCACGGCGAGCCGCTGCGCCGCCCAGGCTCGGGACCTTCGCAGGTGCGGAACATGAACACCTTGCCGAGCACCTCGAGCGTGGAGCGCACGCGCTTCGCGTTGCTGAACGGCCCGAAGTAGGCGCGGTCGCGGCGGTGTCTCTCGCGCGTGAAGTACGCCCGCGGGAAGTCCTCGTCGAGCGAGATCGCGATGTACGGATAGGACTTGTCGTCGCGCAGGCGGATGTTGAAGCGCGGCTTGTGCTGCTTGATGAAGTTCTGCTCAACTAATAGCGCCTCGGCTTCGGTGCGCACCACGAGCGCCTCGATGTGATCGATCATCGGCAGCAGATCGCGGCCGGCGCGGGTGCTCGGATTGGAGAAGTGCGACGCCACGCGCTTGCGGATCGAGTTCGCCTTACCGACGTACATGACCCTCCCGCGCTCGTTGCGGAAGATGTAGACGCCCGGCTCGTCGGGAAGCTCGCGGCGGCGCTCGGCGGGTGTGATCGACACAGATCCGCTAGTGGTCGGGTCGCGTCAATACTCGCGCGAGGCGCGGAACACGGCGAACACCGCGAATGCCGCGCCGGCGATCAGCACGATCCACGCAACCCGACCGGGGCCGCTGGCGAACAGCCGCGCGCTGGCGCTGAACGTCAGCGTGACCACCCCGAGCGCCACGTACAGGATCGCGCGGCGGCGGTCCCCGAGCGAATAGAGCGTCATCCGGTGCTCACGGTAGAGGCGCGAAGCGACCCAAGCGATCGCGAACAGGAACCCCAGCGACACGGCGTTGGTCGCGACCGACGCGGCGGTGCCGCCACCGGGGATCACGACCACGAGGGCCGCGATCACGAGGATGATCAGGAGGTTGCGAACGTTGTCGTTGAGCTTCACAGCAGCTTTGGGCTCGGTCAGCGGCGCAGCGGATCAGCGCCGCAATCAAGCCTACCGGTCCGGCCGAACCTGACGTCAACCTCGAGCCCGCCTGCGGCTCTCTGTCTGGCGCGTGCACAGCGTCGACCGGGCGACAGCGATCGGCCGCCGGTCAGCTCGCAACCTTCTCCCAGCGCTCGTAGAGCTGCTCCACCGCCCGCTTGGCGTCGACGTGGCGCGCCGTCGATGCGGCGCTCTGCTCCGGCGTGGACCACGCCGCCGGCGCCGCGAGCTCCTCCTCGAGCGCTTTGAGGGCGGCCTCCGCGACCTCGATCGCGCGCTCCAGCTTGGCCTGGTCGGACGCCGAGCCTCCCCGCTGCGTGCGCTCGCGCTTGGGTTTTGGTCGCGCGGCGACCTTCGCATCGGCCTTCGCCGGGATCTTGGCGGGGGCCTTCGCCGCGGTCCCGGCGGGGGCCTTCGCCGCGGTCCCGGCGGGGGCCTTCGCCGCGGTCCCGGCGGGGGCCATCGCCGCGACTGGCCCGCGGGCCAGTCGCGCTGCCGCGCGCTCCTCGCGGACGCGTACGTACTCCGGCCAGCCGCCGACATAGCTGTGAAGCGTTGCGTCTTCGAACGCGATCGTGCGCTTGCCGACCGCGTCGAGCAGCGCGCGGTCGTGCGAGACGAGCAGCAGCGAGCCCTCGAAGCGTGACAGCGCGTCCTCGAGCGCCTCGCGACTCTCGAGGTCGAGGTGGTTGGTCGGCTCGTCGAGGATCAGGACGTTCGCGCCGGAGTGCACCAGGATCGCGAGCGACAGGCGGCGGCGCTCGCCGCCCGACAGCCCGTCGAGCGGCTTCTCGGCATCCTCGCCGGCGAACAGGAAGTGCCCGAGCAACGCCCGCGCCGTGTTCGGTGTCAGCTTGGTCACGTGCGTGGTCGCCTCAAGGACCGTGCGCGCGTGTCCGGCGGCCAGCTCCTCGCTGTGCTGTGACAGGTACCCGATCTTGACGTTATGGCCCGTCAGCAGCTTGCCGGCGTCGAGCTGCGAGCCGCCGACCAGGGCCTCAAGCAGCGTCGTCTTGCCGGAGCCGTTCGCTCCCACGAGCGTCACGTGCTCGCCGCGCTCGAGCCACAGCTCGGCACCGGCGAGCAGCGGCTTATCGCCGGCCGACAGCGAGGCGTCGAGCAGCTCGAAGACGACGCGGCCGCTGCGCTCGGGCGGCTTGAACGCGAACTGCATCGCGGCCCCGTCGGTCGCGCCGCGGTTCAGCCGCTCGATCTTTGACAGCTTCTTCGCGCGCGACTGCGCCTGGCGTGCGCGTGTGCCCGCGCGGAAGCGCGTGACGAACCGCTCCAGGCGCGCGATCTCCGCCTCCTGGCGCTCGATCGCGCGTCCGAGCGCGAGCTCGCGCGCCGCTTTCTCCTTGCGCCACTGATGCCACGTCCCGGGGAAGAACTTGCCGCGTCCGGCCTCGAGCTCGAGCACTGAGGTGCCGACGGCCTCCAGGAACCAGCGGTCGTGGGCGACCAGCACGATCGCGGCGTCGAGCGCGACGAGATGCGTCTCGAGCCACTCGAGCGACGCGATATCGAGGTGGTTGGTGGGCTCGTCGAGCAGCAGCAGGTCGGGGTTGCCGGCCAGCGCGCGCCCGAGTGAGGCGCGCGTCAGCTCGCCGCCCGAGAAGGTCCGAAGCGGCCGATCGAGATCCGCCTCGGCAGAGAAGCCGAGACCGCGCAGGGTGCTGAGCGCACGGTCGCGCCAGGCGTAGCCACCGGCGTGCTCGAGCCGCGCCTGCGCGTGCGCGTAGCGGGCGAGCGTCTGCTCGTCATGCACGCCGCCCGCCATCGCCTGCTCGAGCTCGTCCAGCTCCCCCTCGATCGCAACCAGCTCCGCCGCTCCCGACAAGATGTACTGGCGCAGGCTGAGGTCGCGCTCCCGCGGCGGGCGCTGGTCGTGCAGCGCCACTTTCGTTCCTTTCGCGAGCACGAGCTCGCCGGTGTCGATCGACGCCTCGCCGGCGAGCATCCGCAGCAACGTCGTCTTGCCGGAGCCGTTGCGACCGGACAGCGCCATCCGATCGCGGCGTTCCAGCTTGAACGAGATGCCGCGCAGAAGCGGCTCCCCGGCGATGTCCTTACCGAGGTCTGATGCGATCACGACTGCCATCGCATCCATGGTACGGCCGGATCGCATGCGCGCGGTAAGCGCAGCTCGGTGCTGACGGCGCCTGCGCGAGCACCTGCGAACAGCACCGCCAGAGACGGCAACCAGATGCCGGCGACGTCCTATTCAGGTAGGCTTCGCGATGTTATGCGGCGTAAACGACTGATCGGATTTCTGACGATCGCGGTGAGCGTTCTGCTGGCATTCGCGCCGGCGGCATTCGCGCACGGCGGCGGCGGCCAGGGCTGGTACGGCGAGACCGACGACCAAGCGGTCACGAACGTGATGTTCATCACGATCGCCTTCTTCCCGACGGTCGCGATCGTGTTCTCGCTGATCCAGTGGCGACTGGAGAAGCGCAAGCACGCGCACATGGATGCCGACAAGCATCGCGCGTCCAGCATCGACTGGCGCGGCGGCTGGTAAGAATGGGCTGGCCGGATGCCAGCCCGTGGTGGTCGCCGGCCAAGCGCAGCGGTCTCCGGAGCTCTGGAGCGGAGCGCAGGCCGGCCAAAAGCCGGATGCGGTTCCCTGCGTGGGCTGGGCTTGGGTTAGGCTAGTCCCGTGTCCTACTTTGTAACAGGCGCCACGGGCTTCGTCGGACGCCACTTGGTGCAGTGCCTGCTACGGCGCGACGGTGACATCTACGTGCTTGTGCGGGAGAGCTCGCAGCACCGGCTGCAGACGCTGATCGAGCGCTGGGATGCCGACGCCGCTGCCCGCGTGAAGCCGGTCGTGGGAGACCTGTCGGAGCCCCTCCTGGGGCTCAGCCAGGAGACGGTGGATGCGCTCCGCGGCCGCGGCATCGAGCGTTTCTTCCACCTCGCGGCGGTTTACGACATCACCGCCGACGCCGCCTCCAACCAGGTCGCGAACGTAGATGGGACCCGTCATGCGGTCCAGCTAGCGAACGCGCTCGACGTCGACTGCTTGCACCACGTTTCGTCGATTGCGGTCGCGGGGCGCTTCAAGGGCCTGTTCCGCGAGGACATGTTCGACGAGGGCCAGAAGCTCGACCATCCTTATTACAGGACCAAGTTCGAGGCCGAAAGGATCGTCCGCACGAAGACCACCGTGCCCTGGCGCGTGTACCGCCCGGCGATCGTGGTCGGCAGCTCGAAGACCGGCGAGATGGACAAGGTCGACGGTCCGTACTACTTCTTCACGCTGATCAAGATGGCCCGGCACTTGCTGCCTGGCTGGTTCCCGCTGGTGGGACCGGAACTGGGGTACACGAACATCGTCCCGGTGGACTTCGTCGCCGAGGCGCTGGACCACATCGCACACGTGAACGGCCTCGACGGGCAGACGTTCCATCTCACCAATCCGAAATCGCAGCGGTCCGGCGAGTTGATCAACGTCATCGCCAAGGCCGCGAACGCGCCGCAGCTCTCGATGCGGATCGACACCCGTGTGCTGCGAGCGTTGCCGAAGGGAACGCTCTCGATGCTGATGGCGCTCCCGGCTGCACGCAACGTACGCAGGGCGGTGCTCGCCGACTTCGGAATCCCGGAGGAGGTGATCGGACATATCGGCCTGACCGCGCAGTTCGACACGCGCGACACGGAGCGGGCGCTCGCCGGCAGCGGGATCGCGGTACCCGAGGTCGAGCGCTACGCCGACAAGCTCTGGGATTACTGGGAGCGCAACCTCGATCCGGACCTGTTCAAGGACCGCAGCCTCGAAGGCGCGCTACGGGGACGGACCGTGCTGATCACCGGAGCCTCGAGCGGGATCGGGCGAGCAGCGGCGCTGAGGATCGCACAGAACGGGGCGACAGTGCTGCTCGTGGCTCGCGGCATGGACAAGCTGCAGGAGACGCTACGTGAGATCGAGGACGGCGGCGGCACCGCGTTCGCATACTCCGCCGACCTCTCCGAGCTCCACTCGATCGACGACCTGGTCGCACAGGTGGCCGCCGAGCACGGCGCCGTCGACATCCTCGTCAACAACGCCGGGCGCTCGGTCCGCCGCTCGATCGCGCTTTCCTATGACCGCTTCCACGACTTCGAGCGGCTGATCCAGCTCAACTACCTCGGCACGATCAAGCTGACCATGGAGCTGCTGCCGCAGATGCGTGAGCGCCGCTCCGGCCATGTGATCAACATCTCCTCGATCGGCGTGCAGACGAATCCGCCGCGGTTCTCTGCGTATGTGGCGTCGAAGGCGGCGCTGGACGCCTGGACGCGGGTGGTGGCCTCGGAGTGCATCAGCGACAACGTCCACTTCCCGACGATCCACATGCCACTGGTGCGCACGCCGATGATCGCGCCCACGAAGATCTACGACAGCTTCCCGACCGCATCGCCCGAGCAGGCGGCCGACCTGATCTGCGAGGCGATCCGCTCCAAACCGAAGCAGATCAACACGCGGCTGGGCACGTTCGGCGAGGTCTCCTACGCGCTCTTGCCGAAGGCGGTCGACCAGATCCTCTCGACCGCCTACAAGGTGTTTCCGGACTCGGCCGCCGCGCGCGGCGAACGCGACCCGAACGAACACGCGTCGACCGAGCAGGTGGCGCTCGCACACTTGATGAAGGGCGTTCATTGGTGATGCTCGGTGCGCCGGCTGCGCTCAGGCGCGGGCCTCGAGCAGCACGCCCTCGCGGATCCCGCCGCCACCGATCGCCAGCGGCGCGGTGAACCTCTGCGCGACAGCCTGCAGAATCAGCAGTCCCGCCGGTAGCAGCTTGACGCGCTCGATATCGAGCGCGAACCGGCGCGCGACGTCGGTCGCCCGCTCGTTCGCCAGCAGCCCCAGCGACCGCTCGAACGCTGCGCTGTCTAGCACCGGCCCCATCACCCTGCGAAGCGAGGTCGCGCTGCCGCCGACGGCGACCGCGACTGTGACCTCCGGCGGCGCGACGTTACGCAACCCCTCCGCGATCCTCAGGCGAGCCTGGACAAAGGCATCGCTCGAGGGCGGATCGCCATCGAGGTAGTCGGCCGCGATATCACCCGATCCGAGTGGCAACGACGCCCACCAGAGGACGGTGTCCGGGACGCTGCCGACGACCAGCTCGCACGAGCCGCCGCCAACGTCGACGACACCGACCGGCCCGTCCGGGTCGCTGTCGAGCGCGCGGGCGGCGCCAATGAATGCCAGTCGCGCCTCTGCCTCTCCGGAGAGGATCTCGACGCTGAGCCCGCCGCAGCGGCGCCGCACGAGCTCGACCAGCTCCTGACCGTTCTCGGCGCGCCGGATCGAGGCGGTTGCGATGCACCGAATATCGAGCGCGCCGAGCTCGACCGCGCTGGCATGCTGCTGAGCCACCACGCGCGCGACCTCGTCGAGCTTGTCCGCCGGGATCTTGCCGTCGCGGCGCAGTGCGCGGCCGATCCGCGTGAACGAACGCTCCTGGTGAACCTCCAGCAACTTCGGCCCACCGCACTCGGCGACCAGCAGCCGCGTCGTATTGGAGCCGATGTCGATGCAGGCGCGGCGCACAGAGCCTTACGCTAGCGCGGCCGGGCGCCCAGCAGCGATCAACCGCCCCGGCTGGCATCCTATGTGCAGATGTCTCTGCGCGCCCGCTCCTGGCACCGGACCAACACGTTCGTGCACCGCCAGTTCCCCGCTGCCCGGCTCGCCGCCCAACGGACCGAGACGGTGTCGATCTGCGTGCCCGCCCGTAACGAGCAGGCGACGATTGGGGCGATCCTCAGCGCGCTCGACCCGCTGCGAGAGATCGGCGTGATCGACCAGCTCGTCGTCGTGGAAGACTCGAGTGACGCGACCGCCGAGATTGCTCGCTCACTCGGAGCCGAAGTCCACGAGCAAGCGCGATTGATGCCCGAGCTCGGGCCGGTGCTCGGGAAGGGCGACGCCATGTGGCGAGCGCTACCGCTGCTGAGGGGAGACGTTGTCTGCTATCTGGACGCCGACTCCGAGGAGTTCGGCGCGCACTTCGCCTGCGGACTGCTCGGTCCGCTGCTGTGCAGGCCGCAGACCGAGCTCGTCAAGGGCTTCTACCGACGGCCGTTCCGGATCGGCGGCGTGACCCTGCCCGAGGGCGGCGGACGCGTGACAGAGCTCACCGCGCGGCCGCTGATCAACCTGTTCTATCCGGACCTCGCGGCCGTCGAGCAACCGCTGGCGGGAGAGCTCGCGGCGCGGCGCAAGCTGCTGGAGCGGCTTCCGTTCGTGACCGGTTACGGAGTCGACATCGCGCTGCTGCTCGACGCATACGAGCTTGTCGGCCTCGACGCCATCGCCCAGGTGGATCTGGACGTGCGCCAGAACGCCCATCAGCCGCTGCGGGATCTCGGCCCGATGGCCCACGCCGTGCTGATGGCCGTCAGCGCACGCCTGGAGCGCGAAGGCCGCCTGCGCGGACCGCTCCCGGACTCGTTCCTCACGTGTAACGCAGACGAGCTCACGACAGTCACTGCCGACCTCGTGGAGAGGCCCCCGCTCGCCAAGTTGCGCGCGGCCGCATGACCGCCTATTGAGGGCTCCCGCGGGAGCCCTCACGTTTCTCAACCGCCCCTTGGGGCCGTCGGAAGACCGCGAGCGGCAACCGGCGAGCGGTCGAGAACCGGCAAGCTGCTTAGCAGGGTCGCAAGCGCCGCGACGAACGCGTCCGGGCACTCCACCATCGGAACATGGCCTGCATCGGGGAGCAGGACGACTTGCGCGTCGGGACGCACTGTCGTCAGCGCGCCAGCCTGGCTGACGGGCACCGTCCGGTCCTTCTCGCCCCAGATCAGACCGAGTGGGGCGCGCAGGTCCCGCAGCCGCGGGCGCAGGTCGGATGTGGTAATCGTCGCGAGCGCCGGCGCGCTGCGCTGCGCGGAGCCCGAAGCATTCACCATCTGGCGGGCGACCGTTGCCGGGATGCTGGCGCCGTCGGCCACGGTGTAGCCAAGCAACAGGCGCCGCCCCCACGCCAGCTCGGTCAGCGGCGCAAGCCACCGGTGCGCGGCCAGCGCGCCGTCCACTCCGGCCGCCAAAAGCGCCGAGACCGCGCCCGGCATCGCATTGAAGCCGGCGGGCGCGACAAGCACGAGCCGGTCGATCGCGCCGGGATGCTGAGCTGCGAGCGCTGTCGCGACGCCGGCGCCGAGCGAGTGCCCGACGAGGTCAAACGGCGAGGGGATCCTCCGGGCGGCCAGGCCGCGAACGATGCGCTCGGCGACCTCGTCCAGATCGAAGGCCTTGCCCGCCGGTGCCGAGGCGCCGAAACCGGGAAGATCGACGCTTACCACGCGGCGCTCGCGGGCAAGCGCCGGCACAACCGCGTGCCAGATGCGCCGATCGGTGGCGAGCCCGTGCAGCAGCACGAGCGGCTTCCCGGAACCCGCGACATCCAGCGCAAGCAACGGCCCCTTGCGGCTCATCTGTCCGGCGCCTCCGTTCAGAGCGCGGGCTTGCGCGCCTGCAACTGGTACACCGTCGCCCAGTTGGTTTCAAACGCCTGACGTGCGGAGCGCAAGTACAGCCGCCAGATGCGCACCCGCTCAACGCCAACGAGCTTGATCGCCTCCTGCTCGCGTTCCTCGAGCTGCGTGATCCAGCGCGTCAGCGTCTCGATGTAGTCCTCTGGGAAGGCCTCTAGATGCGTGGTCGCCAAGCCCGCGCGCTCGAGCGCGAGCTGGACGCGCGAGATCGGCAACGGCACCCCGTCGGGGAACACGAAGCGCTCCGAGAACGGACCCTCATCATGAGTGTCGAAGTCCTTCAGCTTGGCGATCCCCTGAATGGCCAGCCGGCCTGCGGGTCGCAGAGCTCGCGCCAGGCAGCCGGCGAACAGGTCGATCCGCTCCTCCCCCACCGCCTCGATCATCTCGATCGACGCGATCGCGTCAAACTGCTCGCCGTCGAGCTCGCGGTAGTCGACCAGGCGGATCTCGACTCGATCGCCGGCGCCGGCTTCGGCCACGCGCCGGCGGGCCAGCTCGGCCTGACGCTCCGACAGGGTGATGGCGACCACTTGCACGCCGTGCCGGGCGGCGGCGTGCAGCGCGAAGCTCCCCCAGCCACAGCCTACCTCCAGTACGCGCGCGCTGGGTGTCAGCGCCAGCTTGCTGGCGACCAGCTCGAGCTTGGCTGCCTGTGCCGCCTCGAGCGTCTCCGTGCCCGCACCGAAGCGCGCACAGCTGTAAGTCATCGACGGGTCGAGGAACAGCGCGAAGAAATCGTTGCCGACGTCGTAGTGGTGCGCAACCGCCGCACGGTCGCGCGTCAGCGAGTGCCGCTCGCCGCGCAGCCGCAGCTCGGCGGCAGGCGCACGCGGTGGACGCACGATCCCGGTCGCACGGATCAGGGCACCTGCAAGCCGCGCTTTCGTGCGCAGGCCCAGCGGCGGCGGCTCGAAATGATCCACCACCAGCAGCGCCGCGTCGAGGTCGTCGGTCTCGATCAGCCCGCTCACGTAGGCGCGCCCGAGTCCAAGCTCGCCGGGCGCGCGCAGGACGTGCGCGAGCGCCTGCGGTGAGTTGATCGTAAACGTTGGCGCCGATGCCTCGGTCGCCTCAACCTGGGTCCCGTCCCAGAAGCGAATCGCGAACGGGCGCTCGGGAAGCGCCCTGGTCAGCTCCTCGCGGAGCGCGTCGGTTCGCCCGAATGCCACGCTGGTCAGGCGGACTGCTCGAGCACGCTGGATCGCACACGTGCCGGCTTGCGAGCCGCGGGGTCGACGCGGACGACGTCCCAGGCGAGACCCGTCCTCTCCAGTAACCAGATGAAGGCCGCCGACGGATCGACTTGCCGGCGGGTGAGGCCGTGGCGGTATGAGGTCGGGAAGGCGTGATGGTTGTTGTGCCACGCCTCGCCCCATGTGGGGATCGCCAGCCATGCGAGGTTGCGCGACTCATCCGCCGTGTCGTAGTCCTGCTTGCCGAAGAAGTGGCACAGCGAGTTGACGCTGAAGGTCACGTGGTGCAACAGGAAGATCCGTGCGGCGCCGCCCCACAGAAGCGCGGTGAGGCCGCCGGCGATCGTGCCGCTGAGCGCCACGCCCAGACCGAACGCTGCGGCGAGCCCCAGCACGACCCACACAACGAACGTGTTGTTGACGAAGTCGATCAGAGGATCAGCGAGCAGGTCCTTGGCGTAGTGGTGCTCGTCGGCGACCTCCATGTCGCTGAACACCCAGCCGAGGTGCGCGTGCCATAACCCCTTGAACGCGCCCATCCAGCCGCTCGCGTAACCGACGTGCGGGCTGTGCGGATCGCCCTCGTGGTCGGAGAACTGATGATGCTTGCGATGCGTGGCGACCCAGTCGATCACGGGCCCTTCGGCGGCGGCCGAGCCGAGTGCCGCGAACCCGGCGCGGACCCAGCGATTGCACGTAAAGCTGCGGTGGGTCAGCAGCCGATGAAACCCGACGGTCACGCCCATCCCGATGCTGACGTACATGATCGCTAGGACCACAAGGTCCTGCCAGACGAGCAGATGGCTGGTCCAGCCGAGCACCAGCCCGATCACGAAAATGACAATCGGGCCGCCGGTCACGACTGCGCTTGCGGCGCGGTCGACGTTCGGACTCTCGACGGGCCGAACCCAGCCGGTCGGGTGCGTGTTGCGAGGCGCCGCTGGTGACGACCCGGCGGGCACGGCCTGCTCAGGCGGGGTAGCGGTGGGCGAGTCGACCGGCAAGGCGGCGAATCGTAGCGGATGCATCGGACGAGGTCCGCGCTCGCGGTTGATCGCCCGCGAGCGCGGACGCCGCTCGAACACCGGCGCGCGCGCCGTCAGTCGATCTCGACGTCGAAGTCCCACTGCACGATCGGACGGCCGGCGAGCGGAGTCCACATCAGCCGCCCCTCGCCCGTCGGCAGCACCGCGGACATCGTGAGCGTCACCGTCTGGCCCGGCACCACGTTCGCTGGCACCGGACCGCCCCCCCCGGCGGTCACCGTCAACGCATGAATCGCGCCCAGCTCGTCGATCGTCGCGAAGTCCGCCCGCTTCAGCGGGACCACGCCGGAGGCAGCCGCAAACGTGATCGTGAACGTGCAAGGGCTGGTCCGTGGCACAGGGAAGCGGCCCTGCTCCGGGGTTGCCGGTCCGGAAGCCGTTGCCAGTACCTGCACGTGCCCCAGATCCACCTTGACGGTGTCGCCCTGGATGGCGAGCGACGGGTGCGCCGGCGTGGCCGCAACAACCCGGCCGACCGGGACTTTCGACTGCGGCAACCACGCCGGGATGTACCCGTAGGCGCCGGCGGGGATGCGCGCCGGGCGCCGGGCGCCGTGAACCGCACCGGCGGCGGCGGCAGGCCGTCTCTGCGGCCGGGACCGGCCGGCCGCGCGCGACCCGACCGGGACCGAGGCGACCTTCGCAGGGCTGCTGCCGGTGCCCAGCCCGATCGCGGCCGCGACGGCGACCGCAGCCGCGAGCACGCACGCGACGGCCACGCGGACAGGGTGGGAGCCGAGCCTGCCGGCCCGGCTCCCACTTGCGATTGCCGAGTTCGAGCGCGTCCCGCTACCCATCGAAGCGGTAGCCGGAGCCGTCGCCCGGCTCACCCCGCTGGTTGGTGAACACGTCGCGGCCGAACGGCGCAAGGCCCGGCTGCGCGGCATACCCGATGTGGCCCCGGCCGTCGAGGCCCGGCGACGCCTGGCCCACCTTGAACACGTCCTCCATCGTTCGCAACCAGCTGTAGTGGTTGTAGTACCGCGTGCTGACCGTGCCCGGCGCGATGTACGGGCTGATCAGCACGCTGCCGGTGTCGCCGCCACCGGTAGTCGCGTCGGTCGCGTCGTACAGCGGATCGGTCGCGGTCGTTTCGGGCCCGAGGCTGATCTTGGTGACCGGTCCGGTCGGGTCTGTCGCGACCCCGTCACAGGTGAGCGTGAACGTTCCCGTGTCCGCGATCCCGCCGTTCTGGTTGGCGGCGATCGCCGGCACGAACGAGTTGACGACATTCGCCACCACGCAGTTTGCCGGGATCGGACTGCCTGGATCCAGGTCCACCGTGTCGGTGACGCTGCGTCCGACATCACGCAGCGTGATCGAGTTGTCGACGATCGTCGCCGAGCCCGTGCCTCCCGAGGCCGTGTCCGAGCGGGCGCCGCCCGTTGCGCTGCCGCCGATCGGGCTGCCTCCCCCAAGGATCAGCCCGGGGATCGAAGTGTCGCGGTCGATGTAGGCGTTGTCGCCGGGTCCCGGGTCCAGTTGGTTGCCGCTGGCGTCGGTCGCCAGCGGCGTGTTCGGGCCTGTCGGCTCCCACTCGACCGGCTTGCCGAACAGCGTCTCGGCCGCCGAGTCGGACGCGATCGAGGCCGAGGCGTTGGGGGCGACGGTCTTGGAGTTGTTGAAGCTGTTGCCGGTATAGGTGAAGGGCGGGAACGCCTCGTCGAAGGTAATGTCGATCAGGCCGCCGTCGCGGAATGCCGGCGAAGCCTCGATCTCGGGTATCACGTGCTCCAGGAACAGGTCGGCGGCGTACAGACCACCGGTGTAGCTGACGGGCGGATTCGGCGTGTTCGCGTCCGAGAAGCCGCCCGACAGGTTGTTGCCGTGGCAGACGGCGTCGTGCGCGTCGCTGCAGTTGTTCGGCGAGATCCAGCTGAACGCCGGTGTCGTCGCCTCGCTCTGCAGGTCGTGGTAGAGACCGTTGCTCGGGTCGAACAGGTTGGCGATGTGCGCCGGGTTGCAGTCCTGGGGGTCGTTCAGCAGCGACGCGAACCAGGGGAACGGGAAGTGCTTGGGGACGTACTGGTCGGTCCCGTTGGCGCTGCCCGGGTTGGCCTGCGCGGTGCTGCCCGTGGCGCCGGGCGTGGCGAAGGGAGCTCCGCAGTACTGCGCACCGGCGTCGTGTGTCTGCGCGCCGGGCGCACCACTCGAGGTCGAGTCCGGGTTACCGAGATCCTGGGCGTAGCCCTTCCAGCTGACGCCGGCGGCGTCGAACTGGTTGAACAGCGTCGGCACGGTCGCCGGGTAGACGCAACCGTTCGAGCCGGCCGCGGCGTTCGGCCCCGCGGAGGAGGTCATCTGGCCGTAGTTGGGGTTGCTCCGCAGCGATCCCGTGAGGTCGACGCTGCCGCCGAACTGATCGTAGTAGGGGCAGTCCGCCTGCGTGTCGGGCTGCGTCGCCTGGCCGCTGACCATCGAGATGTAGTTGTCCAGGCTGAAGTGCCCGGTGCCGTAGTAGTTCTTCAGCAGCACGCCCTGCGAGGGCAGCGTCTGCCACAGGTAGGTGTTGTTGTTCAGTCCCGTGAACGTCGCGTCGTACGACTTATTCTCGAGGATGATCAGCCACACGTGCTTGATCTTGCCGGGCTGGATGCCGAGCCCGTCGTTGCCGGCTTGGTGATTACGACCCTGCGAGCCCTGTCCGTGCTGGTCCTGCCGGTTGCGGCCGTGGTTGCGCGGAGCCGAGGCGCTCGCCGTGACGGTCGCCACCAGGGCTCCCGACAGGCAGACGGTGCCGATCGCTCCAACCGTCAGCGCGCGGCGCAGACGGCCGCTCCGCCAAAGCGGAGTTGCATTCGATCTCATGGCGTGACGCGTATTCCTTTCGATCCTCGTTTTGATGGTGTTCGCAGTCTCCGCCCCTCCGCAGCGCCAGAAGTGACCGCAAGGTGACCGACTCGTGCACAACATGTGATCGCCGAGACCCGGACGCCTCTGCTTGGACGTGTTTGGCGCCACGAACGCATCTGGTGCCGGCGTGGGGCACGCACAGTCCGCTGAGCGTGCTTTTGGTCTCGCGCGGTCTCCACTCGAGTCGCGCGCGCCGCACCGCGGACCGCCGATCAGCCCGCCGACACTCCAGGCTGCTCGGCGAGGTGCTCAGCGAAGAATGCGAGGATCCGGCGCCACGCGTCCTCGGCCGACGGGTGGTGATAGCCAAGGCCGCCGATGCGCAACAGCGGGGTCAGCAGCGGGCCGGAGTTGAAGCGGTTCAGGAAGCTGTGTCCTGCCTCGGGGTACTCCTTGACGTCGTGCGGAACCTTCGCGTCGCTGAGCGCCTGCTCCAGGCGCGCGGCGCGGCCGCGCAGGCCGCGGTCGCGCGCGCCGTAGCTGGCGACGATCGGGCACGCCCGTTCGAGCTGATCGAGTGAGTGCTCGGGAACCTCGCCGTAGTTGACCGAGGCGACATCGAAGCCGCGCGGCGCGCACAGCAGCGCAAAGCCGCCGCCCATGCAGAACCCGATGATGCCGATCCGTTCATTGCAGTCCTCGCGCACGGCGAGGAACGCCCGAGCCTCCTCGATGTCCTCGTAGACCGGTCCGCTGCCCGAACGGGAGGCACGCATGGTGGAGACGACGCAGCGGATACCCCGGCCGGAGTAGAGGTCGGGAGCGAGCGCCAGGTAACCGGCGGCCGCCAGGCGGTCCGCCTGCTCGCGGATATCGTCCGAGAGCCCGAGCGCATCCTGGATCACGACCACGCCCGGATGCGGCGGCGGGCCGATCGGCACCGCCAGGTATGCGCCGAGCTCACCGGTGTACCCGGCGAAACGGAGATCAGGCATCGCGCGCGTACATTACATCGCCAGCGGGCGCGCCCGCGGGCGCTTGCGCCGCGGGTGTGTCAATCGCTTGCCGCAGCTCGACCTGGGGGATCAGCCATGAGCAAGCGAACGCCAGCAGGCCGATCGGGGCGGCGATCGTGAACACGGTCGAGATCGATTCGGCATAGGCGACGGCAATGATGTGATGCACCACAGTCGGAAGCTTGTCGAGGATCGCCGGCGTGACGCTCGAGGTCGACATCCCGGCCGGCAGCCGCGTGTGTCCGAGCAGCCGTGTCAGGTTGCCGGCGAGCACGTTGGAGAAGATCGCGCCGAAGATCGCGGTGCCGAACGATCCGCCGATCGACCTGAAGAAGGTCGCGCCGGAGGTGGCCACGCCCAGCTCGGAATGCGGAACCGCGTTCTGCACGATCAGCACGAGCACCTGCATCACGCAGCCGAGCCCGACGCCGAGCACGAACATGTACAGCGCCCCGGCGAGCGTGCTCGTATCGACCGCCAGCTGCGACAGGAGTACAAGGCCGACGGTGATCAGCGCTGTTCCGGCGATCGGGAAGACCCGGTAGCGGCCGGTGCGGGTGATGACGATCCCCGACAGCGTCGAGCAGATGATCAAGCCGCCCAGCAGCGGCAACAGCTGCAGCCCGGACGCAGTCGGCGACTCGCCGTGCACGATCTGGAAGAACAGGGGCAGGTAGGTGATCGCGCCGAACATCGCGAAGCCGACGATGAAGCTGACGACGCTGCTGGTCGAGAAAGCGCGGATCGAGAACAGGTGCAGCGGCAGCACTGGCTCCTTCGCGCGGCGCTCGACGAACACGAACGCGACCAGCGCCAACACGCCCACCGCGGCAAACATGACCATCAGCGAGGAGCCCCACGCGTAGGTAGTGCCGCCGAGGCTCGTGAACAGCACCAGGCAGCTGGTTGAGAGCGTCAGGACCGCCGCGCCGAGATAGTCGATCACGTGGGGGATGCGGGACAGACGGCCCGGGACCTGAGTCGCGATCGCAACGAGCGCGATGGCGCCGAGCGGCAGGTTGATATAGAAGATCCAGTGCCAGGAGAGCTGGTCGACGAACACGCCACCGAGCAGTGGGCCGATCACGCTCGCCACCCCGAACGTGGCACCGAACAGACCTTGGTAGCGGCCGCGCTCACGTGGCGAGACGATGTCCCCGACGATCGCCTGCGCACCGACCATCAGGCCGCCGGCCCCGAGCCCCTGGATGGCACGGAACACGATCAGCTGGGTCATCGTGCCAGACAGCCCGGACAGAGCCGAACCGCACAGGAAGATCACGATCGATCCCTGGAAGAAGCCCTTGCGCCCGTACTGGTCCCCGAGCTTGCCCCAAAGCGGCGTCGACACGGTGGCGGCAAGCAAGTAGGCGACGATCACCCACGCGAGATGCGACGCTCCGTGCAGATCGGCGACGATCGTCGGCAGCGCGGTCGAGACGATCGTCTGATCGAGCGCCGCCAGGAACATCCCCATCATCAGCGCGCCGATGATGATCAGCACGCGCCGGTGGCTCAGCTCTGGAATCGGCGCCTGCTCGGCAATCGGCGCCGGTGGGTTCGCAGCGCTCGTGCTGTCCATCACTATTGACCGTATCAGCGCGCCCGCGGGCGCGCTGCGGCAATGATCGACAAGCGGAGCCGACGCGGAGAAGCCGCCGCAGAGCTTGTCGGCGCTGACCGCCTCCCGACCTCCCGAGACCTCACGCGCGCCAATCGCCGGCTTGGGAAACGGTCGCCCGCAGCGGCTCAGCGGCCCGTGAGCCAGTCGCAGAAGGCCGGGACGCCCTCGCCCGTCCGCGCCGATGTGTCGATCGTTGCGACGCCGGGGTTGACCGCCTCGAGATTCGCGCGGAAGCTCGCGATGTCGAACTCCAGATGGGGCAGCAGATCGACCTTGTTGATCACGACGAGATCGGCGGCACGGAACATCAGCGGGTACTTGAGCGGCTTGTCCTCGCCCTCCGTGACGGAGTAAACGAGCGCGCGTGCGCTCTCGCCGAGGTCGAACTCTGCCGGGCAGACGAGGTTGCCGACGTTCTCGATTACAACGACGTCAAGCGCGTCCAGCGGCAGGCGGCCGAGCACGGAGCGCACCATCGTCGCGTCGAGATGGCACTCGCCGCCGAAGCCGTCCGAGGTGTTGACGAGCGCGACCGGCGCGCCCAGGCCCTCCAGCCGCTGCGCGTCCAGCGGTGTCTCGATATCCCCTTCCACGATGCCCACCCGTGCGCCGGTACCCAGATGCCGCAGAGCCGCCTGCAGCAGCGTCGTCTTGCCGGCGCCCGGCGAGGACATCAAGTTCACAGTGCGAACACCGTGTGAGGCGAAGTCGGTGCGGTTGTCAGCCGCGGTCCGGTCGTTCTCCCCGAGAATCTGCTCGAGCACGTCGATGCGCAGCGGTCCCGTCTCGTAGCGGGAGTGGTCACCGACATCCCGGTGATCGTGACGGTGAGTGTGATTGTGCCCATGACCATCGTGATCGTGATCGTGGACGTGGGCGGTGCCGTCGGGGTGCCGGTGAAAGCGGCCCATGCAATGCCTCCTGGAGGACGTGTGAAGTGATCGTGAGCGCGTGCACGCAGAACCTCAGCAGATCCTGGGCAGCTGCTCGCCGAGCGGGCGGTCAACGACGCGACTGGCCCCGAACGGGGTCTTGACCGTGACGACAGTCGGGTGCTGCGCAGACACGACACCGATCACCGCCGCCCCGGCGCCGACGGTGGTCGCGCGCATTGCCGCAAGGATGCGATCGGCCGCTTCGGGAGCGATGACGGCGACAAGTCTCCCCTCGTTGGCGACCTGGATCGGATCGAGCCCGAGGAACCCGCATGCCGCCTGAACTTCATCGGGCACGGGGATCGAGCGTTCGATCAGTTCGATGCCGACACGCGCAACCGCCGCGATCTCGCAGACGGTCGCGGCGACACCACCGCGGGTGGGGTCACGCAGCACGCGAACCGCAGCTGGATCGCCGGCGGCCGCAAGGATCGTCTCGACGAGTCCGCCCAACGGCGCCGTGTCCGAGCACAGCTCAGTGCCGAACTCGAGCCCTTCGCGCACGCTCAGCACGGCGACGCCGTGCATCCCGATCGGCCCGCTGACGATCACGCAGTCGCCTGGGGTGGCTCGGTCAGGGTGCAACTCGACGCCGGCAGGCACGAGCCCGATGCCGGCGGTGTTGATATAGAGGCCGTCGCCATGGCCCGACTCGACGACCTTCGTGTCACCGGTCACGAGCTCGACGCCGGCAGTGGTCGCCGCCGTGCCCATCGCGGCCGCGATCCTGCCGAGCATCTCGAGCTCGAGTCCCTCCTCGAGCACGAACGCAGTCGACAGGGCGAGCGGCCGTGCGCCCTGCATCGCGAGGTCGTTGACGGTCCCGTTGACGGCCAGATCACCGATGTTGCCGCCCGGGAAGAACAGCGGCCGCACGACGAACGTGTCCGTCGTGAACGCCAGGCGGTAGCCGCCGCCGAGATCGATCACGGCGGCGTCTGTCGGCATCGCGTTGCGTGCAGCGGCGCCAAAGGCGGGGAGGATCACGTGCTCGATGAGCTCGGCGGACAGCGTCCCGCCGCCGCCGTGCCCGATCACGACGCGGTCGTGGTCGCGCAGCGGCGCTGGACAGGTCCAGCGGCCGACGTCGATCGCGGCACCGTCAGCCACGCTGCACCACGACCGGCGGATCCAGGCGCCGGTACTGGTAGTACGCGGCGCACGCTCCCTCGCTCGAGACCATCGGCGCACCGATTGGCGTGCGGGGAGTGCACTCCAGACCGAAGCACTCGCACTCGCTCGGCTTGATCAGGCCCTGCAGGACCTCACCGGCACGGCAGCGCGTGGGCTCGGTGACCGACAGCTCGTCCAGCCCGAAGCGGCGGCTCGCATCAAGATCCGCGTAGGCATCGGCGAGCTTCCAGCCGCTCTGCGGAATCATCCCGATGCCGCGCCATTGCCGGTCGCAGATCTCAAAGACCTCCTCGAGCATCGCTCGCGCGGGCAGGTTTCCTTCGGAGCGCACCGCACGCTGGTACGCGTTCTCGACCTCGGCCCGACCAGACTCGAGCTGGATGACCGCGCGGCGGATGCCCTCGAGCACGTCTAGCGGCTCGAAGCCGGTGACCACGATCGGGACGCCGTATCGCTCCGCCAGCGGCTCGTACTCGAAGGAGCCCATCACCGTGCAAACGTGGCCCGCCGCCAGAAAGGCGTTCACACGACATTCGGGCGAGCTCATGATCGCTTCGATCGCGGGCGGAACCAGCACGTGGCTGACGATCATCGAGAAGTTCTCGAGCCCGCGTGAGCGTGCCTGATGCACCGCCATCGCGTTCGCGGGCGCGGTGGTCTCGAAGCCGACGCCGAAGAACACCACCTCGCGGTCCGGGTTCTGTGCAGCCAGCGCTACCGCATCGAGCGGCGAGTAGACGACCCTGACATCGCCTCCCTGTGCTTTCACGCCGAACAGATCCCTGCTGCTGCCAGGCACCCTTAACATGTCTCCGAAGGAGCAGAAGATGACCTCTGGGCGCGCGGCTATCGCAAGCGCGCGATCGATCATCTCGAGCGGGGTGACGCACACCGGGCAGCCGGGGCCGTGGATCAGCTCGATCCCATCCGGCAGCAGCTGATCGATGCCGTTGCGGATGATCGAATGGGTCTGCCCGCCGCAGACCTCCATGATCGCCCAGTTGCCGTTCGCGACTGCGCGGATCTCCTCGAGCAGTCGCGCGGCCAGGTCTGGATTGCGGAACTCGTCCAGGTACTTCATGCTGCTGACTCCCTCAGATCGTCCGTGCTCGCGGGCTGCTCGCCAGCGAGCTCCTCGTCGAGCACCCCCATCTCGCTGAACAGCGCGAGCGTCTCGAGCGCCGCAACCTCATCGAGGCGCGTGATCGCAAAGCCAGCATGGACGATCGCGTAATCACCGATGCGCACCTCGGGAACGTAGGCGAGGCATACCGACTTGGTAACCCCGCCGAAGTCGACTGAGGCCATTCGAGTCCCGTGCTCCTCGCGCACTGCAACTACTTTGCCGGGGATTCCGAGGCACATCTGCTACCGCCTTTTGGTCTTTAGTTGTTGGCGACCCGCGACCACGGCCTGCCCGAGGGCCAGTCCGCCGTCGTTTGGAGGAACGATTCGATGCTCGAGCACCTGCAGTCCACGCGCGGCCAAGCTGACGCGGCAGAGCCCGGCGAGCGTCGCATTCTGGAACACGCCGCCGCTCAGCGCCACCCTGCGCAGCTGCGTCGCCGCCGCGACGCGGCCGACGACGACGCCGACCGCTGTAGCGACCGCGCTGTGGAACCCGAGCGCGAGCCGAGCCGGTTGCACCCCGCTCGCAAGTCCGTCCAGCAGCCCGCTGAGGACCGGCCCCGGATGCATCACGCCGTCCTCGCCGAGGCCGAACTGGAGCGGCCAGCCAGAAGTGGCCGTCGCTGCGAGCGCCTCGAGCTCGATCGCGGCCTGCGCTTCGTATGTGATGTGGTGGCAGACATCCAGCAGCGAAGCGACCACGTCGAACAGCCGTCCCATGCTCGTCGTCGGCACGACGCCGACCCCCGTCTGGACCTGGCGCAGCACGACGCGCCGCTCGATCTCGTCGGTGGCCCTTACCGGCGCCATCCGCTCGTCGAGCGCCAGCCCGCAGGCAGCCAGGTATGCGATCGCCAGGCGGCACGGCGTCTTGACCGCGGTGTCGCCGCCCGGGAGTGGCAGCTCCGCCAGATGCGCGGCGCGGACGTAGCCGTCGTAGTCTGCGATCAGGATCTCGCCCCCCCAGATGGCCGGTCCGCCCGCGAGCGCCGTGCCATAGCCAGTCCCGTCGAACACCACGCCGACCACGGGCTCGAGGCCGTTCAGGCCGTGTTCGGCCATCAGCGAGGCGACATGTGCGTGATGATGCTGCACCTCGACGACGCGCGCATCGCCACGATGCTCCAGCGCCCAGCGGCGCGACATGTAGCCGGGGTGCAGGTCCGTCGCGATCACAGCGGGAGCGACGTTGTACATCGACCTGAACGACGCAATGCTCTTCTCGAACGCATCTAGCGTCTCGAGATTCTCGAGGTCCCCGATATGCTGGCTCATCCACGCATGCTGGCCAGAGGCGAGGCAGAAGGTGCTCTTCAGCTCGCCCCCCACGGCGAGTGTCGCAACCACCGGTGCGGGCAGCGTCACCGGCAGCGGTGCAAAGCCGCGCGAGCGCCGGATCGGTTGCTCGACGCCGCCGACGATGCGCACGACCGAGTCGTCGCAGGCGACGTGGATCTCACGATCGTGCACGAGAAACGCGTCGACGAGCTCGCCGAGGCGGCGGACTGCGTCGTCATCGTCGGTGCAGATCGGCTCGCTCGAGCGGTTGCCGGAGGTGGCGACGATCACGCGCGGAGCTCTGGCATCAGATCCGGGGACCGGACTGAGCAGGAGGTGGTGCAGGCCGGAGTATGCGAGCATGATTCCCAGGTCCAGATTTCCCGGCGCGACGTGCTCCGAGACTCCAACGCAGCCGTCGCCAAGCACTGCGCAGCCCGCCCGGCGTCGCGCGAGCACGATCGGCCGCGCCGGCGAAGTCAGAGCATCGACCTCAGCGGTCCCCAGATGCACCAGCGCCCGCGCGGAGCCGAGGTCGCGGACCATCACCGCGAACGGCTTATCGACGCGACCCTTGCGCGCCCGCAGCAGCGCCACCGCCCGATCCGATGTCGCGTCGCAGGTGAGGTGGTAGCCGCCGATGCCCTTGACGGCCACGACCTTCGACTGCGCCCAGGCGGCCTGGACGGCGGCGATCGCCGCGTCGGTGCCGCTCACGCAGGCACCGTCGCAGACGAACCGCAGCTGCGGTCCGCACGCAGGGCAGGAAATCGGCTGCGCGTGGTGGCGGCGATCGCGCGGATTCACGTATTCCGCCGCGCACGCCTCGCAGAGCTGGAAGCCGGCCATCGTCGTCGCCGGGCGGTCGTAGGGCAGCTCGCGGATGATCGTGAATCGTGGCCCGCAATCGGTGCAGTTGGCAAACGGGTGGCGGTAGCGCCGGTCCGACGGGTCGTCGATCTCCGCAAGGCACGCATCACAGGTCGCCGTGTCGGGTGCCACGAGCGTCCGGTTACCGGGCCGGGCGACCGACGCGACGATCACGAAATCCTCCACACCACGTACCGACACCTCCGTCGTGGAGACGGTCTCGATCCGGGCGAGTGGCGGCGCCTCGCGCACAAGCCGCGCAATGAACAGCTCGACGTCGGACGGTGTGCCCTCCACCTCGACGAACGCGCCGCCCGCATCGTTACCGGCAAAGCCCGCCAGTCGCAGCTCCTCAGCGAGCCGGAACGCATGCGGGCGAAAGCCGACGCCTTGCACCGAACCGGTCAGTCCGATGCGGCGCCGCACGACCGTGGCGTCCAGCGTGCGGCTCATCGCGCCGCTCCGCACAGCCCTGGGGGGCGCGCGTCGGCGGCGCCGGCTTGCTCATCCCGGGCCATTCCCTTGTTCGCGATCACTGAGTCCTCTCGTCCCTCGTCCGATCTGTGCCTGCGGCGATCAGGGCGAGTTACAGCTTGAAAGCTTCGATCGCTAAGACTAGGCGCTCTACGCGCTGCTTGTGACGATCAGGCGACTCAGGCGGCTCAGGCGGCTCAGGCGGCGGCCGCCAGGCGGAAGTGGCCCACCAGTTCGTTGAGCGCACGCGAGGAATCCGAGAGCTCCTGTGCGGATGTGCGGACCCTTCGGGCTAAGGGCTCCCGCTCGATTGCTGCGGGCGGCGAGCTTGTGAGGTACGGGCAGCGAGCTTGTGAGGTACGGGCAGCGAGCTTGTGCCGGCGGAAGCCTTAACGTAACTAAGCGTCACAATCCGGCAGGGTGCAGAACGTCGTTGAACGTCGCGAGGTAGGAGGCCGACGGAGTCGCGATCCGCTCCACGCCGCCGCCCCCTCCCCAGGGGCCGGCTTCGCCGCCGGACTCGTAGAACTGACCGTCCAGGTCGATGATCACGTGGCCCTCCTGCCCGGATTCGTCGCGGTCGTAAATCGTGACGTACTGCCCGGGGCCCGGTTCGATCCCTGACGCGCTCGGCAGCGTGGCGGTGTCCTGCGGGGAGCTGAGATAGCCCCCGGCGTGCAACACAGCCGACACGAAGCCTGAGCAGTCGTAGCCCGCCTGGGGTGACCAATTCGAATGGCCTCCGCCCCAGATGTACGGCTTGCCGACCAGGGAGTTGGCCTCGTTGACCATCGCCTGCAATTGGGGACCGGCTGCGCTGGTGGAGGAGCCGTCGAGTCCCGTGACCGCGAGGCCGCCGCTAGCGCCGGCGAGGCCGCCGTTAGCGCCGGCGAGGCCCGAGGCGGTCCCAGCTGTGAAGGAGGTTCCCGGCTGCGCCAGCAGGCCCGATGTGAGCTCGCTGAGGGTGCTGCCGAGCGACCCGTCCGCGGAGCCGTTAGAAAGCAGAGCGCTGGCCGCTTCGGTGCCGGAAGCCGCTTGTGCGGCTGCCAGCGCGCTGGCGAAGTCCGTGGCAGTCGCGCTGGATGCACCAGTCCCGGTCGAAGCGGCGCTCAACCCGGCGCCGCCGCTCGAAGCAGCCGAGGAGACGGCGCCGCCGGGGTCGAGAATCTGCTGCTGAAACTGAAGGATCTGACCGATACGACCGATCGCGGCCTCAAAGCTCATCTCGCGGTAGATCGGCGCCCGCGGACAGACCTTGA
>JBKQKK010000241.1:0-6202 GCA_052147535.1 Solirubrobacteraceae bacterium | reverse complement strand
TCGTCGGACGATCCATGTGCAGCCATGCCGCATCCGCGCTTGACAGCCAATCGCTCACTCCAGTCTCCTCCTCCACCGGTCGCCACACGGCGCACGTATCAGCCAGTCACGTTCTCGTTCCATTCGGCAGCGGAATGCTCTCATACGGAGATCCTCCAGCGGTGAGGTCAGCGACAACGGCATCGGCTCGCCGGAGCGGTTGCCGGTGTTTCTGCGGGCCCTTAGTAGTGCTTTGGGCGTCGTCAGGAGGTGGGGCGAATAACCGCGAAATGAGGGGGGTTTGACGCCCTGCCTCGCCCCAAGGCCTCCGATGAGCACTTAGACGACGCCAGGTACCTGCAGTCCCTGTGCCGGCGAGCGCCCCACGGACAGGCGGCCGCGAGGCGATGCTGGCAGGCTCCAGGCCGCGGCGTCGCGGTCGCCAGACGCGCAGGTACTGCGCGGCGAAGTAGGAGCCGACCACGATCCCCACCGCGACGAGCTGTGCGACGATCGTCTCGACGTTTCCGAACAGCGAGAACCACTGCCCCGCCCATCCGGGTATCTGCACGCCGATCGGAGTCGTCGGGATCCAGTGCGCGAGCTGCATCTCCTGGACCTCCTCACCGACCATCACGAACAGCACCACCAGGAGCATCGCACCGGTGATGATCAGCAGCCGCTTGTAGGGCAGCTTCTGGTGCAAGGCGAACGTGAGCACGCCGACCGCCGCCGTGAACAGGCCGCCGAGCGCAACGCCCTCCAGCACGACACTCGAGCCGAACGTCACGCGCAGGCTCTGCAGGAAGATCACAACCTCGAACCCCTCACGATAGATCGAGGTGAAGCCGAGCAGCCCGAACCCGAGCAGTGCACGGCGCATATGCTCCTCGCGGGTGGACGAGAGCAGGCCGCGTCGACGCTTGTGGTGGTGCGAGATCCAGCCGGTCCAGTAGACCTTGTGGAAGAACCAGTTCATGACGATCAGCAGCACGATGATCGCCGGCAGTCCGGTCGCCGCCTGGAGGGCGAGCCCGCTGCCGCCGAAGGCGCCGATGATCCAGATCGCCGCAAACCAGGTCAGGACCGTCGCTGCCAGCCCGGCGGCGCCACCGATCGCGACAGGCCGCCGGTAGACGCGGTTGTCACCAAGAAAGCTGGCAGTGATGGCCGCCAGCACGAGAATCGTCTCGAGCCCCTCGCGGAACACCAGAATCGCGCTGTTGATCACCGCCGTCGTGCGACTCATGTGGTTTCCCGGGACACTCGGGTCGGCGGTCCCTCCAGCCGAGTGCCAGCCGAGGATCACGGCTGTGACCGCGGCGCCCAGCACAACCGCCACCCAAAGGTAGAAGCTGACGCGCGAGGAGAGGGCCGGCTTGTCTTTGCTCTTGGGCATCATTGCGCTCATCCTGGTGGTCTAAATCCGAGTCGGTGGCTAGGCATTGCGAGGCGAAACCGTAGCACATGCTTAGGCGACCCTAAGTAGATCGGCGCGCTCGACTAGGCTCTCGAGCTAGGCTGTCTAGGCTCCCGGATTGCGATCAATCCACTCCGACCTCCGCGCGCTTGGATCAATCCGCTCCCATCTTTGACCTGCAGAGCCACTCGCGCCACTCCGATGGCGCGCTCGCGCCCGCCGCGGTGGTCCGCGCCGCCCACGCCGCAGGCGTGCAACTGCTGGCGCTCACCGACCACGACACCGTCGACGGCGTGCCGGAGGCGGCGGCTGCGGCTCGGCGGCTCGGGATCGCGTTCGCCACCGGCGTCGAGATCTCGACGCTTGACCGCAGCGGCGCGGATCTGCACGTCCTCGGCTACCTGATCGACGACCGCGACGCGCGGCTCGGTGAGCGCCTGCTCAGCTTCCGCGCAGATCGCGAGCGGCGAGCATCGCTGATGGCGCAGGCGCTGCGCGAACTCGGCTTCGAGCTCGACGACGGCCTGCTCGCGAGCCACGCGATCGGCGGCAGCTCGATCGGTCGTCCGCACCTCGCCCTGGCGGCGACCAGCCACCCGGCGAACCACGCTCGGCTTGCCGCGGAGCGGCTCCTCGATCCCTCGTCGTTCCTCGAGGCTTACCTGGTCGATGGACGCCCGGCTTTCCGGCCGCGCCGGGCGCCGTCTGTGGCGGAGGCGATCGACCTGATCCACGCCGCCGGCGGGATCGCTGTCTGGGCCCACCCGTTCTGGGATGTGAGCGAGCCGAGCGAGGTCCTCGCCACGATCGACCGCTTCGCAGCCGCCGGACTCGAAGGCGTCGAGGCCTTCTACGCGACGCACACGCGCGATCAGACGCTGCTGCTCGCCGCTCACTGCGAGCGCAACGGGCTGCTGAGCACCGGCTCCTCGGACTTCCACGGGCCCCGGCATCGACTTTTTTCTCATTTTCGGGCGTTCGAGACGTTCGGTGCTGCACCGAATATCGGCCCGCTTGCGAGCCTTCACTAGTGGAGGCTCGCAAGCCGCGGTTCGCGACCGCTCAGCGGCCCGCGATCACTCAGCGCCCTTCACAATTTCCGCAGAAGCCTTCACAATTTCCGCAGAGAGTGGGCTAAGACTAGCCAGTTGAGTAGTATTGGACTGCCCGCCGGATAGTTGTAACGGCGCAACCACACCGACACAATCCGCCGACATGGGGCGAGAGAGCGCGAGTTTTAGGCGCGCACGAGGCGACACCAGCAACCCGGGATCGTTCGAGCAACGACGCAAGGCCGAGCTTGCCCTGCGTGAAAGTCACCAGCGTTTCCGGCTGGCATTCGATGAGGCGCCGATCGGGATGGCGCTGGTCGCACTGAACGGGGAGCAGGCCGCGCGCTTTCAGCGCGTCAACGCCGCGATGTGCCGGATCACGGGCTACAGCGAGAGCGAGCTGATCGGCGCGAACTTTCGCATCATCAACCAGAGCGAGCGCGAAGACGAAACCACGGCGGTGCTCAAGCGCATGGCTGACGGCGAGCTCGATCGGTGGGAGGCCGAGAAGCAGTTCCGCCACATCGGCGGTGGCGAGCGCTGGGTTCACATCTTCGCGTCCGTTGCCCGCGATCCGGACGGCTCGGCGACTCACTGCATCTTTCAGGTAATCGACATCAGCGCCCGTAAGCACGCCGAGGCGCAGCTGACCCACCACGCGCTGCACGACCCACTGACGGGGCTTCCGAACCGGACCCTGCTGGTGGCCAATCTGGCTCAGGCGATCGAGCGCGCGGGACGCCGGCGCGGGCACGTCGCAGTCCTGTTCATCGACCTCGACGACTTCAAGCTCGTCAACGACTCGCTTGGCCACGACGCCGGCGATGAGATACTGGTCGAGGTCGCCCGGCGGCTGAGCGGCGCGATGCGCGGCGCCGACATGGTCGCGCGACTCGGCGGCGACGAGTTCGTGGTCGTATGCGAGGATCTGCGTGACGCCGCGGAGACCGCGGCCGTCGTCGAGCGCGTCGGTCGCTCACTCCATGCGCCGGTGACATTGAGCGGGCGCAGCAGCAACGTGCGCGCCAGCATCGGCGTCGCGATCAGCACGATCAGCCCGACACCCGAGGCATTGCTACGCGATGCCGACGCCGCCATGTACCGAGCCAAGGGACGGGTGGGCCTAAAGGAGCGCACGCGCATCGAGTGTCAGCGCGCGCAGGCGCTCGCCGACATGGAGCAGGCGCAACGGCTGGCGAGGGTTGGATCCTGGACCTGGGATCCGGCGCTCGAGATCGCGACCTGGTCCCCGCAGATGTTCGAGATCTACGCACGGAATCCGAACCTCGGCCCGGCGTGCCAGACAGAGGCGCTGGCGTACGTGCACTGCGAGGATCGGGACACCGTATCGGCGACGTTGGCGCGGGCGTTCAGCAGCGGGGCCGAGCTCGAGCTCGAGCATCGCATCATCGCCGGAGACGGCGCCCAGCGAACCGTACGGCTCGTCGGGCGCAGCGACCCCGATCACGCCGGACGCTACATCGGCACTTTCCAGGACATCACCGAGCGGCGGCGCGTCGAGCAGACGACCGCCCATCTGGCGGCGATCGTGCAGTCCTCGGACGATGCGATCATCGGCAAGACGCTACAGGGCAGGATCACCAGCTGGAACCCCGCGGCGGAGCGCATGTATGGCTACGCCGCGACCGACGCGGTCGGCCAGCACATCTCACTGCTCGGGCCCTCCAGGCGGCAGCGGAGGGAGATCGCGAGCATCCTCGGACGGCTCGCCGGCGGCGAGAGCATCGACCATTTCGAGACCAAGCGGCGGTGCAAGGACGGGCGCGAAATCGATGTCGCGCTCACGATCTCGCCGATCCGCAACGGCAGTGGCGAGGTCGTCGGGGCATCGTCGGTGGCCCGTGACATCACCGAGCGCAAGCGCTCGGCGGACGCGTTGGTCTACGCCGAGGAGCGCTTCCGGGGCGCGTTCGAGCAGGCCCCGATCGGGATGGCGCTGCTGGAAGTTGACATGCGGATCGCAAAGGTCAACGAGGCGCTGTGCCGGATCACCGGCCATAGCACGGATCGGCTCGAGCGGATGACGCTGCAGGAGATCGTCGATCCAGACGATGCCGGCGCCGCGCTTGAGGCGCTGGCGTCGATCCGTGCCGGGCAGCTTGCGCTGCACACAAGCGAGCAGCGCTTCGTGCATGCACTGGGCCACTCGATCTGGGTCGCGTTGCAACTCACGCTGATCCGCGGTCGCGACGGACAGCCGCTGCGGTTCATCGCCCAAGCGCAGGACATCAGCGCACGCAAGCGCTTCGAGGACCGGCTGCAGGATCTGACCGACCACGACGTGCTGACCGGAGCGCTGAACCGCCAGAGCCTTACGCGCGCGCTCGAGGTGCGTGCTGCCAGCGTCCGCAGGGGTGAAGCCGAAGGCGCGTTGCTGCTGCTCGACCTCGACCACTTCAAGTACGTCAACGACAGCCTCGGCCACCGCGCCGGTGACCAGATCATCAGACGTATCGCGAGTCTGATCGCACCACGATTGGGTCCCGACGCCGTCCTCGCGCGGCTCGACGGCGACGAGTTCGCGGTGCTGCTCCCGAGCGCCGATCAGAGCGCGGCGTGCAGCGTCGCGGTGGACCTCCTCAGCATGCTCTCTGACCCTGCTAACACGGCGCTTGAACCGGCCGCGGGCCGGATCACCGCCAGCGTCGGGATCGAGACCTTCAGGGCGTCCCTGACCGGCGAGGAGGTGCTCGTAAACGCCGAGCTGGCGATGTACGACGCCAAGAACGCGGGACGCAACCAGGCCGCGATCTACCACAGCGACGACAGCGACCAGGGCTTGATGACAGGTCAGATGAAGGGCGTGCGGCAGATCCGTGCGGCGCTGCAGCAGGACCGCTTCACGCTGCTCGCGCAGCCGATCATCGACTACCGAACCGGTGCTGTCGCCGCGCACGAGCTGCTGATTCGCGTGCGCGACGAGCACGGCGGGCTACTCCCGCCGGGATCGCTGCTGAGCATCGCCGAGCGACTTGATCTGATCCAGGAGATCGACACGTGGGTGATCGGACAGGCGTTCGGGCTGCTGGCCGACAGCACGATCTCCGGCGACGAGCTTCCGCTGCACGTCAACATCTCGGGACGGTCAGTCGGGGAAGCGACTTTGCTGGAGCTGATCGAGAACGAACTCAGGCGCACCCGCATCGAGCCCAGCAGGGTGATCCTCGAGATCACGGAGACCGCAGCGGTCCGACAGATCACCCAGGCACTGCGGTTCGCCGAGCGCCTCAACGAGCTCGGCTGCCGCCTCGCGCTGGACGACTTCGGAACGGGATTCGGCACCTTCTACTACCTCAAGCACCTGCCGTTCGAGTTCCTCAAGATCGACGGGGAGTTCATCCGCAACTGCCGGCAGGACACCAGCGATCGGATCGTGATCGAGGCGCTCGTGGCGATCGCGCACGGCCTCGGCAAGCGGACGATCGCCGAGTACGTCGAGGACAGGGAAACCGCGCAGCTACTGACCGATCTCGGCGTCGACTACGGGCAGGGCAATCACCACGGACGCCCGGCGCCGACCGCCGAGCGTCAGCTGCTGCGGTCCATTCTCTGAGGGCTCGCGCCGAGCACGCGCGCGACCGCTTCGGTGCGGTTAGCCGAGCCCGTCTTGGCGAGAATCTGCTTGACGTGCCACTTGACCGTCGCCTCGGAGACGAACATCCGCTTGGCGATCTCGCTGTTGGTGAGACCCTGCGCGACGAGCCGCACCGTCTCGAGCTGCTTGGCGCTG
>JBKQKK010000240.1:0-4404 GCA_052147535.1 Solirubrobacteraceae bacterium | reverse complement strand
TCAGGTTGGTGTAGGTGTTGTCGTTGACAACCGCGGTGTACTCGTCCGGGCCGGTCACGTTGTGCAGGTGAAAGCGTCCGTCATCGGCGTAGAACCCGAGGTCTTCCCACATCCGCGCGGTCTCGACAAGCAACTCCGCGCCGGCCCCGGCCAGGAACTCGCCGTCGTTGGTGGCGTTCACGTAGCGCCGGACCGCGAACGCGATGTCGGCGTTGAGGTGGTACTGCGCGGTACCGGACTGATAGGAGGCAGATGCCTCCTCGCCGTTGATCGTTCGCCACGGGAACAGCGCGCCGTTGTGGTTGATCTCGCGCGCGCGGGCGCGCGCCTGCGGGAGCATGCTGTGGCGAAAGCGCAGCAGGTTGCAGGCGATCCGCGGCTGCGTGAAGGACAGGAACGGCAGCACGTAGATCTCGGTGTCCCAGAAGTAGTGCCCTTCGTAGGCCTGTGCCGTAAGTCCCTTCGCGGGCACGGCGGCTCCCTCCACGCGCCAGGTCGCCTGACAAAGCTGAAACAGGTTCCAGCGGATCGCCTGCTGCATCCGGGCTCCCTCACCGGACGCGACAACCACGTCCGCGGACTCCCAAAAGCAATCAAGCTCGGAGCGCTGGGAGGACAGCAGCGCGTCGGGTCCCTCGCGGATCGCGCGGTCCAGAGTGCGTCCGCAGCGAGCCACGAGCTCGGCCGACGGGGCCGACCGCGACGACTGGTAAGTGATGTACTTGACGATCCGGATCGGCACGCCGGGCTGGGCGTCCGCCGTCAGCACGGCCTCGCCCACGTCGCCGTCAAGCGTGACGCTCAGTTCGACGTCTGCCGATGTCTCCAGCACGTGGTCAACTCCGACACCAAGCGTCATGTGACTGTTCGTGGTCTGATACCCCAGCAGCATCCGATCCGAGTGCGTCCTGACGACCTCGGCGTTGAGCACGCGGTGCGGCAGCAGGGTCGCCTGCCGGGGGTCGGCGATCGGGTCACGCCCGGGTTCGTTGAGCAGGTGCACGTCCTGGCGATTCACGACCATCGAGGAGATTGCGACCGGCGCCGAGTGCTCGGGCAGCACGACGTCGTAGATGATCGCCATCAGGTGACGGTCCGCGAGCGAGACGATCCGGCAGGAACGCACCACGACCCGCTTTCCCGCCGGGGTCTCCCACACGAGCTCGCGCGTCAGCGTCCCGGCGCGCATGTCGAGAACGCGCGCGTACTGCGGCATCCGCGCGATCGCTACGGACAGCGGCTCGTCGTCGACGTAGAGCCGAAGCAGTGTTGCGTCCGGCACGTTGACGATCGTCTGACCGGTCCGCGCCAGTCCGTAAGCCGCCTCGGCGTGAAGGATCGGCCATTGCTCATGGAAGCCGCTCACGAACACTCCGGGCGAGTGCGCCGGCATCCCTTCGTCAAAGGTGCCGCGGACACCCACGTACCCATTCGAGAGCGCGAACGCGGTCTCACACTGCTTGGCGTAGGACGCGCTGAACCGCGCTTCCACGATGCGCCACTCGTCCGTCGGGAAGACGTGCTCGGGAGGCAGAACGAACGCGCGCTTTAACACAAGATCGGAGCCTATCCCCTTCGATGCTCAGGTGCCCATGCTCGCCTCGGCCGCGCGCAACTAGCGGAGCTCGTGGCTGCGCGCCCGTTTAGGAGAGCATCGCGTTCCATTCGCGTCATAACGCTCGCATCTACGCGCACAGGCGGCGCCGCTCGCCGAGGGCGAGGGCGAGGGCGAGGGCGAGGGAATCTCGGAGCCGTTTACTTTGGGGCTGTTGACACGGATCTCAAACGAGGGCAAGCTGGCAGCGGTCATGCTCGGGGTGGTGGCAGTTGCGTCGCGGCTCGCGATTGGGTCCAATCGGGTAGTGGATCGAGCTGCCAGAGGTCCGCGGGGTGCTCGTTGACCCAGCGCTGCGCGTCGGCTTGGCCGAGCTGGATCAGTTCCTCGGCGAATTCGCCGGCGAAGAAGACGTAGCTCAAGAGCTCGCCGTGCATCGCGTCGGCACCGCCGTCGAGGATCTTGCCCAGCAGCCACAGATCTCGTGCACCGGCCTTCCAGGGGCGCTTGTAGTGCTCGAGGTAGACGCGGCGGGCGATCTCGCCGATCGCGGAGGGATCCTCGGGCGCGATAAAGATGTAAGGCACCGGATGGACCGGCTCGTCCGAGGCGTTTGGCTGCTCTTGGGGCGCGGCGAGGCCGGCGCCAGTCCGCCGCTGCTCGCGAGCGGCCCGGGCCGCGATCAGCGCGTTTGTGTTGGCCAGCGTGCGGATGTCCTGGGACAGCGGGTCGCCCAGCGCGGTGTGCAGAAGGTGCGCAGCCCCGACGTAGAAGTCGGGCTGGTGCGCGGGCGCCGCGGTCCGGCTCGGGGCCACGGAATTGAGCGCGATCACGATCACCCGTTCGGCCCCAAGCCATAGCGCCGGCTTGATCGGCGTATTCAGGCGCGGACCACCATCGAAGTACCAGCCGGCAGCCGGCTCGGGCGTCGTCACGCGCACGGCGGGGAACAGCGCGGGGATCGCCGAGGAGGCCAGGAGATGCTCTGTGCCCAGCTTGGGGGTCTCGACGTACTCGATGCTCCGCAACGGGTCCTCGCGGTGCCGCGGGATCCCGCCCTGGTGAAAGACAACCGATCTGTTGCTGTGCGCGGGGGTTGCGACGACCCCAAGCGCTAGCCGCTGCTCGCGGATGTTCTCGCCCAACTGGTCGAAGTCCACCAGCCTTCCAAGCGTCTGCTCCAGCGGTTCGGGGTGCAGCACCGACGGGGTGTGAAGGCTGCTGACGGGCAGAAACTCGCCGACGTAGCGCATAAAGCGAGCTGCCCCGCCAAGCGCGACCAGCGGTGCGAACACGTCCCCGAATCGCAAATCGCGCCAGAACCTAAGCCCGTCGTCGATCGCCTCCTCAACAGAACGCTGCCAATTCGCCACCAGATACGCCGAGATCAGCGCGCCAGCGCTCGTCCCGACGATCACCCGCACCTGATCCTTGAGCTCGCGCAGCAGCACCGACAACGCCCCGGATGCGTACGCCCCACGCGCCCCGCCGCCACCCAGCACCAAACCCACGTCGCCTTCTGCATTAGTCGTCTGGTTCATGTCCGCAAACCCTACCCAGGACCGCCAAGGTCTGAGTCCAAGCGCCTACCCGGCCACGCGGCGAGACGAATCGTCAGCTTTGAACAGGGCCTGAAACGCAATATCCGGCGACAAGCTATATCCCTGACGCCACATCACACGACTTGAAGCTAACCAGCTGCTGAGCGCTGGAAGTTGGGTTTCAACTGTGGACGGCACCCTAACCGGCGCGCATCTGACAACTCCTGGATTAGCGTGCGGTTCCCAACAACAGCCAGGGGTCCATACGTAACTCGGTTCCCGACATCCCCCCAAAGTCCCGGCTCGTCGCATCCTCCTGTATCGCACGCCGACGAGCGTCCCCCAGCCGGGCGGGCCCGATCCACTGCGCCCGCCCGGCGCCTTTCGCGGCTTCGGGACGGCTTGGAGCCCGCACGCACTGCGCCGATGACGGCGCGGCCGACGGGCAACACACGCAGCGCAAGTGACGGCCGGGCACTGGCGCTTACGCTCGCGGAGTGGACGCTCTTGTGCTTTTCGCGGGGCGGTCCTGGGTGTCCTCCGTGAGCGGCAGGCGTGGCCTGCCGTTAGAAGGGCTGTCTCGGCAGTTGTTCAAGTCGCAACGGTGTTTGACCTGCTGGCGTGGCAGCTGGATGAGCGACGCAAGCGCAAGCTTGATCGCCTGCTGGTCCTCGACGAACGGCTCGGCGTGGCGGCGATCGTGTGGCTGCGCGAGCAGCCGCACGGCCGGGTCTCGGAGCCGCTGATCACGCAGCAGATCGCTCGCTTCGAGCTGCTCGAGCAGCTCGGCGCCCGAGAGGATCGAGAACGGAAAGGTGATCGCCGACCCGGTCGAGAAGCTGTGGCTGCCACCCGAGGTCGCATGGCTGGATGACCAGATCGAGCAGCGAATCCCGCTCGTCGAGCTCGTCGACCCGCTGATCGACGTCAACAGCTGGATCGGGTTTGCCGAGCACTTTGTGCACGCCGGTGGCGCGCGGCGCAGGATGCTCGACTTCCTGCCCCGCCTGTTCGCCGTCCTGATCGCCTATGCGACCAACCTCGGGTTGCACGGGATCGCTGCCAAATCCTCGTTCAGGTACGCGGAGCTGGCGCAGCTGTCGGACTGGTATCTGACCGAGGAGGCGCTGCGTGCGGCGATCGCCGACGTCGTCGCCGACCAGCACCAGCTCGAGCTCGCCTCCAACTGGAGTGACGGCACGTTCTCCATGAGCGACCTCGAACAAGCATAAGCCGGCGGACTGCCTGCACAAAGACCGACGGTTCATGAGCCGCCCAAAGCGGACAGCGACAAATACAAACCGTTGG
>JBKQKK010000239.1:0-12708 GCA_052147535.1 Solirubrobacteraceae bacterium | reverse complement strand
TTGGCGACACGGCGCACGCACCGCTAGTCGATCGATAAATCGCCGCTAGCGTTGCCGGGCCTCTCTCACGCGGCCCGCGCCCTGCGGATCCCGACGCGAGGAGTCCGGAGGAAAGAGAAGCAGATGGCTACTATGACCGAGGCGGCGTCCCCCGCAACGTCGTTACTTGCGCGCGTGTGAGTCCGTGCCTACAACACTCTTCGCCGGAAACTGTTCAGGGGGTGGCGGCTCAGTGGGTGAGCTAGCGATGGTGTCGTGACTGGAGCGGGACTCGCGGGGTCTGCCTGAGGGTGACGGCGAGTGTTGTGGTGTCGTGCCGAGGTCGGGCGTGTTGGGGCACAGTCGCCTCCGGTTTCTATGTTGAGAGCGGATTCGTGGGTGGCGCGGGTTTGGTGGGCCAACGGCGAAAGCTGGCGGCGCGGTCGGCGCGGTCGGCGCGGTCGGCGCGCGGCCAGCTGGCGGCATGTTCGAGCGAGCAAACCGGCTCGCGCGCGGGTCGCTTGCTCGCTCGAGCACGGGTTTCGTGGCCGAGCGCGCAATCCGCGGTCTGACGGGAGCGGTTGCGCGCTCAGACAGGTCCGAGGGGTGATGCCGGCGAGCGCCAGGCCGCGCGGACCGCGGTTGCCGGGCTGCGGGACGCGCCGGCAACAGTCACGTCACCTGGATCGAACGTCACCCGCAAACGCTCGAACGCGATGTCGTCGCGCGACCGCCACAGCGATCTCGCTCGCGTGCCCGTCCCCGATCGCCCGCAGCAGCGACGCCAGGAGCCTGGCGCGATGGTCCGGCGGATCGAGCTCCACCGCCCGCGCGAGTCCATCGGCGACCAGGCAGGCGCGCAATCCACGCTCGATCGGGAAACCCTGATCGGGTTTGACGCGGTACCCGGCGTCTCTTTGACGCGTGTTTGACGTCCTCGAGACGGCCCGCTGCGAGCTTGTCCGCAGATGGCAAGCAAATCGAACAAGGAGGAAGCCATGAGCACCACAACCACATTTGATCTCGACCGCTTCGCCCGTGCTGCCCAAGAGCGAGACGCATCGACGCAGCTGTCGATGTATGCCCCAGACGCGACGGTCACGATCGCGGACAAGATCACTCAGCCCGGCTCGCCGCGGGTGCTGCACGACCGCGCAGAGATCAAGGCTTGGCTCGAGGACACTTACAGCCGCGACATGACCCACTCCGTCCAGCACAAGGTCAAGGACGACACCGGCGCGGCATACACCCAGTCCTGCCGCTACCCGGACGGCACGAGCGTGCTCTGCGCGACCGTGCTCGAACTTGCAGACGGCCTGATCTCCGGCCAGACCGTCGTCCAGGTCTGGGACGAGAAGTGAACCGCTGACCGCGCCCATCGCGACGACACGGAATCAACCGAATATGTCGACCGACCCGGAGCGGGACGCGTTCTTCCTCTCCCCGGAATAGTCGCTCGCGTTCGCGCCGGAAGGCAGCCCGGCGTTCGTGCCCGGCGCGTTCCAGGTCGCGACCGCACTGACCAAGGACGCAGACCGGATCGCCGAGGCGTTCCGCAACGGGCGAGGGGCGTGGGCTGGCACGAGCACCTCCACGACCTGTTCAGCGGCACCGAGCGCTTCTTCCGCCCCGGCTACGCCGCCGAACCTGACCTCGTCCTGGATCCCATCCTGCACGGCGTCCAAGCCAAGCTCGAGCAGGGGGCGCTGGTTGCCGATGTCGGCTGTGGCCACGGCACCTCGACGATCCTGATGGCGCAGGCGTTCCCGCGCTCGGAGTTCGTCGGCTTCGACTACCACCGAGCGTCGATCGAGCACATCGCGCCGCCGCGTCGCAAGCCGGACTTAACGGGCGTGTCCGCTTCGAGGTCGCCACCGCCAAGGAGTATCTGGGCGACGGCTACGACTTCGTGGCGATGTTCGACTGCCTGCACGACTTGGGCGACCCAGTGCGGCGCTGCCGCACTCGTGCGACAGCGGCTCGCGACCGGCGGCATCTGCACCACTACTGGCGCTTCCGCGACGGCAAAGTCGAGCACTACCGCGGATCCGAGGACACCGCCCAAACAGCCCACCCTCGCCCCGGCCGCAATCAAGGCGCGGTAACCGCTCTCATGCGCGCCGGTAATACGCCGCCCACGCTGCGCACTCCAATTCAGCTGGGATCCTCGTGGCGGCACTGCTGCTGTTCGCGACGCACATGACGCGCGCATGGCGCGCACCAAAGATGTCATCGGCCGCACAACACCGGTCCCGGCGAAAGCTACCGCTGAATACGAGCCGTGACCGCAGACCGTTCCCAAGCCGCCGATGCGGATCAGTATCGAACGACCAGCGACAACGACGAGCTCCTCAGCCGCATCACGAGCATCATGACGCGACACAAGGACTCATCAGAGGTCGAGCCTCGACGGCTATTGCATCCGACCATGTAGGCGTGCTCTGCGCGGCCGTCAACGGTGAGCTCAATAGGTGTGGGCATCGAAGTACCAGCGGGCGATGTCGAGTTGGGGGAGTGCGCGGCCTCCCATCCAGATGCTGAGGATCTTGGAGTCGCGCCAGTGCTTTTCGAGGTCGCCCTCGCGTGCGTAGCCGAAGGATCCCATCAGGTCGAGTGCTTTGTTTGCGACGCGGGTGAGTTGGTCGGAGGCGTAGAGCTTGGTGACTCGGGTGCGGGCGAGCATCTCCTGGGTGTGACGGGGCCCGTAGATGTCGGGTCGGTCGAGCATTCTCGCCTTCAGGTAGGTGTCGGCGCGGCTCGTCTCGATCGCGACGACGATGTCCGAGAGCACGGCGGCGGTGATCGTGTGCTCCTTGAGCGGTTTGCCGCCGACCACGCGCGTGTCGCACCAGTCCTTGAGCAGCTCGTAGATGTTGCGCATCACGCCGATGCACTGGGCGGCGGTGCCGACGTTGCCGGATGCGATGAAGGCCCGCGCCGCGAGCGCGTCGGTGCCCGGTCCGTGGGCGCGGTACTCGCGCGGGACGCGCACGTTGTCGAACCAGACGTCGCTGTTCCAGTCCCCCGACATGCCGGCCTTGCGGTAGGGCTTGCCCTGCGTGACGCCCGGCGTGTCGGCGGCTACGTAGATGATCGCGAAGCCCTCGTCGCCCGCTGCCGGATCCGTGGTACAAAACACGGAGAACAGATCGGCGGCTCCGCCGGAGTTGGTCGGCCAGAGCTTGTGGCCGTTGATCACCCACTCGTCGCCGTCGAGCCGCGCCGTCGTGGCGATGTGACGCCCCTGGGTGCCATCGATGTTCTCGACGTCGGAGCCGCTGCGCCCGTCGCTGATCGCCGCCGAGCCGACGTACCAGCGGTCCGTCTGCAGAAACCGGGGCGCGAAGCGCTCCATCAACCATCGGTTCTCGAACGGTCCCGCGATCGGTGAGACCGCCCAGACCGAGCAGCTCTCGGCGGTCGCCAGTCCGGAGTCAGCGCGCGACATCTCCTCCAGGCACATCGCGGAGGCGACGGCGCTCATCCCGCCGCCGCCGTACGCCGCCGGCCAGGCGGCCCACTGGTAGCCGTGCTCTACGCACAGCTTCTCGAGCAGCGGCCGGCACAGCTCGTGCCGATCCCAGTCCTCGTCGATCTGCCGGCGAACCGGGATCACGTCCTCATTCGCCCAGCTCCTGATCGAGTCGACCAGGAGCCGGTTCTCCTCCGGGATCCACTCCAAGGGCAGCGAGAAAGGGTCAGCCACGGTCGTCGACCTCCAGGTTCAAGCTCATCCGATTTCGTTAATGCGACTATATCCATCGACTTTAACGGGAAGCTGGCTCGCAAGGCCGGACTGCGTATCATCACCGGTCTCTCATTAATTACCAGAAAGTCGATCGAGTTTGGTATTAATGCGTCCGCTGAACCCCGCAAGTTGACCCAGGAGGACGACCATGAGCAGCCTTGTCAAAGAAGACGTGGAGGTAGTAAGTCCGGAAGGGAGGACGAGCACGGTGCTGAAGCGCAATGCGCTCGGGCTGACGGCGCTGTTCTTCTGCATTGCGACCGCCGCGGCGCCGATGACGGCGTTGCTCTTCAACACCCCCGTGGTCGTCCTGGGGTCCGGCTGGGCCGGGCCGTCCGCGTTCCTTGTCGCCACGGTGATGCTCCTCATCTTCACGGTCGGCTACATCGAGATGAGCCGCCGCGTAACGACCGCCGGAGGTTTTTACTCGTTCGTCTCGCACGGCTTCGGCCAGGTGTTCGGCCTCGGCACCGCGGCCCTCGTCACGATGTCGTATTCGGTTCTCGTCGCGGCGCTGCTCGGCGTGTTCGCCTACTTCGCGAACACGACGATCAACAGCTGGCTGCACGTCAGCATCCCGGTGTGGCTGCTGATGCCCTTTGCGCTGATCGTCGACGTCCTGTTCGCGTGGTTCGACATCAAGATCACGGCGCGGATCCTCGGCGTGTTCTTCATCGCCGAGGTGCTCGGCGCCCTCATCCTCGGCTTCGCGATCACGTTCGCCGGCGGCGCTCACGGCCTCACCGCGGCGCCGCTGAACCCGCTGAAGCTGTTCAACAACCATTCGGCGATCAAGGTGTTCGGCGCCGCTGCACCCGGGGTCGCGCTGTTCGGCGCCTTTTGGTCGTGGGTCGGCTTCGAGATGGCGCCAAATTACGGCGAGGAGTCACGCCAGCCGAAGAGGATCGCCGGCGTGGCGACATTCGCCACGCTGTTCGTGCTCGGCGTCGTCTACGTGTTCGTCACCTGGGCGTTCGTCGTTGGCTGGGGCACCAACCATGTCAGCCAGGCCGTGAACGCGCAGTTCAAGGGCACGTACATCTCGGCCTACTACCCACTCACCGGCCGCTACTTCGGCGTCAGTCTCACCGATGCGTTCAAGATCCTGATCATCACGAGCTCGTTCGCCTGCCAGCTCGCGTTCTTCAACACCTCCGCGCGCTACGTGTTCGCGCTCGGGCGCGAGCGGCTGCTCCCGTCCGCGCTCGGGCGCACGCACGGCAAGCACAACACGCCGCACGTCGCGGCGATCACGCTCGCGGTCGTGGTCGGCATCTACGTCGCCGTGTTCACGGTTCAGGACTCCTCGCCGCTCGGGGCCCTCACGAAGCTCGGCACCTATTCGCCGCTGCTCGGCGTGCTGGGCATCCTGGCCGCGCAGGCGCTTACCTCGTTTGCGATCGTGCGCTACTTCTGGACCGTCGAGCGTGCGCACTTCCACCCGTGGAAGACGCTCGTCGCGCCACTGCTCGGCGGCGGGCTGATGGTGTTCTCCTGCTTCCTGCTGCTCAAGAACCGAGAAACCCTCGCCGGGGTGAACAACGTGTTCGTGGAGGCGATCCCATGGATCGCGCTGGCGATCTTCCTGCTCGGCGTCGGCGCCGCGCTCTGGTTCCGCGCGCGCGACACCGTGCGTTACGAGGCGGTCGGGCGGTTCGTGCACGAGGAGGCGTGAAATGTCCCGCGGCCGGCGGGCGCTTGTGCTCCAGCATCAGCGCAACGCGCCCCCGGCGCTGGTCTCCGATTGGGCCCGGCTGCGAGCGATCGAGCTGGTCGTCGTGCGCGCGGATCGGGCCCAGCAGCTACCGGCCCCAGGCGAGTTCGATTTCGCGATCACGCTCGGTAGCGACCACAGCGCCGGCCTCGGCAAGCCGCCCTGGGTCGATCGCGAGCTGAACTGGCTGCGCCTGGCGGACCGATCAAACGTGCCGATCCTCGGGATCTGCTTCGGCGCGCAGGCGCTGGCGGTCGCGCTCGGCGGTTCGATCGAGCGCGCCCGCCATCCGGAGATCGGCTGGATCTCGGTGGGCTCGCTGATGCCGGAGATCGTCGATCACGGGCCGTGGTTCGCGTGGCACGAGGACGTGTTCGTGCTGCCGGGCACCGCGACCGAGATCGCGCGCAACGCTTTCGGACCACAGGCCTTTCTGGCCGGTCCGCATCTGGGGGTGCAGTTCCATCCAGAGGTGACCCCCGAGGTCGCCGAGATGTGGGGCGCGAGGCCGAGCGGCGTCCGCTGGCTGGCGCTGGCAGGCGTTGATCTGGGGCGGCTGATGCACGAAGGCGCCCGCCACGCAGGTCGCTCAGGCGCCGCCGGCTTCCGTCTGTTCGACGCGTTCGCCTCGCGCGTCGCGTCTCATTCCACGCATCTGATACCCGTAGGAGAACGAACTTGAGCCTGATCGAAGCAAACCCATCCGCCAACAACTCGAGCAGCCGCACGGAGAGCGGCGCCGCGAGCGGGCGAGCTGCGCTGGAGCTCGCGCTGGCCCGCGGCGAGCTTCGCGAGGTCGAGATCCTGTGGAACGACCATCAGGGGCACCCACGCGGAAAGCGGATCACCGCCGACGGGTTCCTCGAGCGCGCGCAGGGTCCGGGCTTCGCGTTCTGCGATGCGGTCCTGTGCTGGGACGTGACCGGTGACGTCAAGGACGGCCTGCGCTGGTCCAGCTGGGACACCGGCTTCCCCGATCTGTACGCGATCCCGGACCTCGACAGCTACCGGCCGGTCCCGTGGCGTCGCGGCGTCGGCCAGGTGATCTGCGACCTCTACGGCCACGACCGCCAGCTCGCGCGCACCGCTCCGCGCAGCGTTCTGCGGCGCGTATCCGAGCGCCTGGCGGCGCTCGGATACGAGGCCGAGGTGGGGGTCGAGATCGAGTTTCACCTGCTCAAGCAAGACGGCAGCCCGTTGTCCGAAGGGGTCCACGCATACTCGCTGCAGAAGGCTCTAGAGCTCGAACCGGCGCTCGACACGATCGTCAGCGGCTTGACCGGCTACGTCGATCTGGAGGGTTCCGAGACCGAGTACGGGCCGGGGCAGGTCGAGGTCAACCTCCAGCACACACGCGCGCTGGCCGCCGCCGGCCAGGCCGCGCGGCTGAAGTACGGCGTGCGCGAGCTCGCCCGCCGGGCGGGTGCGATCGCGACCTTCATGGCCAAGCCGTTCGGCGACCAGGCCGGCAACTCGATGCATCTGCACGTGTCGCTATGGCGCGACGGCGAGCCGGTGTTCGCGCCCGACGGCCACGGCGAGAACGAGCTGCACAAGCGGGCGATCGCGGGCCTGTTCGAGCACCTGCCGGGGATCGTCCTGTACGGCTCTCCGACGGTCAACTCCTACAAGCGCTTCACGCCGCTGTCGTTCGCGCCCTCGACCCGCACCTGGGGGCATGACAATCGCACGGTTGCGATCCGCTCGCTGATCGAGACACCGTCGGCAACCCGGATCGAGCTGCGCACCGGAGCCGCCGACGCCGAGCCGCACTGGGTGATCGCGGCCGCGCTGGCCGCGATCGTCGCCGGACTCGAGGGTGATCCCCGCGGCCCGGGCGAGCCCGGAGAGGGGAACCTCTACGACACCGGCGAACCGCTGCCCGGCAACCTGGCCGAGGGGATCGCCGCGGCGCGCGCGGACGCGGTCATCACCGAGATCCTCGGCGAGGACGCCGTTCACGATTACACCAAGCTCGCGCAGTACGAGTGGGAGACGTTCCTCAGCGCGGTCACCGAATGGGACCGCGATCGCTACCTGACCTCGATCTGATGTCCGCCTCAGTGACGCGCACCGAGCGGCCGTCGAGCAACGAAGCCGCGCTGCGGCGGGCGGCCGCCTTTCCGGCGCTGCGCGCGATCTTCGGCCGCCGCTCGCGCCGGTTCGCGCTTGGCGCCGAGCTGACCGGACCGCTCGCCTACCGCTCGGACGCCGATCCGGTGCCGCTGGCGCAAGCCGAGGAGGCGATCCTCGTGGCGGCGGGCACGGGTGTCACGGGCGTGGCCCGCGACGACTGGCCGTTCACCGACGCGCACGGGGCGCCGACCGGCGCCGACAAGCTCGGCAGCTTCACCGGGCGCAGCTATCCGAGCCCGCTCGCGACGCACGGAACCGAGCTGTTCTGGACCAACGACGACGGCGTGTTCGTGCTGCCCCAGCGCGACGTCGTACCGGAGCGCTACATCCAGCTCGCCCGCCAGCCACAGCGTCACGAGCTCTACCGGCGCGCGGTCAGGCTGGCGGACGGGCGCCTGGATGTGCCCCGACGCACGCCGAACCTGTTCGGCCTCAACCACTGGATCGCCAACGCTCCCGGGACGACGCTGTTCATCCCGGTCTCCGACGTGACCCGCCAGTGCATCACCGCGATGCTGCTGTACTTCGACGAGCCGCACCGCTACTACATCCACGACCCGCAGCTCGGCGGCGACCCGCTGCGCCCGCTCGTGCGCGACGGCTGGTTCGACGACTCCCACCCGGTCGATCTGTGGGACTTCGAGCGCTGGCAGATGGTCGACATGAACGGCGTCGAGCAGGGCCTCGTGATCGGAAACCTGCTGATCGCCACCCAGGCGCTGGGGCTCGGCGGCCACCCGTTCTCCGGCGGCAAGGGACGCGTGACGATGGGTGGGGAGGAGCTGTGGCACGCCGCCGGCGGCGAAGGCCCCGCCGGCGGCCTGGGCTTCCAATTCTCGCGCGTGCCCGACGATGCACCGTTCGCGGCCGGCCAGCTGGTCCCAGTCGGTCTACCGGGCCTGTTCGAGGGCGCGCTGCCGCCGTTTCACGCGTCGATGGCCGACGCGGTCGAGTTCGTGCTTGACCGCCGCTTCGGACCAAGCGGCTTCTTCGCCGCGCCCGAGCAGCACCGCTTGCCGTGGCGCGACGCCTCGCCGCTGGCGGGGGTTCCGCGTCCCTCCGGTGAGGCGATCGAGGCGACCAAGCTGCTGTGCACCTACATCTGGGACACCTACGGCCGCTTTCCGGCGACGATCGATCCGTTCTTGATGACGGTCTGGTACCAGGCCCAGCATCTCGACGTGGGCTTCTACGACACCTTCTACCCGCATGAGGCGCTGCCCGATCACGTGCGCAACCACATGCGCGACTGGCATGGAGAGCTTTGATGAGCACAACTGACGACACGCTCACCGGGATCGCCGAAGACGCGCCCGACAGCCCCGACAAGCTTCGGCGCGGCGATCGCGGCGCGCGCCAGAGCCGCCGCTGGCTCGCTTCGGAGATGCCCCGCTGGACAAGTTGCTGGCGACGCCGTACGGGGAGGTGCCCGAGGAGGCTCCCGCCACCGGGCTGCGGGTGCGCACGCACGAGTTGCCGCCCGGCTCCGGCGAGCTGCCGCCGATGCCGTGGACCGTGAACCGCCGCGAGCAGGTCTGGACGCCCAGGCTCGCGCACCTCGTCGAACAGGCCAACGCGAGCCAGTGGAACGCGAGCCTCGACATCCCCTGGCATGCAGCACTGCACCTACGCGACGACCTCGAAGACGCGACCTGCGAGATCTTCACCTGGTTGCTGCAACAGGAACTGGTCGCCCACCACGTCCCGTCCGTGTGGCTGCCGCAGATCAACCCGGCGTTCCTGGAGGTGAAGCTGTTCCTATCGGGCAAGGTGATGGACGAAGCGCGCCACGCAGAGGTATGCGTCAAACGCCTATGGCTCAACGGACACGGGCCGTCGGCCACCGGGCCCGAGACCGATGGCTTCCTCGCGCCGCTGGCAGCAGTCGATGACTACGAGCGAGCGTCGCTGCTCGTCGACATCCTCGGCGAAGGCCAGATCCTCGACATCTTCAAGATCGTCTACGACCTCGCTCCCGACGAGGCGACGCGGCGGATCGTGCTGCTCTCACGGCGCGACGAGGCGCGCCACGTCTCCTATGGCGTCGCCCGCCTGCGCCACCGCTTCGAGACCGCCTCGGACCCCGAGGCCGTCGGCCGGCAGGTCGTGGAGTGGATCGCGGAGCGGATCGAGCTCTCAGATGAGTTCTTCGTGCTGCCCGACAACCTTCAGACCGCGCTCGGCGTGCTCGGCGAGCACGCCGGCATCGACGGACGCGCGCGGGCGCGCAAGTTCCCCGCCGAGTCCAACCACTTCCGCGCGGCACGCCTGAACGCCGCCGGCCTGCCGCCACAGGCGCAGCGCCACGCCCGGCGGCTGCTGAGTCGGGCCGGTTAGCGCGAGCCAGCAGGCCGAGCCACCGACCCGACCAGCCGAGCCGGGCGCACGCGTTGAACATAAGAAGTTCATGTGTGAACACAACTAACTCAATTGGGTTTGCTTTACTCGCTGGGTCCGGTGATCGAGCAACAGAGAGGTGAATCGAGTGTTCTTCCGTCAGATCCTGCACGAGGACCTGGGATGCTCGTCGTACTTCGTCGCCTCCCGCGGCGAGGCACTGGTGGTGGACCCGAAATGGGAGATCGACGACTACCTTCGGGTCGCCGCGGAAGCGGACGCGAGGATCCACCACGTGCTCGAGACCCATTTCCACGCCGACCACGTTTCGGGCCGCAGGAAGCTGATGCGCGCAACCGGAGCGGCGCCGCATGTGCCCGCCGATCCGCAGCGCCCCGCAGCCAGGGGGCTTCGAGATGGAGACAGCCTGTCGATCGGCTCCGTGCTGCTGACGGTGATCTCCACGCCGGGACATCGGCCGGAGCACCTCGCCTTCTTGCTCACCGAAGCGAGTGCGCCGACGCTGCTGCTGTCCGGGGACTCGCTGCTGATCGGTGCCTTGGCGCGGCCGGACCTGGCGGTTGACGCAGTCGAGGGCTCGCGCGCGCTGTGGGGAACCGTCAAGCGGCTGGCGGCGCTCGGCGACAGCGTTGAAGTCTGGCCCGCGCATGTGGGTGCATCGCTGTGCGGCAGCGGCACGCTAACCGAGCGGACCCATTCCACGATCGGCGATGAGCTGCGCACCAACCCGCAGCTCTCGCTCCCGGATGAAGACGCATTCGTACGGGAGCTGACGCGTACTACGCCGCCGCGGCCGTCGCGGGTCCCGCAGGTCGTCACGTTCAACCTCGACGGCGCGGAGGAGCCAAATCCGGTGCGCCAGCTCGACCGCAGCGGACTGACGGAGCTGATCGCGGCCGGCGCCTGTGTGCTCGACGTGCGCTCCCCCGAGCTGTTCGATCAATGCCACATCGACGGGGCGTTGAACCTGCCGACCGGCGGCCGCGGCCTCGGCAACCGCGCGGGCTGGGCGACGCGGCCAGAGGAGCTGATCGTGGTCCTCTCGCAAACGCGGGAAAGCGGGCAGCGAGTCACGCGCCTGCTGCGGGCCGCCGGCGTATGGAGCGTCGTGGGCGTGACCGTCGCAGACCCCGACGCGTGGGTCGCTGACGGACTCCCGGTGAGCAGCTCGCGCGCGCTGGCAGCGGCGGAGCTCCCAGCGCTGCTCTCGGCGGGCGAGCTGCAGCTGGTTGACGTCCGGGACCACGGCGAGTGGCACTCCGGTCACGTCGCCGGGTCCACGCATCTCCCGCTACACAGATTGGGTGATGGGAGCCAGGCGCTCCCGGCTGGTCAGCGCACGCTCGCAGTCGCGTGCGCGGCGGGCGCCCGCGCGGCACTGGCCGCGAGCATCCTGCGCCGGCGTGGACACGACGAGGTCTTGCGCGTCAGCGGCGGGGTCCCGGATCTCGCCGGTCGTGGCGTTCCGCTGATCGCCGGTGATCGGTGATCGTCGCGAGTGGTGCTCGATCGGTAGTAGTTTTCCACCCATCCGACGTCGTAGCAGAACGCGAGTCGCATGAACGATGTCTCGCGCAGCCGTCACACGGGTCTGACCAGGACCGTCGTGGCCAGGCCGGCGCAACCCGGCCTGGCCGCAACAGTGGGAAGAGAGCCACCACCCAATGCAGTGGTGGGCGGTGGCTCGGCGAGAGTGGACTTCAATGCGCCCCACAGAGTGCTGATGCGCCTGCCGAAACCTGCCACACATCGGTCTGGGCGATCTCCAGGCGGAACCATCCCGGGACACATCAGACCATCAGCACAATGTAGATCGAGCCTATCATGATTCACCGGGCTGTCAACCCCAGGAACGGCCGCAGTAGCGCCCTTGCCGACGGCGCTCGGAGACGAGCATCGACTCGATGATCATGCTCCTCGCCGACTTGCCGCGCACGGTCACGGAACCGGCTCAGATAGCTGACCTGCTGCTGGGTCGATGGCGCGTCAGCCTTCGCGCGGTGGATGCGAACGCGCGTATGGTTCGAGGCCGAGCGCGGGCGATGGCCCAGTTGTGGTTGTAGCGCAGTAGCGGCCGCAGCAGGGGCGTGAGCGCGCGCAGCAGCGGCCGGTCAGCGTACACACGCCAGTCAAAGCGCACGTGCGTCCCTTCGGGCGAGGGTGTGAGCGTCCATGTGCCGCGTCCTCGCAGATCGCCCTGCACCTCGCCGGACACGATACGTGGCCGATCAAGCTCGGTGACCTCCATCACCTGGCCCGTCCGGAGCTCGTGCTCGCTGCCGGCGAGCACGAGCTTCATCGCGCCCGATAGCACCTCGAAGCGCTCGGTCTGGTAGGAGTGCACGTGCTCCTGGACGATCAGGCCGCGCGGGCTGCCGATCACGTCGTACTGCAGCTGCGACTCGTCGCTGGCGCGGACCTGTACCTGTACCCCCAGGGCGCCCAAGTCGAGTGTCTCGCCAGCCCCCATCGCGCCTCCTCAATCGCGTCGCCGCTCGCGAAGAACTCTACGCCGGTGTCGGCTAGGCTGGCGCGGGTACCGCGCCCGACCTGCTGCAGCAGCCCGAGCGCGTCCCAGACGGTCCACTCCTCGGCGATCTTGCCACCGGCGATGCGGAACGCCAGTAGCGCCACGCCGCGCGAGTGGCCGAGCGTGAAGCGGCACTTGAGGTCGGCGAGGTCCCCGAACGCCTCCGCGAGCCCGTCGAGCGCGTCAACGTTGACTCGCGCCTTGGGAGGCGGCTCGGACGCGAGCGCTGTCGCAAACGGATCG
>JBKQKK010000238.1:0-11623 GCA_052147535.1 Solirubrobacteraceae bacterium | reverse complement strand
TCAGGTTGGTGTAGGTGTTGTCGTTGACAACCGCGGTGTACTCGTCCGGGCCGGTCACGTTGTGCAGGTGAAAGCGTCCGTCATCGGCGTAGAACCCGAGGTCTTCCCACATCCGCGCGGTCTCGACGAGCAACTCCGCGCCGGCCTCGGTCAGGAACTCGCCGTCGTCGCTGGTATTCACGTAGCGCCGGACCGCGAACGCGATGTCGGCGTTGAGGTGGTATTGCGCGGTACCGGCCTGATACGCAGCGGATGCCTCTTCGCCGTTGATCGTTCGCCACGGGAACAGCGCGCCGTTGTGGTTGATCTCGCGCGCGCGGGCGCGCGCTCGCGGGAGCATGCTGTGGCGAAAGCGCAGCAGGTTGCAGGCGATCCTCGGTTGCGTGTAGGACAGGAACGGCAGCAGGTAGATCTCGGTGTCCCAGAAGTAGTGCCCTTCGTAGGCCTGTGCCGTAAGTCCCTTCGCGGGCACGCCGGCTCCCTCCACGCGCCAGGTCGCCTGACAGAGTTGAAACAGGTTCCAGCGGATCGCCTGCTGCATCCGGGCTCCCTCACCGGACGCGACAACCACGTCCGCGGACTCCCAAAAGCGATCAAGCTCGCTGCGCTGGGAGGACAGCAGCGCGTCGGGTCCCTCGCGGATTGCGCGGTCCAGGGTGCGTCCGCAGCGAGCCACGAGCTCGGAGGAGGGAGCCGAGCGCGATGACTGGTAAGTAATGTACTTGACGATTCGGATCGGCACACCGGGCTGCGCTTCAGCGGTCAGCACGGCCTCGCCCACGTCGCCCTCGAGAGCGACGACGCTCAGCTCGACTTCCGTCGGTGTCTCGAGCACATGGTCGACCCCGACACCGAGCGTCATGTGACTGTTGGTGGTCTGATACCCCAGCAGCATCCGATCCGAGTGCGTCTTGACGACCTCGGCGTTGAGCACGCGGTGCGGCAGCAGGGTCCCGCGGCGGGGGTCGGCGATCGGGCCACGCCCGGGTTCGTTGAGCAGGTGCACGTCCTGGCGGTTCACGATCATCGAGGAGATTGCGACCGGCGCCGAGTGCTCGGGCAGCACGACGTCGTAGATGATCGCCATCAGGTGACGGTGGGCGAGCGAGACGATCCGGCAGGAACGCACCACGACCCGCTTTCCCGCCGCGGTCTCCCACACGAGCTCGCGCGTCAGCGTACCGGCGCGCATGTCCAGGACACGCGCGTATTGCCGCATCCGCGCGGTCGCAACGAACAGCGGCTCGTCGTCGACATAGAGTCGCAGGACGGTTGCGTCCGGTACGCTCACGATCGTTTGACCGGTCCGAGCCAACCCGTAAGCCGCCTCGGCGTGGAGGATCGGCCATTGCTCGTGAAAGCCGCTAACGAAAACCCCGGGCGAGTGCGCCGGCACGCCTTCGTCAAAGGTGCCGCGGACGCCGACGTACCCATTCGAGAGCGCGAACGCGGTCTCGCACCGCTCGGAGTAGGTCTCGCTGAACCGTGCTTCGACAATGCGCCACTCGTCCGTCGGGAAGACGTGCTCGGGAGGCAGGACGATAGTGCGCGTTCGCACAACATCGCAGCCTATCTCCTCCAGCTCCTGCGGCGCGCTAACTTATGGCGGGACGAGTTGGCGTGCCCAAGGAGGAGGCAGATGGCGATCGAGCCGGATCCGCTGGATGCAGGGCGTGGCCTTGACATTCAAGGGCTGCGTGCCCTGCTGTTCGACCTCGACGGGGTCATCACCCGAACCGCCATCCTCCACGCGGCTGCGTGGAAGCGGCTGCTGGACGACTTCCTGCAGCGCTGGGGACCCGAGCACGAGCGGAGATTCGAGCCGTTCACGCTGCCTGATGACTACTTGCGCTACATCGACGGCAAGCGCAGGTATGACGGCGTCGACGCCTTTCTACGCTCGCGCGCGATCCAACTGCCGTGGGGAGAGCCCAGCGACAGCCCCGCGGCCACGACGGTGTGCGGGGTCGGCAACGCCAAGAACCGCTACTTCACCGAGCTGCTGACCCAGCAAGGCGTGGACGTCTACGACGATGCCGTAGCGCTGCTGCGCGCCGCTCGCCTACGCGGGCTGAAGCTCGCGGTCGTCTCAGCGAGCGAGAACTGTCGCGACATCCTCCAGCGCGTCGGACTGCTCGACCAATTCGATGCGATCGTCTCGGGCACCGAGGCGGCCCAGCTCGGGCTCGCTGGCAAGCCCGCACCGGATACCTTCCTCAAAGCAGCCGAACTCCTCGGAGTCGCGCCCGCGAATGCGGTCATCCTCGAGGATGCGATCTCAGGCGTACAAGCAGGACGAGCTGGCAACTTCGGCCTCGTCGTCGGCGTCGACCGCGGTACGGGCGCCGACCTTCGTGGCGCCGGAGCGGACATCGTGCGCTCAGACCTCTCCAAACTCCTGTGACGCTGCCTTGCCCGCGCTCGAGCGTGGGCGATCGCCGACTCGAGTGGCGGATGCTACTCGGCACCACCCACTGGCCGACGCACACGCAAACCAAATGCCGACGATGATCACAGATCCCAAGGAGCCGGTTCTCCCGCCTCTCGCCGGACGGGGGGCAGGCCCGGCGTCCGAGCAACGCCTATTGTCCGGCCACGCGCAGTTGGACCAGATCCTGGGTGGTGGCCTACCGGCGAACGGGATCGCGATCATCGCCGGGCTGCCGGGCTCGGGCAAGACGATCCTCGCGCAGCAGTACGCGTTTCACAACGCGGCTAGCGAGCGGCCGGCGGTGTATCTCACGACCGTCAGCGAGCCGGCGGAGAAGGTTCTGCGCTACGGGCAGAGCCTGAGCTATTTTGACCCGGCTGCGGTTGGCAGCAGCGTGATCTACGACGACCTCGGGGAATTGCTCAGCGGGGGCGGGCTGTCCGCCGTAGTTGAACATGTTGTCGCAGTAATCAAAACGCGCCGGCCAGCTCTGATCGTGATCGACAGCTTCAAGGCGCTTGCGGCATACACCGACAGCCCGTTGGAGTTCCGCCGCTTCCTGCACGCCCTCGCCGGCTGGCTGAGCGCGTTTCCGACAGCCTGCCTATGGGTCGGGGAATACAACGAGAGCGACTCGGCCAGGTGCCCCGAGTTCGCAGTCGCGGACGCGATCATCGAGCTCGGCTCGGTGCGCACGCAATCCCGGCAGCGGCGCTGGCTACGGGTCGCGAAGTTGCGTGGCAGCTCGTTCGCTGGCGGGCTTCACACCTACCGCATCTCATCCGACGGCCTCGAGGTATTCCCCCGGCTCGCGGACCAGCCCGACAGATCGAGCTACGACGCCAACCCGCTGCGGCGCTCCTCGGGGATCGATGCACTCGATGAGATGTTGCTGGACGGGTACTGGGAGGGATCCTCGACGATGTGCGCCGGACCGTCCGGCGCTGGGAAGACGTTGATGGGGCTGCACTTCATCTTCAACGGAGCGCGCCAGGGCGAACCCGGGGTGATCGCTTCTATGCAGGAGAACGAGACGCAATTGCAACGGGTCGTTGGCGGGTTTGGCTGGTCGCTGGAGGAACGCAGCGTCGAGACGATGTACCGCTCGCCGGTCGACATTCACATCGACGAATGGGCCTACGAGCTGCTCGACACGATCGATCGCGTCGGCGCCAAGCGGGTACTGATCGACAGCCTCACCGACCTCCTGTTCGCGGCCAGTGAGGAGCTGCGCCACCGCGAGTACCTGTACTCCCTCACCCAGCGCCTCTCACGCCAGGGAGTTAGCCTGTTCATGACCAGCGAGATTCCCGACCTGTTCAACATCGACAGGCTCTCCGAGATCGGCATCTCCCATCTGTCCGACAACCTGATCGTCCTGCAATACGTCCGCAGCAACGCCACGATCAACCGCTCGCTGGTCGTCCTGAAAACCCGTGCCGGCCGCCACGAGCCCGACATCCGTCAGTTCACGATCACCGAACACGGGATCCACCTCCAACCGCACTCCGCGCCTGGTGACCGAGACCCAGGATCGATCCCGTTTCATGACGTCCAACGTTGGAATGAAACCCAAGTCAACTCCCAAGGCTAGGTAGTTTGACGCAAGATTGTTTATCATCTAGCGTCTGACCGGTGGAGAGCTCCGCATCGGGGATCTACGGCATCGGTGCGGTGTCACGGATGCTCGGGGTGGAGCGAGCGACGATCCGTAATTGGGAGGAGCGCTTCGGGCTGGTGCTACCCCAGCGTAGCGCCGGCGGTCAACGATTGTTTTCCCGCGGGGATCTGCAGCGGCTGCGGTTCGTAACCGGACTGGTAGCCGACGGCATGGGGCCAGCCACCGCGCATCACCGACTAGAGGAATACCTCGCGCAGGGACGCTCGCTCGTCGAGCATGCGTATGAGCAGGACTTCGGCCAGCCGCTGGTGTTGATCGCCGAGCGTGACCGGCTGGCGGCGGAGCTGGCGGAGTACTTCCTGCACACCGAAGGCTACGACGTCATCAGCGTGTTTAACGTCGAGGAGTCGCTCTCACGCTACGAGCATCTACATCCGCCGCTAGCGATCGTCGACCTACTGATTTCCAGCGGCGAGGGCCTGCGACTGTGCCGCTCGCTCAAACAGCTAGGCCTGTCCGCGTTGCTGGCGATCTCGACCCTTGCGACACAGGCGCAGGCGCTGGAGGCGGGTGCGGATGCGTTCCTGATCAAGCCGGTCGACCCGCGGCGGCTGGTCTCCACCGCCAAGGACTTGCTCGACACCGCGCCTGGGCCCGAACCGCACAAGAACAGAAACCAACGGCGCCTAGCGAATAGCCAGGAGTGCGAACGATTCCGGGCGGTCCGGGACGATGGTTGATCGCCCATGCTCAGTGATCGGCATCCTTGCTGCCAGCGCTGAGGATACGCGCTACGGCTTCGGTGCGGTTCGTCGAGTTGGTCTTGGCGAGGATCTGCTGAATGTGCCACTTCACGGTCCCTTCGGCAATGAACATCCGCTTGGCGATCTCGTGGTTGGTGAGTCCCTGGGCGACCAGCCGCAGCACCTCGAGCTGCCTTGCGCTGAGCGGCGCCCGCAGCGGCTGCACGCGCATGCGCCCGTCCGCGCGGATCGCCCGGCTGCCAGCCACTGATCCGCAGCTTAGTCTCGAGCGCGAGCAGCGCAACGAGTGATGCACCATCCGGTTAGAAGCCAACTGTCGCTACCGCTTCTGCCTTCTACTCTGCGCGTCGCAAGCACACCTCGTGCCGCTGTTGGACGACGCTCCACGGAGAGTATTGTGCAGGCCGTGGATCGGCGGCGCCAGCTAACGGGGATGACCCGCTTCCTGGGTCTGTGGCTCCTGGTTGCGCTGCTGATCACCAGCCTCGCCTACGGCGAGGCAAGACCGCACGCGCACCGGCAACGCCGTAGCCGCACGCAGGTGGTGAAGCAGAGCCCGGCATCGAGCTCGCTGGTCACGTTGACGGTCGAGGTCAACGGTGACCTTCTGATCCATCAACCGGTCTGGGAGAAGGCCTTGGCGTACGGACGCGGCAGCTACGACTTCTGGCCGATGCTCCGCGAGATCGCGCCGTACATACAGCAGGCTGATCTTGCGATCTGCCATGTGGAGACGCCGATGTCCCCGCGGCCGCCGACGGGCTATCCGCTGTTCAACACGCCTCCGGCGCTAGCGTTCGCAATCAGGCAGTCCGGTTGGCGAATCTGTGACACCGCATCCAACCACTCGGTCGACCAGGGCCAGTACGGGATCGACCAGACCGGCCTGGCCCTCGATCGTGCGGGCGTGTTCCACACGGGTTCATTCGCGTCCCCCTCAGCTCAGGCGCAAACTCTGATCGTGACCGTCAAGGGCGTGCGCGTCGCCTTCCTTGCCTACACGGAGATGACCAACGGGATCCCGCTTCCACACCCCTGGTCGGTCAATATCGCCAGCGTTTCTGCCGTTCGCAGCGCCGCGCGCCTCGCGCGGCAGCGGGGAGCGCAAGTCGTGATCGTCAACTTCCATTGGGGTGACCAGTTCGTGTCTCAGCCAAGTAGCTTCCAGCTGAGCCTGGCAAGCGCGCTGGCTGACGATCCCGACATCACCGCGATCGTCGGGCAGCACGCTCATGTTGTGCAGCCGATTGTGCGCGTGGACGGGAAGCTGGTCGTCTACGGCGAGGGCCAGCTGCTCTCCAACGAGAGCGCCGCGTGCTGCACGATCCAGACCGAGGATGGGATGCTCGTATTCCTTCACATCAGGGTCAGGGGAGACAGCTCGAGGCTCGCCAGCATCACCTACATGCCCACCTGGGACCGCCACCCCGACTACACGGTGCTGCCGATCGGGGACGCGCTGCGCCGCCACGAAGCCCCCACCGACGTGTTGCGCGCATCGTATGACCGCACGACCTCCGTGGTCGGCCGCATTCCGGGCGTGCTCGAGCCGATCCCGATCCGGCTTCCCTAGGGTCGGGTGATCGCGGTCCACGACGATCGGCAGCCTGTTGGTGCGTACCCCGCGGTCCCGAGGTTGATCGAGCGGCAGCTCGGGGAAGCTGGAGAGCATGTGCGTCGAAGTGGGGTCCAGGCCAAGTACTGAGCAGCATGCTGAGGGAGTGCGTGCACACTCCGGCGAGGAGCTGCGCGCGTCACCTGCGATTCCGGGCGAGGAGACCAAGAGCTTCAGAGGGTTCCTCAGCGCGCATCGCCGCAGCGTGATCGTGTTGATCACGCTGCTCGTTGTGGTCGGCTTCGTGCTGGTCGTGCTGCCGCAGGTCGCCGGGTTCGGCAGCACGTTGCACCGGCTGCGTCGCGGCGACAAGTCGTGGCTGGCTCTCTGCGTAGTGCTCGAGACGATCTCCCTGTTCGGCTACATCGTGTTGTTCCGCACGGTGTTCTCCTGCCACGGAGCCAGCATCGGCTGGAGCGCGAGCTACCAGATCACGATGGCGGGCGTGGTGGCGACAAAGTTGTTCGCCGCGGCCGGCGCCGGAGGCGTTGCTCTGACCGCATGGGCGCTGCGCGCATCAGGCCTGGAGCCACGCACCATCGTGCGGCGCATGGCTGGCTTCGAGGTTCTCCTCTACGGCGTCTACATGGCTTCGCTGGTGCTGTTCGGCGCTGGGCTGGCAACCGGTGCGCTGAACGGCCGCGCACCGGAATCGATGACGATCGCGCCGGCGGCATTTGGCGCCGCCGTGATCGTCGCCGCGCTCGCCTTTGGGTTCGTTCCGGACGACATCGGCCGAAGGACGCGGGCGCTATTGGGCATTTCCAAGCGAGCCCGACGCCTGCTTGCGCCCTTGGCCACGGTTCCGCGCACCGTCCAGGAAGGGGTGACGACCGCGCTCGAGGTCGTGCAGCGGCCGCGCCTGGGTTTGCTCGGTGCGATCATGTATTGGGGCTTTGACATCGCGACGCTGTGGGCGGCGTTTCACGCTTTCGGAGCGTCGCCGTCGACCGCCGTCGTGGTGATGGCCTACTTCGTCGGGATGCTCGCCAATGCGATCCCGCTCCCCGGGGGCGTCGGTGCCGTCGAGGGCGGGATGATCGGGGCGTTCCTGGCGTTCGGCTTGAACGGCAGCACCGCGATCCTGGCGGTGCTCGCCTACCGCGCCATCTCGTTCTGGCTGCCGACCCTGCCCGGGATCATCGCGTACGTCCAGTTGCGGCGCACCGTCGCGGATTGGCAAAAGCGAGATCGCAGCATGCCGGCTCGGGAGCTCCACGACGGGATCCACCCGGGCCCTTAGCTTAGTAGTAGTCGTCGACTTCCAGCGACCAGCTCGCCGAGTCGGGGCCCGGCGTGATCGACACCTCGTACAGGCCTGCGCCGGCCGGCTCAACCTGGGTTTGCGTGCCGCCGTCCTGGAGCCCGAACCGCGACACCGTCGCGCTGGTCCTCAGGTTCACGACCTGCGCGGTCGGCCCGCTGCAGAAGAAGATGAGTTCGCACAGACCGTCGTAGGACAGGTGGTAGACGACGCGGAAGCGTGTGCCGACGATGCGGAACGGCACCGTATGTCCGCCGCCGCTTCCGGAGAGCGATGTGAGCGGTCGCCACGTCGGCGTTTCCGCAACCGACAATGCGACGCTGCTCTGCCTGGCAACGTAAGTGCCGGCAGTGGGATCCTGGCCGGTCACGGTCCCGGGCAGAATTCCCGGGGCGGGGCCGGTCGTAACGTTCGGCTTGAGGCCGAGCGAGGTGAGGATCGAGCTTGCTGCCGTCGCGCTCTGGTCCACCAGCCGTGGCACCTCAACCGGCGCCGGGCCGGCGCTGAGCACGACGCGCACGATTGAGCCGGCCGCCGCCAGCGCTCCGGGCCCCGGCTGCTGGCTGATCGCCGTGTCGACGGCAACGGAGCTGTAACGGTGAGAGAACCGGGGACGCAGGCCGGCGTTCCGCGCCCGTGCCGTCGCCGACGACTCGCTGAGCCCGAGCAGCTTCGGTGTCGTCACCTTTGCTGGTGCGGATCCCGGGAGCAGGATCGCTCCAGCGATCATCGCCAGCACAATCGCGCACCCGACTACGAGTACCGCGAGGTTGCGCCGCCGCGCAGCGGGATTCAATTCGCGCGGTGGTGTCGCCGGCGCGAGGGGCAGCGGCGCGATCCGGGTCCGGTCGGCGCAACGAGTCGACGCGGTCGCGCCGTTGCGCTCGCCTACGCGGCGTTTGCCGTTGCCCTCGGTTGCAGAACGCTCGCCGTCGCCCTGCGTTGCAGAACGCTCGCCTTCACCCCGCGTTGCAGAACGCTTACCGGTGTCCTCTGTTGCGTGGCGCCTGGGTGCCGCCGCAGGCGGCAAGCTTACGGTGCGCATATCATCCGGCGAGGCCGGCACGGCGGCTGTCCGCTCGTTGCTCAACGCGCTCGCGTTTGCGCCCGCGAGAGCGTCCGCCATCGATTGCGCATCCCGGAAGCGCTCCGCGGGATCCTTTGCAATCGCGCGGACTACCACGTTGACAAGTTCTCGTGGTGTCTGCGCTGGAAGCGGCGCGGGTCGGTCGTACGCGTGGCGCATCGCGAGCTCGACCGACGAGGACCCGGTGAACGGTGTGCTCCCGGCCAGCATCTCATACAGCACGATGCCGGCGCTGTAGATGTCGACGGACGGCGTCGTGCGCAGGCCGCGAGCCTGCTCGGGTGCCATGTACCTAGGCGTGCCGACCACCGCCGCCGCCGGAATTTCGGTGGTGCTCTCAGCCAGCCGCGCGACCCCGAAATCGCCAACCTTCACCCGTCCCTGCGTCGAGATCAGGATGTTTGCCGGCTTGATGTCGCGATGCACGATGCGCTGGGCGTGGGCGTGGGCGAGCGCTCGGCAAAGCTGCTCGGCGATATCGCACGCATCGCGTTGCGGCAACGAACCACGGGTCAAGCGAGTCGCGAGACTCTCGCCGTCGACGAACTCGGCGATGTAATACAGACCCTCCGGGGCCTGCCCGACGTCGAAGATCTGCACGATCCCGGGATCACTCACGCGCGCCAGCATCCGCGCCTCCCGCTCAAAGCTCTCGACCCACTCCGGGTCCTCGCTCCACGGCGCCTTGATCACCTTGGCGGCGACCGTCCGCGCGAGCCGGCGGTCCAAGCCGCGATACACGCGACCAAACGCTCCTTCACCAACAACGGCGTGGAGCTCGTAGCGACCGTCGAGGACGATACCGGTAAGGTCGTTCGTGCGGGCTATCGGCTTCATAGAAGGGGGCTGCCCTTGTGCGCCAGAGGGTGCCGATCCCCGGAGCTCAGGGTTGACTGTACTCTGCCACGTCAGCTCATCTGACCCGCGTCCGGCGGAAGATCACCTCGGTGTTGGCAACCGGCTTGCCGCTGTGGACCCCGGCGCGAAACGGCCCCGGTTGAGCTTCCGCGAGACAGTGTCGGCAGCCGGCAGCCGTAGCTCGCCGATCAGCCGGATCGCCAGCACGATGTCGCCGGTGAGCTTGAGTTTGCCGGCGAAGTATGATCCCACTGGGCTCGAGTTTCCCGTCAGCAGCCTCAGGAACTCTGCCGAGTCGACGGTGACAGTGATGTGCGGCGTGGGCCCGCTGTCGCCGCGGGTCACGCGTGAGCGCCGCTGCGCGATCACGATGCTGTAGGTGTCCGGCGCTGCCAGCTGCGGTGTGGTGACACACAACCGGATCGAGGCGTCGATGCCCTGCGGAAGGCTCGGATCAAGCTGCTGCGGCAGTTGCCAGACGATCCCGTCGAGGATCACGCGCCTGGCGGGCGTCCGCATCAGCTGCTCGAGCCGGGCTTCGGGAGCGTTGCGCACGAGCTTCGAGAGAAGCTGCGTGATGTCAGCATCGGGCGTGCCAAGCGCGCGCCAGGCGCGCCTCGCAAACGCTCGCGGCTGAGTCATCCCGCCCGCCCTCTCTAGATCGCTTGACCTACGCCGCCGTCGATCAGCAACGTGGTGCCGGTGATGTATGCCGCCGGCTGGGAGCACAGGAACGCCGCAGCCGCACCGAACTCCTCGACGGTGCCGAGCCTGCCCAGCGGCATGGTGGCAAGGCGCTCCGGCTTGTCGGCGCCGAGCTCCCGTGTGCGATCGGTCAGGATCAAGCCGGGCAGCAACGTGTTTACGGTCACCCCGTCGCCGGCCACCTGCCGGGCGATCGTCTTGAGCGCGGCGAGCAGACCCGCGCGGTGTGCTTGGGAGAGCACCAGCACCGGGCTCGGCTCGCGCACGACGCTGGAGGACAGCGACAGAACGCGTCCCCAACCTCGCTCGCGCAAGCCTGGCAATGCTGCCTGGATCAGTGATATCTGGCCAAGCAGCAGCATCTCGTACGCCTCGCGCCACTGTTGCAGCGTAAAGCCGAGTGCGTCCGGTGAGGCGGGTGGGCCGCCGCTGTTGGCGACGAGGATCTCAAGCGGCCCTAGCTCGCGCTCGACGGCGGCGATGAGCTTCGGCGCTGCGTCAGCGTCGCCGGCATCATGCACGAATGCGCGCGCCCCGATCGACTTCGCGGTGGCCTCGATCCGATCCGCCGACCGCGAGCTGATCGCCACGCGCGCTCCCTCGTTGGCGAGTGCGGTCGCGACCCCGAGGCCGAGCCCCTTCGACGCGCCCGTGACGAGTGCGACCTTGCCCTGGATTCCGAGATCCATCTGCGTCCGCGCCACGCTTACGCGTGCGCCGCCTCCAGCCGCTCGAGCAGCGCCGCGGAGGTCATCACTTCGGAGAGCATCGGGTGGTCGTAGTTGATCACGCTCTCATGCTCCTGGGTTGCACGATCGCGCCTTCGACGGCGCCGCGCGGTGCGCCGCCGTCGGCGGTGAAGTCGCTCTGGTACTCGATCAACGCCACTTCGGTTCGCTTCTGATCGCCAGCCACGGGCAGCTCCTTCTCTCGCATGAGACCGATTGTCCGAACTGTAGCTGCCCTGCGCGCTCGCTTCGACCGGGATCCGGCCGCGATTCGACCTCAGCGCTCCGCGAGTACCATCGGCCGGGCCGGGCGGTTAGCTCAGCTGGTAGAGCGCCTGCCTTACAAGCAGGAAGTCGGCGGTTCAAGCCCGTCACCGCCCATGAGAAGAGCCTGGAAAAGCCGTATTTCTTGATTTCCGGCTTTTGGACCAGGGAGCGGAGGGCAAAAACAACCAAATCACTTGTGTTTGCCGAGCGGCCGCCAACGGTTAGATCGGCGACCGGAACTGCTGTGGATCCCGCCCGGATCGCGTCGCGGGTCTCGGCCGCA
>JBKQKK010000237.1:0-13325 GCA_052147535.1 Solirubrobacteraceae bacterium | reverse complement strand
GCGCGGCTCACGTTCCGCTCGAGGCTCTCGTCCGACCAGCGGCGGATGGCCCACCGCGCCTTTAGGTCCGGCTACGTCGTCGGATTGCGCCAGAAGCATCGATGTCATCGACCTGCGCCGACGTCGTCCCTTTACAGCGCCGGCGAGCGCTTCAGATTCTGTGCGCCGCGCCGCTGCTTCCGTCCGTGCCAGACCTGGAGACCGGCATGTGTGACATCGACAGGGTTGGCCGCCGCGCGACTGCGGGCCCGCTCACGCCGCGGAGGGCACCGGGGTCCATCCCTTGCACGGTCTGTGTCGTAAGACGAGCGGTGAGTTGGGGTCAAGAGTTCGCAGCCGTCGCCGCCGAGTTCGCGTCGCGCATCGGAGCCGCATCGTCGGATGCCGAGGATGCGATCGACGCGCTGCTCCGCGATGAGCCTTGAGCCAGCGAGCGAGCGGCGTGATCAGAAGTCTCGCGGCTGCGCACTGGCGAACGATTGGACGAGATGAGCTTCGGGGGGCGCAGTGGGCCGTGCGGGACGATGCTCGCCCGTGGCGTCGTTCGGTCCGCCTCGCCGCGTATCGCCGAAGGTTGCGATGAGCACGACAGTCCAGTTCGACGTGATCACTGTCAGCACGTACGCTGATTGGCTCAACGCCGCGCTCAGCCGCGCCGGTGGCGCAGTCGTGGAGGGGGAAGTGCAGGACGTCCGGCGGATGCGCGCGGGTGTCGTCAGCTTCACGCTGACCGACGGGGTCGCGAAGCTGCCCTGCCGGTATTTGCCGTGGCTCGCGCGCCGGCGTGAGCTCATGCACGCGCCGGTCGCTGGTGATCAGGTCCGCGTCGCCGTTCGCCATGCTGAGTGGTACCGGGAGGGCGGCGCCGCGAACATCGTCATCAGCGACGTGCAGTTCGCCGGTGAAGGGGAGCTGCTGCGCCGCCGCGCCGAGCTGATCGCGACGCTCACCGCCGAAGGGCTCTGCGACAGCTCACAGTTCCCGGCGCTGCCACGCTTCCCGCGCGGCGTCGGCCTGATCGCCGGCGTGAACTCCGACGCCTACCACGACGTCATCCAGGGGCTGCGGGACCGCTTCCCGGCGGTGCCTGTGCTCACCTGCTGCTGTCGGGTATAGGGCGCTGGCGCGGAGCAGGAGATCATCGGTGCGCTCGCCGCCCTGTCTGAGCATCCGCTTGTCGACGTGATCGTCATCGCACGCGGCGGCGGCTCGGTCCAGGACCTCGCCGTCTTTGACCACGAAGGGCTCTGCCGCGCGATCCGCGCGGTCGACACGCCGGTGATCACCGCGATCGGCCACACGCAGAACAACCCCGTGTGCAACCACATCACGCACGCCGCGTTCGTCCCCCGCCACGCTGCCGAGCTCGTCGTCGCGGACCGCGGCGAGCTGCTCGCCGAGGTAGACGGCGCCGCGCAGGCGATGAACCGCGCCGCCCGGGAGCTGCGGCGCACCATCGCCGAGTTCGAGCTCGCCGCCGGCACGCTGTCGGACTCACGGCGCCTCCAGGCGCTGCGCGCCGAGCTGCTCGACGCCGGCAACGTGATCGCCAAACGCGCCGGCAGCTACCTACACGACGGCGAGGAGCTGCTGCATCGCGCCCGCGACGAGCTCGTCGAGCTGCTCAAACGCGGCAAAGGGCTGGAGCTCGTGCTGCGCGCGCATCTCGACGAGGTCGAGCAGCAGGTGTCCAAGATCGAGTCGGGCGACAGCTACACCGCGTACCGCATCGTCCCGAGCGCACCCGACCCCACCAGCGCGCAGCCGGCACCCCGAGCACAGCAGCACGAACCGCTCCTGCCCGCGACGTCCCCGTCGACACCGGCGATTTCGTCTCCGCGTCAGGTGGGGCGGCCGACGACGACATCCCGTTCTGACAGGACAGCCGGCTACCGGTCCAAGTCGAGGTTGCCGGGGCTCGACCGCCGGCGCCTCGGCAAGGCCAGCGCCTCGAAGTTCGGAGAGCTTCGAGTCTCCGTTCGCGGACTTCAGCAGCCTTGTGGATAACGCGATCAGTCGTCGCCGTTGCGAGGACTGTCAGAACGCTGTCAGGACCGACCGGCGAGCGACGACAGGTGATCGTCCAGACACTGGCGCGCCGGGGGCTGGATCACCGATAGGGGAAACCGTGAAGTGGCTCGACGAGGTCAACTTGGGCGTTCACTCTCAAGGAGATGTTCAACCTCGATCTTCGACTCTCGACAAACCAAAGAATTGCTGCTCACCCCGACCAGCCCACGCGCCGGGCTTGCACTGGGAGGGCGGGGCTGACGGGCTGACCGCACTATCCGGGCTACGGGCTCGCTGATCAATTAGTGCGGCATCTCAGGACCAGGACCACAGACCCAGCGGAGCGCTGGGGTTTCGGTCCGCCGGATTCGCAGTTGTTGTTTCACGAGCCCTAACCGCACACCGTCCACATAGGGCGAGAAACCGCTTTCGCTCAGTGCGAAGAGTGGCGGCCAAGCAACGCGTGCCCCGAACGAAAAGCAGCCGTCACCGCTCGGCCAGCGAGACCGCTGCCTTGCCGCTGAACCGGTGTCGCCCAAGCGCTTGCTGAACTCCCGATACTGGAAGGTCAGCAAGCGCACGACGGTTTCGCGTTTGTCGCCGAGCGGGTCCGCGTCGCCGTGGTTGCAGCTGGGGCGTGTGACTTGCGACACTGAGCGGCATGGGGCTTCCGCTCGGGCCGGAGGACGTCTCCGTCAGCGTCTACCTGCATAGTTGGGCTGGCCTGGCGGCCGGTCGCGGGCGGATGAAGATGGCATCCTTGAGGGGTCGCCCTCGACGCCGCCCTTCCCTTGGTGCTTGTAAGGGAGTCGGGGTGGCTGCTGCAAGCGATGGTCCGGACCAGCCCGCGCTTCTCCCGTATCTGGGGGCCGGTTGACGACCTCGACGTAGCCGGCACAACGGACGAAGCGCTGGGTGCTGCCGTCCGTCACGCTTCGCTTGGTCCTGCCGATCGCATCGCACATAACGCCGAGCCCGCACAGACACACTGGCGAGCGGTCAGCGGTTGGGCGCTTGCACGCTCCGGACGGCCGGCACGAGCCAGAGGACGGCGAGCGGGGGCAGCGTCACTTCGGCCGAGGTGGCCTGCCCGTGCCACGGGATCGGCTCGGCTTCGATGCCGTTCGGGTTTCCCGCGTTCGAGCCGCCGTAGCGCGCGGAATTGGTGTTGAGCGCCACGATCCAGCGGCCAGAGCGAGGAAGCCCGAGGCGGTAGCGCTCGAGCGGGACCGGGGAGAGGTTGGCCGCGCACACGAGCAGGCGGCTGCCGTCGCGGGAGGCGCGCGCGAAGGCGAGCACGTTTGACGCCGCGGCGTTTGGCTCGAGCCACCAGAAGCCGGCGGCATCGACATCCTGCTCGTAGAGGGCCGGCTCCTCGCGCAGCAGACGGTTGAGATCACGCACGAGGCGCTGCACGCCCGCGTGCTCGGGCCGCTTGAGCAGGTGCCAGTCGATGGACCGCTCCTCGCTCCATTCCTGCTCTTGTGCCAGCTCGCCGCCCATGAACAGCAGCTTCTTGCCCGGGTGCGCCCACATGTAGCCGTACAGCGCGCGCAGGTTTGCAAGCTTCTGCCAGCGGTCTCCCGCCATCTTCTCGTAGAGCGAGCCTTTGCCGTGCGTGACCTCGTCGTGCGAGAGCGGCAGGATGAAGTTCTCTGTGAACGCGTATTTCAGGCTGAACGTGAGCTCGTGGTGGTGGTAGCGCCGGTATGCGGCATCGCGTTGGAAGTAGCCGAGGGTGTCGTGCATCCAGCCCATGTTCCACTTGAAACCGAAACCAAGGCCGCCGCGTGACGTGGGGCGCGTCACCCCGGCCCAGGCGGTCGATTCCTCGGCGATCGAGATCACCCCTGGCTCGCGTCGGTGCAGCACCTCGTTCATCTCCTGCACGAAGGCGATCGCCTCGAGGTCCTCTCGCCCGCCGTGCACGTTGGGGCTCCACTGGCCCGCGGCGCGCGAGTAGTCGAGGTAGAGCATCGACGCCACTGCATCGACCCGGATCCCATCGGCGTGGTACTCGCGCGGCCAGAAGATCGCGCTCGCCTGCAGGAAGTTACGCACTTGGTTGCGGCCGTAGTTGAAGATGAGGGTGCCCCAGTCCGGGTGCGCTCCGCGGGCATGTTCATGCTCGTAGAGCGAGGTCCCGTCGAAGCGGGCCAGCGCCCAGTCGTCGCGCGGGAAATGCGCCGGCACCCAATCGAGGATCACTCCGATTCCCTTGCGGTGCAGGTGATCGACGAACTGCTTGAAGTCGTCCGGGGAGCCGTAACGCGCGGTGGGCGCGAAGTAGCTGGTCACCTGATAGCCCCACGAGCCCGAGAACGGATGCTCCATCACCGGCATCAGCTCAATGTGCGTGAAGCCAAGCTCGGTGACGTACGCGGCGAGCTCGCCAGCCAGCTCCAGGTAGCTCAGCGACCGGTTGCCCTCCAAGGGGTTGAGCCGCCAAGACCCCAGGTGGACCTCGTAGATCGACATCGGACCCTCGTGCGGCTGCGTCGCCTGTCGGTGCTCCATCCATTCCGCGTCACGCCAGACGTGGCGCGAGCGGTGCACGATCGAGTCGGTGCGCGGCATCGGTGCGGTGCGGAAGGCGAACGGGTCCGCCTTCATCAGAATGTCGCCGCGCTCGGTGAGGATCTCGAACTTGTATGCGGCGCCCTCCACGACGTCCGGGATGAAGATCTCCCAGATCCCAGATCCACCGAGCACGCGCATCGCGTGCAGGCGGGCGTCCCAGGAGTTGAAGTCGCCAACGACGCTCACTGCCCGCGCGGTGGGCGCCCACACAGCGAACGAGGTGCCCAGCGCACCGTCGATCTCGCGCACGTGCGCCCCCAGCCGCTCGTCGAGGTGCTCGTGGCGCCCCTCCCCGGCGAGGTGCAGATCGAGGTCCCCAAGCGTGGGCGCGAATGCATAAGCGTCGCGCAACGCATAGACGTTGCCGTCCGGGTAGCTCACCTCGAGCTCGTAGCGCAGCGGCAGCCTGGCACCGTGCAGCAGCGCCTCGAAGAGCCCCGCCGGGTGGCGCTGCTCGAGCATCACGGACTCCCGGCCCTGCGGTCGCGCGCGAACCTGGCGTGCGCCGGGCCGGAAGGCACGGACCACGACGCCATCATCGACGAGGTGCGCGCCCAGCAGGTGATGCGGATCCGAATGCCGGCGCGCGAGGACCAACTCAATCTCGGCCTCGAGCGTCACGCGGCAGGTGCCTCCAGCCGCCACCCCGAACCGCGGAGCGGACCCTGACTGGACCGCTGCCCGCGCCGCGTGTGGGTCCCCCGCGTGCATCGCCTTGCCGGGATTCCCCCGCTCTCTCGCCGAGAACCGGGCCGCTTCGCAGGGATGTCGGCCATCACGGCATCCGCCAAGCGCAGCGACATCTCCCTCCAATCGTCGACACGAATCACGTCTAGGACCCGCTTCGCTGTCATCAGCGGCACACGATCCAACAGTCCGATCCCCTCCGTTCGTTTGGCGACATCCTCTCTGCTGGATCGCTCGCGCGTCAAACAACAGCTCGGGAGGCGGGTATCGCGCAACCGGGCAGCGCGTAGCCGTATATCTCGGTCTGATCGGTCGAACGCCGATGCTGCAGGGGCTCTCGCGGACGATCCCTGGGTCGACACTTCGCTTCAGTTGTCGCTGATGTAGTGGTAGATCTTGAGGTAGTCCTGGCCGGGGCGTGCCCACGATCGATCAGACCGCATGCCGTTGAGCATCAGGTCGCGGAAATCTTGCGGGTAGTCGTGCCAGAGTCCGATCGCGCGCGCCAGCGCCGACTCGAGCGCGGGGTGGTCGACGTGATCAAAGACATATCCGGTCCGCCGCTCGGGCGGCTCCCCGGAGTGATCGCGGTCAGCGACCGTGTCCGCCAGCCCGCCGACCGCGCGCACAATTGGCACGGTGCCGTACCTGAGGGCGATCAGCTGCGCGAGACCGCATGGCTCGAACATGCTGGGCATCACCAGCATGTCAGACCCCGCGTACACGAGATGCGCGAGCTCGGGGCTGAACTGCAGCTCGAGGTGGACATCGGGATGATCGTTGAGGTGGTGCTTGAGATGCCAGAAGTGGCCGCTGATCTCCGGGTCCGGGCTTGATCCCAAAAGCACGAACTGCGCGCCATTGGCCAGCGCGTAGAAGATCGCGTGGTGGATCAGGTGCACGCCCTTCTGGCCATCGAGCCGGCCGACGCACGCGACGATCGGCTTTTGCCCATCACGCAACATGAAGCGCTCGCGCAGGGCGCGCTTGTTGACGTACTTCTCATCGATCGAGTCAGAGCCGTAGCGCTGCGGTATCCAGGGGTCGATTTCCGGGTTCCACGTGTCGTAATCAACCCCGTTCAGCACGCCCCCGAACTTGCTGGCGTGAACGTGGAGGGTGTGCCCGAGCCCGCGTCCTTGATCGGAGTTGGACGCCTCCCAAGCATGCCCGGGCGAGACGGTCGTCACAAAATTCGAATACACGATCCCGCCCTTCATCAGATTCAGCGCCGTCGGGTTGACGTTGTCCCGCAACCGGTCGTACTCGAAATAGCGACCGGGATTACACAGACCGGTCGCCCACAGGACCGCGTCGTCGGTGACCCCCTGATGGCTGAAGTTATGCACCGTAAAGCAAACCCGCCGCCCGCCCAGCCCGATGTGCTGGTAGATCTCGTACAGCAGCACGGGGACGAGCGCCGTCTGCCAGTCGTGGCAATGGATGATCTCCGGGCGCTTACCGGACTTGAGCATGAACTCGAGCGCCGCCTTACTGAAAAACGCAAACCGGCTGACATCATCAGCCGACCCATACAGATGACCGCGGTCAAAGAACCTGTCCGCCGAGTGCGGCTCGATGAAGAAGCACTTGCGGCCCTCGACAGACCCGAAGAACACCGTGCAATGAATCGCGCCGTCATACCACGGCACCCACAGATCCTCATACGCCACGGTCAACCCGTGAATCCGGTCATAGCGCAAACAGTCGTACTTCGGCACCACGATCTCGACCGCGTTTCCCCGCAGCTCAAGCTCGCGACTGAGCCCCGACACCACGTCGCCCAACCCGCCAGCCTGAGCAACCGGCGCGCACTCGCTGGCGATCATCATCACGAACACGGCTCACCTCCCGCCGTCAGCGGAACCCGATTGAGGCTGCCAGCACTCGCCCGCCATAGGCTGGTCGGTGAATGCGTGCGTGTTTGCCCACCCTCGGTCGCGTCCAGAGGCCTGTTGCCCTCAGCGCTGCAGCCGTCAGCCATCCTGGTCGTCGGTGCTGGTGGCGCGGTGGGCGGGCGTTGCGGGATACATGGTGCTATCGAAGATGAACAATCCGAAGACGATGTCGGGGCGGTGTTGTCGCCGCTGACAAAGGCAATCACTTTGCGGCCTGTGAGCCGCCCGACGGCGGTGGCGCAGTCGGCTTCGATCGTCTTGTGGGCGGGGCGACGCATGCGGGTTACGGCGTCATCGTTGGCGCATTCAGCAAGGGTCTTCTCGGCATGGGTCATGACGCTGCGTACGACGAGCACGCTCGATTCGAGGGCCATCAGATGCTCCTTTGGGCGCACTCTCGGGCGGTCGGGCCTGCGCGACGGATGGAGAGCGAGCGGGGAAACCCAGCGAGCAGTACCTCCAGTGTAGTCCAAGGAGACCGCCATCCCCCACAGCGCACCAGCCCAACAGAATCGCCCGACCAGCCCTGGTGAGCAGAATCAGTCGCAAACCCTGATCGCTCAGCCACGCCGGCGGCCCGGACAGGTGGACGAGTTGCAGCAACCATCGGGGCCCCGGATTCGCATTAGAGGCGTCCGCAAGGTTGTCGCACTCACCGGGCCGGGGCTACGGGCCGGGGCTATTGAGACGCGCGCCTTCGGGACCAGCGGATTGCTTGACCGAGCCGCGCTGGGCACCGGCTCACGCCAATCTTGAGGCCTCGTTCGCCGGGGCGTGCCACGCGTCGCCGCGACCTTGCGGATGTCCTGGCGGGCCCTGCAATCGGCGACAAACAGGACTGTGCTTCGTGGTTTAGACGGCCCTCGTTGCGCGGATCGGGAGCCCTCCAGAGGCCGACGTGCTAGCCAACTTCTTGCAAGCACTCTGGTCGAAGCGGGCCGAATCGAACGATCGCGTCCCCTTTCCCCGAGCGAGCTAGCGGCGCCCCAAGCGCATGCGGCTCACAGCCCCTTTGCCGCGAAGCGGCTGTCCCCCAAGCGCTTGCTGATCACCCGAAACGTGAAGGTCAGCAAGCGCACCAAGGTCCCGCTCTCGTCGCCCAGCCCGCGGGATCCCGCTCCACGCCACCGCTTAGAGCGCTGGCATGCGGCTTCCAGCGAGCCCATATTCGCCGGGGTCCAATTACGTTTCAATGGGAAGTAGCCTGAGCGGCAACGACGCATGCTCGTTTACTGCGGGCTTGCGACGGCGTGCACGACCCACCGCCCGTTGTTGGACTGAAGGGACAGCACCAGCTCGTAGGTCTCGTCGCCGTCTGTGATGTTCGGCAGCGCCTGCCACGACCCTCCGTCGGGCTGGGCGGCGATCGCCGCTACCCGCGGGTGGAGATGTTGCACCGTCAGCGGCACGATCGGCGTGTGCGCCTTCAGATAGGCGAGCAGCCCGCTGGTAGCGTCGCGGATCGCGCTGAGCGGCCCTTCGCCGTACAGCCACGGGAGATACCCGCGCAGGAACACGCGGGCGGCGGTCAGCGCGGGCTGCGACCCCGTCGGCGGCGGCGGGGAGGGTGGGCCGGGTGGGGCGAGCACCTGCTCGAAATCGGGTGTCTCGACGCCCGTCACGACCGGCCGGCCGGCGCGCTCGCCGACGTCGACCGCGGTGTAGAACGTGTGCGCAAGGTCCCGGGCGGTTAGGTACCACCGGCCGGGAACGCCCAGCGCCGGCTTGATCGATGCGAGCGCGAGCGTGCCGCGCCGCCGGGCGGGCGGGACCTGGCCGCCCGCGGCCGCCAGGCGCCGCACCGACGGTGTCGCGTCGGGCAGCTGCGCGGCGGTCAGCTCGCCGCCCAAGAACCGGGCGTACGCGCCGGCAAACAACTCTACGACGGTCCGCGGCGACTGTGAGCGGCTCGCCGAGCTGCTCCTCGACGGGCCGATGGCGGCGGACGCGGTGCTCGCCGAGCTGCTGGCCGCTGCCCGGGTGCCGCGGGGGGTGCTGCTCGCCGCGCCGCACCCGGCCAGCAGCGCAAGGCACGCCGCGAGATTGAGGACGAGGGCGAGGTGGCGTCTCATAGTCCGGGTGGGTGGCGCGCGACGAACGATCCGTGCGCGAGCTCGTAGGCTATCTCTGAGGCGGGCTGCCACCGCGGGCCCGTCCCGGGAGGGGTGCTCGACGTGCCGTGAACGGTGTCGAGCACGACGCCGGCGACCTCGATGAGCGCGTGTCCTTGCCCGCCGGACTCCCCGGCGTAGATCGTGACCCACTGACCCGCGCAGGAGCTCGGGCCGGGTGGGACCTGCATCGCTGCGACGCAGTGCCCGCCGCCGTAGCTGTACGGGTAGCTGGTGATTTCGTTCCCCGCGGCGATCATCTCCTGGACCGCTGCCGGCGCGGCCTGCGGGATCGCCCCCAGCCCGTTGGCGGCGATCGTGGACGCCGCGCCCGGTGTGCTCGCGCCGGCGACCGTCGCGCACTGGCTGACCGGCACGGCCGTGGCCTGGGTGCCGTGCGCTGTGCTGGTGTACTCCGCGACGAGCTGGTTCACCTGGTTGATCTCGGGCGTGAAGTTGTTCCAGTGTTGGAGCGCTCCCTGTTAGTCGCCTGGCGCGCCCAGCCGAGAGAGCAGTGCGGCCGCGCCGTACACCGCGTCCTCTTCGTTGTAGACGCTCGGTGGCTGCGTCCCGTCGGCGAGGTTGGCGGGGAGCAGCGCGACGACTGTCGCCCACCCGTCCGGGCCGAGCTGGTATTAGGCGGCGCTGGCCTCGTAGTACGGGAGGTACTGGGCTGGGACGCCGCTCACCGACGCTGGTCCCGGGTCCGCAGTCCCGGTCGTGCTGCACCCGGACGCCTGGCTGCCCGTGGTCGCGCCCACGACGAACACGAACGCGAGCAGCAGCCCGAGCGGCACGCCCGCCAGCTTGACCGCCACCCCCACCGGCTTTACCCCGCGACGCGAGCAGCGTCACGAAACGTCTCGCCGCCAGCCGCTAAACCCCGGTTTTCTGACAGCCGGCGGCGGCCGCGCTCCGTGCGCGACCGTCGCGGGTGTGGGTGCGTGACTGGCGGTCGTGCTCCTGCTCGCCGAGGACGTCGTGGACGTAGCGGTGCGTCTCGGGGTCCCCCGTCGGCCAGAACAGCTTCCCGCGATGGTTGCTCAGGATGCTCGCGGCTTTCTCTCGCGCGAACGTCGCGATCAGCTGCGCCACGTCCTGCGCGACGCTCAGCAGCAGCACCCCCTGCCCCGCGCCGCTGGAGACGATCTCGTCGAGCGTGCCGATCGGAGCGGCGTTGCACACCTCGTCGAGCGCCGCGAGCAGCGGCAGCTCCAACCGCCCCGACGGGTTGCGTTGCGCGATCTCCAACGCACCATCGAGTAGGTGCACCAGAAGCCCGCCGAACAACGCCGCCAGCCGCCTTTGCTGGCTCGCGGGCAGAGAACCGACGTCCGGTAGCGCTGGTCGCTTTTCCACAGGTGCTCAAGCGATTCGAGCGCCACCGCTGCGTGCGGGTCCTTGCAGCGGCGCAGCGCGTCGCGCGGCTCGTCCTGCTCGTGCAGGTGCACCCAGCTGAGGACTGTGCGCGTCGTCGCGTGCGCTCGTTCGCGGCGAGCAGCAGCGGCGAGAGCGCCGAGTCGGCCGCTTCGCGCCAGTGCGGCTCGCGGTCACGCTCCGCGCTGTCCTGCCCGACCTGCAGCAGCCCTGCGCTGATCGACCTCGCGAGCGTCCACGAGCTCGCGGCCGTGACCGGGCACCACGTCGCGGTCCACTCCCCCGTCTGCCCGGTCGGGTCGAAGTTTATGACCGGGAGCAGCGCGGCATGTCGCCCGACCCTTGCAAACACAGGGCCCGCGAGGGCGACCTCTTGACGGCGTGTCCGGAAACTGAGGAAAAACCGAACACCAAACCACAGCCCACCAAACGCTCGGCGCCGAGCCGCCTGGGCCAGCAATAGGGCCGTGCCCGAAGACCCTGTCGAACCGCGACTCTTGGCTGACCCCTGCCTAAAGGCGACCAAGCTTCCGCGAGAGCGCGAGAGTAGGCGGCGATCTTCGGTAGACGCGCTGACACGTCCCGAGAATGCAGTCCGACGAGGTCGCCCGGCCCTTGCAGACACGGGGCTCGCGAGACGCCGACACGGCCTAGAAAGGGCATTCTGGGACGTGCGCCGGCGGCTCGAGGGCGCGAGAGCAAGGCCGGAGCCGTCTGAGCCGGTGAGAGGCTGGAGAGGCCGTCGGCGCCGGAGCCGGACGCGATATCGAGTCCGGTCAGTCGCCCGTTGGTACTACGCCGGCCGGCTCGACCATCACGACGACGGTGCGCGTGGAAGCGCTGGTCTTGTGCATGACCCCTTTCGGCATCGTGAAGCCCTGCTGCGGGCGCAGCCTGACCGGGTCACGGCCCTCCACCTCGATCACGAGCTCGCCATCGAGAACGAGAAAGAACTCATCCTCGTGATCGTGCTTGTGCCAATGAAACTTGCCTTCCAGCACCCCGAGCCGAACCACGGCATCATTTACGGTCGTGAGCGTCTGGTTGAACCACGGTTCGTGAGCCGCCGCCTCCCGAGCAAGATCGATGAGCGTCAGCTGCCCATATTTGTCGTCGAGCTTGATGTCGTAGTCGCTCACGTGCTCTCCCGCGCCCAGAACCAAAACGACCCCGGATGATACGGACGAGCTCGGCCACCTCAGGCCACGGGCAATCGCACGAGCACGCGCCGCGTGGCGTCAGTCATCCGCGGGACGCGGGGCGTTCGCTGGTGGTTCGCGTTCTCCGACGCAGCGGCCCCGACAACGGACGCCTTCTGTCGCCGCCGCGGCCGCGTTCGCTGAGCGTTCCCCCGGGTTCGCTGAGGACGCCAGCCGATCCCTGCCGAGCGGCCGGCGGCACGTCCTAGAAGGGCAGTTCTGGGCCGTGATCCGTCCGCCACCGGCGCGAAGATCCGCGCATGGACCAAGCAGCCGACCCGCCGCCGGTGGCAGCGGAGCTGGCGCGCGTCGATGGCGCGCGCGGCGAGCTGCTCGACCCCGGCTCGCTGACGGCGATCGCCTCAGAGCTCGCGCGCCGTCAGGCCGCCCAGCTGAGGCCTACGCCGGCGTCTACCGCGCCTTCTGCCAGTCCGTCGGCCCCGACGCTCGCAGTCAAGCCCTGGAACGACTGCTCCGATACCTGGACTGTGACCGTAGCGAGCGAGTCGCGATGATCAAACCACAGAACAGCTGTCGATTTGCGTCGACACTACATCCGAGTTTCCAGCGAGGGTCGCGGCGAAACGATGGTCGAGGTTGGTTTCTCGGCCGGCCCGCAGCCCTCTGGTTTACAAGGCAGGACACCACGTTTCCACGCAGAACCACGCCTTCAGCCTTCCAAGGAGATTGATCATGAGCCCCCAGACCGCACCCGTTATCGCGATGACGAGCACCACCGACGCGCGGCTGTCGTTCGCCGAGGTTCGCGCGGTCCGTGACCGCCATGACTGCGAACCGCAGGAGCGCGAGCTTCCCTCCGAGAATCACGACTGATCTTAGCTTCTCCTCAACGGCCACTCCGCGGGCTCAGGGCCGGCGATCTGCCGCCACCTACGGCAACGCCAGGCTCGAACACGAGGCGCTCGACATTAACACCGGGCGAGTTCGCGCAGCATGGCGTCCCGGAGCACGTGCGGCACTCCGACGCTCTGCACGCTCGGTTGCGCATGGCGTGTAGCCGACTGGCATCGCGCGCTACAACCCTCGCGCTACGCCCAGTAGGCGGCTGTGGCGAAGGAGGCGGCTGTGGCGAAGGAGGCGGCTGTGGGCGAAGGAGGCGGCTGTGACTGTCGCAGAAACGGGGGAGCGCGTGTCATTGGCGCCGACGCGAGTCGCGGTACATCTGAGACCCCGGTTTCCTTAAGCACCGGAAAGTAGGCCGGTCGTGTGCCACGAACCATCGTTACCGGGCGCCGGCGACCCGTCCAAGTCGCTACCAACCGGCTTGTCGTGGCCGTTCCGCACGGATGTTCCCGACCGGGCCCGGGCTTATTGCGGTGGCGTGCCTCTATGGTATCTGGGATGGGTCTGTGGACTCGCGGAAGAAGCCGGTCACGACAAAGACCGTCTGCTCGGCGATCGCGACGGCGTTATCGGCGATCCGTTCAAGCGCGCGGGCGACA
>JBKQKK010000236.1:0-4872 GCA_052147535.1 Solirubrobacteraceae bacterium | reverse complement strand
CGCGCGCGAGTCGACGCTCGCGATTTTTGATCAGGCGACGGGCGAGATTGTGACCAGGCGGGTGGTCGGTCGTCCGCACGAGCTGCTGCCGTGGCTGCGCGGCGTCGAGCGTCCGGCGCGGATGGTCTATGAAGCGGGCCCGACCGGCTACGGGCTCGCGCGCCGCGCCCGCGCCGAAGGGATCGAGGTGTCGGTGTCGACGCCGAAGGAGTCGGACCTCCTCCATAGTGTCTAAAGCTCAAGCCGGGCCACAGCGCCGTCGGGCACCAAAGCACTCGCCAGCGTCGGCGGACCGGCGTCATCGAGTTCTCGGGCATGGGGTTCGTCCGGGTTCGTGGCTCCGCGGCGCTGAGAACGAGCTTGACGACAGAGGTAGCGTCCGCGCGCCATCGAGAAATGCGTTGACATGACGACGGGGCAGCTGCCCGCGCGTCCGGCGCGCGAACTGGCGGAGAAGTTCCCCCGCTGCGTTTGGTTCCTCTCAGCCGCAGATTAGATACGGTGCTTGCCGATATGAGGACGGCCTACCCACCAGATCCGTGCAGGGGCGCCGAGGCTCGTCTGCCGCCGAGATGGAGGGTCTAGAGCCGTTGTCTGATCGTAAGTGTCCGGCGTGCTCATCGATCCAGCATGTGCCGGACGGGGCGTGGGCTTGGAAGTGCGGCTCCTGCCAGCGAGACGTGTGGGCGTTGCGCTGCAATAAATGCAACACAGTCACGAACCTCTACGGCCGATTACCGGGACCGGGTTCGTTGTGTTCAAGTGTTCGTCTTGCCGCACGAAGCTTCGCTGGGATAGGAAGCGCCTCAGAGAGGGTTCTGCTGAGGGCAGACGACTCGCCCAGGCAGAAAAGGCCGCCGAGCGCGACCTTGCGGCCCGGCTGAAGTCTGCACAGCAGGCGAAGCTGGCTGCTGTGCAAGGAAACGCGAACGAGCTGAACCGGCAACTCGAGCTGGCCATGGAAGCGCTACGGACGACGTTGGCCCATGCTCTGGCCCGTCCGCACCAGTTCAGCTTCAATGTGCTGAAGGTCAGCCCCGATAACCCGGTCTGGAACCCAGGTCCTCTGGAGCACCCTGAACCAGCTCCGGACGCGGCTCCGTTCCGACCAGCTGCGTTGACGGGACTCGCTGCTCTGAAGCCCGGAGCGAAGCGGCGCCACGAAGAGGCCGTCACCGCCGCCGACGCGCAGTACCACAAGGCACTAGCTGAGCACGCCGAGCGGGAGGCAACGCGGCAGGCGCAGCTCAGAGACGCTCGGGCGAAATTCGACGCGGAGGTTGAGGCGCTCAGAGCCGCCACGGCCCAGCGGCACGCAGCCGTGACGAGTTCCAGGCCCGACTCTCGGGTGGCGATCCCGACGCCGTGACTGAGTTCTTTAGCAGCGTGCTTGAGGGCGACCGATATGGCTACGAGGTCTCGACGCCCTGCCGTGTCGCCTACTCGCCCGACTCCAAACAGTTGGTCGTGGAGGCAGAGCTACCAGACGTGAGCATAGTGCCCGAAGCGAAGTCATTTAAGTTCGTGAAGGCTCGCGGCGAGGTCACGCATACGGCATTGCCTGCCACGGAGCGCAAGCGGATGTACGGCTCGCTGGTGGCGCAACTGGCGCTCCGAGTACTCCATGACGTTTTCGCGGCAGACGCTGACCAAAACGTAGACACCGTGGTCTTGAACGCGCACGTGTCAACCATCGACTCGAGGACCGGGCAAGGTATCCACCCTTGCCTCGTCACGGTCAGGGTGACGCGGGACCACTTCTGCGAGCTGAACCTCGCGCACGTCGGGCCAGCGGACTGCCTCAAGGGCCTCAGCGCGTCCGTCTCTCGAAGCCCGGCCGAGTTCGTACCCGTCAAGCCGGTAATCGAGTTCGACATGGCTGACCCGCGTTTCGTCCAGACGACAGACGTCCTAGCCGAACTGGACCCACGCGCGAACCTGATGGAGCTGACGCCCACCGAGTTCGAGGGTCTCATCACGAACCTGTTCGAGAGGATGGGTTTGGATACAAAGCAGACCCAGGCGTCTCGCGACGGTGGCGTCGACTGTGTCGCCTACGACTCACGCCCGATCTTCGGTGGGAAGGTCGTGATTCAGGCCAAGCGCTACAAGAACACCGTTGGTGTCAGCGCGGTCCGCGATCTTTTCGGAACCATGCAAAACGAAGGCGCGACAAAGGGCATTCTCGTGACGACGAGCGGCCACGGCCTGGCATCGCATGAGTTCGCGAACGGAAAGCCGCTGGAGCTGATCGACGGCGGCAACCTCCTGTATCTGCTTCAACAGCATGCTGGCATCGAAGCCAAGATCGAACCGCCCGACGACTGGGTCGACCCGGTGCTCCCCGACTGAGGGCGAAGCTCTTCGACCCAAACGCGTGCGGCACCTCGAGGGCGCGGAGATCGCGTGTACGCGCTCCTCCCACGATCGGAGCCGCGCAGAAACGCCGGTTTAGGTAGGCAAAGCCGGTCGCGGGCGCGTCAATTCGTCCGCCCCGCTATCGGCGAAAGTCCGGCGACGTCGCCGCTGCTGCCCGCCGTGTCCGCCGGTACGAAAGAGAATGTCACCCCGCCGACTCCCGGGATCGCTCAGCCCTTCGTGGAACGGGACTCTCAAACCGCTGGCTGCATCACCGGTAGGTTGTAGGCATGCCGGCAAACCTCGCGTCGTTTGCGATCCACGTCGATGACGTCGATCGCGCCCGCGCCTTCTACGAGGCGGTCTTCGGCTGGACGTTTGAGTCCTGGGGCCCGCCCGGGTTCTTCCTCATCCATACAGGCGACCAGGGGTCGCCAGGGATTCAAGGTCTGATGCACCGCCGACAGCAGCCGCGCACCAGTGGAGGTCTCAACGGGATCGAGGCTACATTCGCCGTCGACGACGTCGACGCGATCGTAGCCGCGGTCGAGAGCAACGGCGGTACGGTCACGATGTCTAAATCGGTTATCCCGACCGTCGGCACTCTCATCCGCTTTCTTGATCCTGAGGGCAACGACATCGGGGCGCTGCAGTACGACATCCTTCCGCATACCTGACCACAGGACAGTCAAGAGGCAGGTGGACGAGAACCGCTGATTCTCGCGCGTGTCGCGCTGTGCGCGCGGACCTTGCGGTCGGGCGGCGCGCGAAGGCGTGAGAGCCATCCCGATTCGTCGGCCAGTTCGTGCCTAGCAGACGCAGCGGAAGCTGGCGTCCGCATCACCCGACACGGTTAGCAGTTAGCGAGGAGCACCTGAGCCGGCCGGCCGTACCCGCATCCACGCTACGAGACATAACGGTCATGCGCCGGTGGTGAGCACCATCCGGAACCGAGCGTCGCCGGAGAGCATCTTGTCGTACGCCTCGGTGGCCTGCTCCAACGGCCGCGTCTCGATCATCGGACGGATCCCGGTAAGGACGCTGAAGTTCAAGGTGTCCTCGGAGTCCCGAGAGGTCCCCGAGGCGTGTCCCGCGATCGTGGTGGAACCGCCGATCAGCATCGCCGCCGGGACTCCGATTGGGTCCATCGAGGCGCCGACCACGAGCAGCGTGCCGCGCGGGCGCAGTCCGCTGAACACGGCCGCCATCGCGTCCGAACTGGTGACGGTCGACAGGATCACGTCGGCCCCGCCGCGCTTAGATAGCGCCTGGCCCGGATCGCCCGCGGTGCTGTCGATGTAGTAGTGGGCGCCTAGTGTGCGGGCCAGCTCCTCCTTGCCGGTGCCGCGCGCTATCGCGACCGTCTCGAACCCGAGCTTGGCCGCGAACTGCACGCCGAGGTGACCTAGTCCGCCGACGCCAAGTACCGCCACGCGGTCGCCGCCACGCGCGCCGCTCTGGCGCAGCGCGTTGTAGGTCGTGATTCCGGCGCACAGCAGCGGGGCCGCATCTTCGGATGACAGATCGCTGGGCATCAATGCCATCGCGTTCGCCTTCACGACGACGTAGTCGGCGTAGCCGCCATCCATTGTGATCCCGGGGATCTCCATGTTCTGGCAGTTGATCATGTCGCCGCGGCGGCACCACTCACAGTAGCCACAGTTGCCGCCGAACCAACCAACGCCGACGCGCTGACCAACCTCCCAGCCCTTCACGTCGTCGCCCAGCGCCTCGATCGCGCCGGCGATCTCGTGGCCCGGAACGAGCGGATGCGATACCCCCGGATAGCCACCCTCCTTGGCGAACATATCGCTATGACACACGCCGCAGGCGTGGACCCGAACCAGGGCCTGATCGGAGCCGGGCGTCGGGATCTCACGCAGTTCGATCTCGAAATCGCCCCCGGCCACCTTGACCACGACTGCTCTCATGCTCGCCATTGACACATTCCCTGCCTCTCGGAATCGGGGTCGATCACACCATCCTAGTGCCGGACTATTCCTGACCAATTACGTTCAACGTGAAACCGAGAGCTCGGGCTCAGGACTGCGGGCACCCGAGAATCAAGACACCCTGCTGTCAAGGAGGTTCGGTGGTCCGGTCCACTTACGTCATAGCGCACCTCACCAGGATCGAGCGCACGGCGTGATCCATTCTGGGAAGGCCATCGTCGAAATCTCGCTGACAGCCGGCGGCGGCCGGCTGTCCCGCTTGCCCACGAGCACGCGCCCGGTTGAGCCGAATCCGGCTGACGATCGCAGGCTTACGTAGGCAATCGCGGGGTTCTGCACGCCTCCACGTCAGCCCTGCAATCGGCGAAACCCAGGGCTGCGGAATCCGCTCCCTGACGTCTCCTTTCGGTTTCCACGACGGGGCTTCGCGGGCTTTCGCTACGCGACGTTTGCGGCAGCGGCCGAGTGCTTGCTGAAGGTCGCGATCGACGAGTGTTTGTAAGCGGCGCTCATTCTCGAGGTCTGGTTACAGTCAGGCGCTCCGGCAGGCTCAGCCGCCGCA
>JBKQKK010000235.1:0-3334 GCA_052147535.1 Solirubrobacteraceae bacterium | reverse complement strand
TGGTGGCGGCGAAGGCGGCAAGCCAACCCGCCAACTGCCGGCGACGTGTGGGCTGGTCAAGGAGCCCGTCGCCGCGCACGCGGTGGGGAACGCGGTCGCTGAGATGCGCTCGCTTCCAGCCGGATTGGGGAAAACCCAACGTCCGGTTGATAGGGGGGCGGGAGGAGACCGGTGCCAGTCGGATATTCCGTGCGGCACGCGGCGCCTCCCGCCTACCCGACCCTGATCAGACTAACTAGCTAGCTAGCTAGCTATACATAGCCGCACTAGGCATACTGACGCAGCCACGTCGTGAGTCTCCTGCTTCACCGGCTGCGGGCTGCAGTACACGCCACGGTGGGACCTGGACCGCGGATTGGGATGGTGTGCACGACATCCTGCGTTCACCCGCCGCATTGCACGCCAACGGCTTCGGTCATGTGCGTGCGAGCGGGCAGGTTGTCGCCGGGGCGCAGAAGTGGGTGCCGCGGTGGCGGCCGAGCAAGCCTCGCGCGGAACCCCTACGTCTGGCTTTTCGACCGCGACTACAACGTCAAGACCTTCGAGGGTTTCGCCCGGCCCTGGAGCCCACCTTGCCCGCCGATTCCCCGTACTCGACGTCGAGGAAAGTATTCGTCGGCGCCGGGTTGATTGCCGCGGACCACGTCACCCGCGCCTGGAACGCAGAAACGAACGCATGCGCGAAGGCGGCGCCTTCGATCGGCCCAGCGATCACGCTCGGCTGCGGGCGATCATACCGATGAAGCTAACCGACACTCGAGCACGTAGAGCGGCTGGCTTCCCTTTGGGGGGGCGATCGAGGGACGCCGGGCTGACATCGCGGGTGTGTACGGATGCTTGGCGGCGCGGTTGGGCGTACGGTTGCTTGGCTGAGAGGAGTGCGTTGTTGACGCGTTTTGAAACGGAGTTCGCGTCGATCACAGAGGGTGTCGGCGGTGCCGGATCGCCGACGGACCTCGAGCGGGTGGTTTTGCGAGACGGCTCGAGCGTTGTGATCCGGCCGCTGGCCGCCGGCGACGAAGCTGCGATTGCCAGCTGGTTCGCTGGGCTCGCTGCCGAGACCCGCTACGCCCGCTTCTTCGCGGTCCTCAAACAGCTCAATCGTCGCACTCAGTCAGAGTTGGCGCGCGTGGACCACTTAGACCACGAGGCAATCGCAGCGGTCGCGCCTGACGGAAGCACGGTCGGAATCGCGCGCTACATACGCAGGAGTAAGCCCACGAGCGCCGAGGTCGCGGTCGCCGTGGGCGACGCCTGGCGGGGACGGGGCATCGCTAGCACGCTGCTCGACCGCGTCGCAACCAGGGCACGTGCGGCCGGCATCGAGCAGTTCATCGCGACGTGTCTTGCCAACAACTACATGGTCATCCGTCGGTTGAGCCAGTTGGGACCGACGACGGTCGGACCGGCCGACGCCGGGCTGGTGGTCCTCCGGATCGATCTGACGAACACACGTGCTGATCGAGCCGCTCCGGGGCCGAGCGGCGGGCGGCGTGATTGAGCGAAGGAGCCGCAACGTCCCAATCGCCTCGAGCGCATCGGCCCGTGGGGAACAACGGAACGGAAGTCACGCTAAGGCGAGCGGTGCTGAGGGGTCGACTCGTCGTGTCTCAGCACGGTCGTTCGCGGACACTCACCACGACGCTCGCGATTTCCCTGCAACATGCGGTAATGCAAGCCGCGACGCACCTATTGAAACGCGCCCCCCAGTTCGCGATACGGTTCGGTAACGCCGGCCAGCGCGGCGCTCTGGCTGCAGGAGATCCTGGTCCATCAGGGCGGTCCAAACGCCCGGCAACATTGGGAATCCAGGCTTTCAGCCAGGCGCTTGTTCAGTCGGCTCTTCCTTTAGCGTGACTTTTCGGAAAGCGCCGGACAACCGGCATGAGAGAAGGGAATGAAAGAGTCCTACGTCGAAGATCTAGCGAATCGCGATGGCCCCGAGTGATGGAAAGCGCCGGACAACCGGCATGGAGAAGGGAATGCAAGAGTCCTACGTTGAAGATCTAGCCAATCACGACGTCCCCGATCATGCGTTGGCGACCCGCGAGGGCGCAGCGAAGCGTTGGTTTGGGGTGCGCGCAGGCCAGGCTATTCAGCCTCGAAATGGGGCTCGTTTGGGGTGCCGACGCGGTCATGGCACGTGGAAGGCAATATCGCTGGCGGCGTTTTGGCGAGCTGTCAGCGGACCCCGCGGGGTCGGAGAACCCTGGCATGCGCGTGATCTCTTCATGCTGAGAACCGGGAGATCTCACGATCACTCGCCTGTGGTGATGGTAGGGCGGGTCGTGCGGGGAAGGCTTAGGCCGTAATCCCGTGATGCACGATCGTGAGAAGTCGGACGGTCTGGTAGTACCTGTGAAGCTGCCGAACAACGCTCAGGGTGGAGTGGCGGAGGTGGTGGAGGGAAGCGGATCGGCCAAGGGGAACATGGCCAGCAAAACGCGTCCCGGACTCAGTGCCGGGGAGAGCGCGCTCAGTGCGCTGGATCGTGTGCGCCGAGTGGCACGAACGGACAAGGAGGCGCGGTTCACCGCGCTCCTGCATCACGTCGATGTCGATCGCCTGGGGGCGGCGTATTGGGCGCTTGAGCCCAAGGCCGCGCCGGGGGTGGACGGGGTGACGTGGGAGGACTATGGGGAAGATCTCGAAGCGAACCTCCGCGATCTTCATGCCCGTGTCCACAGGGGCGCTTATCGGGCGAGGCCGTCTCGGAGGGCGTACATACCGAAGCCGGATGGGCGGCTACGGCCGCTCGGGATCGCCGCGTTGGAGGACAAGCTCCTGCAGCGGGCGGTGGTCGAGGTGTTGAACGCCGTATATGAGGCGGACTTTCTAGGTTTTTCCTACGGGTTTCGCCCGGGGCGTGGTCCACACGATGCGTTGGACGCGCTCGCGGTCGGAATCAAGAAGAAGGTGAGCTGGGTGCTCGACCTGGATTTCCGGGACTACTTCTCCCGTCTTGACCATCGATGGCTGGAGCGGTTTATTGAGCACCGGATTGCGGATAGGAGGGTCCTGCGGCTGATCCAGACGTGGATGGCCGCGGGGGTCATCGAGGACGGGTCGTGGACGGCGGTCGACGAAGGCGTTCCGCAAGGGGCTTCGGTTTCTCCGCTCCTTGCCAACGTCTACGCGCACTACGTTTTCGACCTGTGGGTCCACCAGTGGAGGCGCCGGCTCGCGCGCGGTCAGGTCGTGATCGTGCGTTTCGCCGACGACGCCGTGGTGGGGTTCGAGTTCCGGGAGGACGCAGAGCGGTTTCACGCTGACCTTCGCAGAAGGCTTGCGAAGTTCAACTTGGAGCTGGCGGCCGAGAAGACGCGGTTGGTCG
>JBKQKK010000234.1:0-3978 GCA_052147535.1 Solirubrobacteraceae bacterium | reverse complement strand
TTCCACTCCTCCGCGCCCTTCCGCTCAACGCTCGATATGAGCGCCAAGCGTCAGGTCACGATCGGACGCTCAGGTGGGGCCAGTTCAAGACGTCGCAGTGGGGCCAGTTCAGAGCATCGTTCTCACGCCCTACGCCTCCGAACGCGACGCAACGGACGCGCATCTATGGCCAAGCGCAGCGGCCTGTCGAAGTCGACGGTCGGTCGGATCTGGCGGACCTTCGATGTCAAGCCGCATCGCAAGGTCCGATCAACGCTGCGTCCAAGCACTCGAGTAGGTCCTTCGCTCGTGGGTGGCGGAGTGGAACCAGAACCCGAGGCCGTTCATCTGGGACCAAGTCCGCTGAGGAGATCGTTGCCAAGCCCGCACGACCTCTACGACGAATTAGCGGCGCAGAACGCTAGCGTTGACTGACGGCTGCGGGCGCCCGCTAACACAACGACTTCATCCAGCTCGTGCCGAAGGCTTCAGGTGGTGGCCACCGCAAGTTCACCTTACACGCAGCCGCCGTTGGTCACTGACCAATCGGGTCCTCATCAAGCCTTGGCGACCTCGCCCGAATTCCGTCCCCGGGCAACCGGATTCAGATCCGGGACACCAGTCAAGCCGCGGCAGCCCGGCTATACTTCCCGTTTCTGCGGCTGTAGCTCAGTTGGCTAGAGCGTCTGCTTGCCATGCAGAAGGTCGAGGGTTCGAGTCCCTTCAGCCGCTTCCAGAAAAGCCCTCCAATTCGGAGGGTTTTTTCGTCTAGATAGCGACGTTCGAAACGCGGGACTATGCATTGGGCATCACGATTGGGCATCATTTGCAGTGAGCCGCTGCCGGACTCTTGGCACGAACGCTCGAGCGCGTGTGGGCAATGCATTCGTCCGAGCCGCAGGCCCGCGACGCCTCCTCTTGGGGAACAGCGAGAGTGAGGCCGCGCCGCCATTGGCAGCACGGGCGTGCAAAGCAGCGGCGTGCAGAATCGTCACTTTGCCTAGGCCTAGTACGGCGAGGGACGAGGCGATCGTTCGGCGCGTCTGCTTCAGCGGCATTGCAGCGGTCTCGCTGGCCGAGCCGAGATGGCCGCTTTCCCGCCTTGTGCTTGCCAGCATTAAGGATCGTGCTAGCGCTCCGCTGGGTCCGCCTGTGGCGAGAGCCGTGACTCTGAGCACTCCGATCCTCGAGACCTGCGTTCGGGTCAGGACGGGCACATCCTGAGTGCCGCGTTGCCGGGGCGATGGCGCCGGCCTCGATGGCAGCGTCGCCGACGTGCGCGCAACCGTTCCCAAGCGGGCGTGTCATTTGGCGCCGTGCATACGCTCGGAATGCCGCAGGCGAGCAGCAGCGTGGTGGAGCTCGAGGCGCTGATCGGGCGTGGTGGCGTGGATTGCGGGCTGATGGGTATGGCCCGCCGACGCGCGGCTGGGCCTACCGTCTCAGCTCAGGCGCCGGGCGTGCTTCGGTGCGGTTGCTTGCCGGCGGCAAACATGCGCAACGTGCTGGTGAGGCCGAGCGCGATCAGCACGATCGAGATCATGCGGAGCCTCTTCTCGCCCGCAGTCGTGAGCCGCCTGGGCGGTGGATAGACGATCCGGGCGATTGTGGCCGACGTCCATCCCATCCACCACCCGCTACACACGAGTCGCAGCGTGTTCCAGGTCTGAGAATCCAACCGGCGCCGCGCGAGCAGGAGGATGACGCCCCACACGCCGGCGCAGCCGATGCTGTACGCCGTGTAGGTGTTGCGCTGTGTCCTCATCGGTGACCGCGACATCCCAGAGGCCGACCCTCGCACGCTGATCGCGACGTACGTCGCTCTCTGCGCTCGAATTCTGACAGCGCGAGCGCCCGCTCGTCCACATCAAGGTTCCAGGGAGGAGCCGCGTGATCGTGGCGCCCGCTCACCGCTGGCCGGAGTCTGGAACGTTCGTGGGTGGCCGGGCTGTCGGATCGGGCCGAACGCGACAATCCGCGCTCACGGACGACGAGCCGATCCTCGCCGATGGCGCCGACGCCCTCGATCTCCGCGATCGCTTTCAATCCCTCGATCCGCCCCCTCAGGCCGTGCGTGCAACGGCGACAAAGGAGTCCCGGCTCGGTTTGAAGCGTCGGACGCGCAGCTCACGTTCCGCTTGAGGTTCTCGCCCGGCCGGCGGCAGATGGGCCGCGCCTCACGCGCGGGCGGCGTCGTTGGATTGCGCCACGAGCAACGACGTCGGAAAAGACGCTGAGGTCGCCGCTTGTAGCGTGGTGGCTCCAGGTCGGAGGCCGGCTCCCGCTGCCGCATCGCATGGAAAGATGTCATATCCGGGGGTTTGTTCCCCCCGGGACGGCACGCGAGCCGGGGCCGCTGGAAGGTGGCCGGGGCCTTCGTGTCGAACAGCCATAGGTAAGGCGCGCGCGGGTAGCTGCCCGTGCGGCCGGACCGTTTGACAGAAGGCACCGACCGTGACCCAACGGTAGTGGATGGGTCGCGCTGGACGCTGCGCTGGTTGGTGCTGTGATGAAGGGAGGATTGTGATGTCGATCGTGATGGGCGTAGACCAGCATCGGGCGCAGATCACTGCTGACTGGATCGATCTGGACACGGGCGGGATCAGCCGTGCGCGGGTGATCCCGGCGGATCGCGCCGGGGTGCGGCGGTTCCTTGCGCGGTTCGCTGGCCAGCAGTTGGAGGTCGCGTTTGAGGCGACGACGGGGTGGCGGTTCTTTGTGGATGAGTTGCGGGCGGTTGGCGCGGTGGTGCATCTGGCTGAGCCGGCGGAGACCGCGGCGCTGCGTGGGAACAAGCGGCGTGCGAAGACTGATCGTGGCGATGCGCGCCACCATCGCGAGCTGTTGATGGCGGGGCGGCTGCCGGAGTCCTGGATTCCGCCTGATCACATCCTTGACTTGCGCGCGCGGGTCCGGTTGCGTCACACCCTGATCGAGCAGCACTCGGAGTGGCAGCAGCGGATCCAGGCGGTGCTCTATCACCACGGCTGCCCGCAGCGACGCGGGCTGATGACGGGCGACGGGCGTGAGTGGCTGGACGCGCAGCCGCTGCCCGAGGCCGCGCGCGAGCAGATCACGGTCGCGCTTGAGATGATCGACGCGCTCAAGCGCCAGATCGCCCCCTTTGGATACGCAGCTGCGGCCGTATGCGCGCCGACAGGCCGGCTGTAAGGCGCTGATCGACGCGTATTACGGGGTCGGGGAGCTGGTGGCGGCCACCGTCCTGGCTGAGCTCGGCGACTGCCGACGGTTCTCAAACAGCCGTGACGCGGTTCGCTACGGAGGAATGGACATCACCGTCTATGAATCGGACCGCCACCGCGCGCCCGGTCACCTGTCGCGCCAGGGACCGCCGGCGCTGCGCTGGGCGCTGTATGAGGCAGCGCAAGTCGCACGGCGCCCAACCTCGCCAGACCGCGAGTACTACCTGCAGGCCGCCGAGAAACTGAGAAACTCGGCGGTAACCGCGCCTGTCTCGCGCTCGCACGCAAGCTGCTCAAGCGCTGCTACCACACCCTGCGAGAGCTCGGCGATGACGCCCTCGCGCCACCAATCGACGAGCCGTCGGGTAGCGGATCCGCGCGCCGCGCGTCAAGCGGCAGTTCCTCCCCCGACCAACCGACGACCGGCGACCCGCGAGCCGACCGGTGGTGCTCTGGCCGCTTGACCCGGGCTTCGGCTCCGCTATCTGGCAACGAGCGCCGGCCAGCAGGCCGTCACACCTGACAACGAACTCCCACCACCAAGCAAGATCGTTTGCGCCCGTCAAGCCCGATTCACACTGATGCGCCGCGGCCAGTTCCCGAACTGCTGCTGCCGACACGCTCGCGTGGACGGCCTAGAAAGATTGAGCGGCCGCAACGCTTCCCCCAGCGGGAACAACCCCCCATCAACATCTTGTCGCCGGCCCCGGAGCCAACCCGAGGGTCGAGGACCGAAGTAAGCATGGGCGCCCGCGCGCACACGATCCGCCCGACCCAACGCTCCCACGCACCCCCC
>JBKQKK010000233.1:0-6810 GCA_052147535.1 Solirubrobacteraceae bacterium | reverse complement strand
GATGCAGCAAAGTGTCATCGACAGCAACCAGGATCGCGTCGCCTGGCTGCGTGAGCGTCGCGGCGATCAGCACCGCCAAGCGCAGCCCGAGTTCATCCGGGGACCAGCGTGCATGCGAGAAGAACCGGTGCGCGCGGGCGTGATGCCAGACCCCCGAGAGCCGCGCACCGACGAGCATCCCCGTGACCGTCCGGCACCCGGTCTGAGAGATCTGTCCGACGAGCAGCACGCAGAACGTCCGATAAGTCGGGCGGGAGAAACAGGGCACGAACAGGAGCAACAGCTCCTGCAGCGAAACTGGTAGGCAGAGCATCGGCGGCGACCCCCGGTGGGCGCCGCGGACCGGGCTGGCACCCGCCCGCGGCATCGACTACTGGACGCCCACCAGTTCGGGGAAACCGCCGATGCTCCTCCCCAGCGCGGCTGCCTTAACGCCTGCTCAGAGCCTCAAACCCCAAACCCGGGCCCAACCCCCACACGCCGCCACCACCATTGGCACACCCAGCCAGTCCCCGCAACCCCCCAAAAGTGCGAAACCCGAGAACCTCTGGTAATGCAGGCAAAAGCGATCGCGGACGGACCGGCTCGCCGGGCAGCACAACCTGGTTTTTGAGGGCGACGCGCAACAGCGTCGAGGGCGAGACGAACACGGCACCGACATACGAGCCGCGATGCGCGAGCTTGCGGTGCGAGCGATCCACCCACCCCCAACTGCTCGATCAGCTCAAGGATCGCCTGCTCCTCCCACGCCAGCAGCCGGTGCACCGCCGAACCGATCGGCGGGCGGTCATCCAACGTCCCGGTGTCCCGCAACCTGGCGCGCCAGCGATGCACACGCACGTCGGCGAGCGCCAGCACCCGGCACGCGCGGGCGTGCGCCCACCCCGCCGCGACCGCCGCGTCGATCAGCCCCAGCAGCTCGAGCTTGGTCTGCGCGCTCACCCGCGCGCCGACCGGGCCGAAAAGCCCGAGCGCTGCCTTCCCCGCTGCAACGAGAGCTCGACCGCAAGCTCCTTCAAGGCCTCTGACAGCCGGTCGTTCTCCGTCCGCAACAGCTCGAGCTCGACCGCCTCCACAGACGCCGGCCGACCCGGCTTGGCGGACGCGAACGCGGCCAACGCCGCGTCCTTGGCCAACGCCCGCAGCCGAATCACAACGCTTACATCGACGCCCCACTTTCCGCGCGGCATCGGCCTGCGAAAGCTGCTGCGAGGTGACCTCCAGAAAGACCTCCCACTTCTCCTCCGGCGAGAGCTGCCGGCGTTTGCGTCGCATGCCGTCTTCCATCACTCAAACCTCCTGGGACAGAGCCCGCACAGCCTCCCAGGATTAGGTTGAAAAGTCGGGGCGGTTCTATCGCAAGCTCAGACGCAATCCATCTACATCAACACCCTGATGATCCAAGACATCCTCGCCGGACCCGCCTGGGCCGGGATCCTCACCGACGAGGACAAACGCGGCGTCAACCCGCTCTTCACCTTGAACATGACCCCGTACGGCGAATCAAGATCAACATGACCAGCCGCCTCGACCTCTCCGACCCCACGCCACCGGAGCCAGACCTCGGTGCCCTCGCGGCGGCCTGAGTGGGCGATCCGCGGCGGCTACTTTGCCCCTCGTGACAGCTTCGTTAACGGCAGGCCTATTGCAAAGGCGACTGCTGTCCCTGGCGCCATCGTGAGGAGGGCGCATCAAAGGCGTCGGTTTCGATCAGGCGTACGTCGAGCAGCGGCCGTGCTCGTGGACCCACTCGATCATGTACCCGTTGAGTTCGAGTTCGCTGAGGACTACGGCGGGAAAGTCAACCCGGCGGCGTGCGGCTCGCTGAGCGTCACTGAGTACTTGCCCGCGTTTCGCACCGGCGGGGTCACCTGGGGAGGATTGCGTGCCTTTGGCCTGGGTCCCGGGTGGATCGTGACACGAATCGCGTGATCGGTGGTGCGCGCGGCTTTCGGGGCCGCCGGGCAAGAATAGAGGATGTGATCGAGTTGATAGTCGAATCGTGTTGGGTTTGAGCGTGATCCTACGGAATCGTTTCGGTGAGCAGGTGCGAGCGCTTGCGTCGCTTGTGATTCTGTCCGCGCGCGGGGATCGTGACGCGCGGTGATGAGCGGCAGCGAGGACGAGCCGCAGCGAGGGGTGGTGCTGCGTTTGTATGTGGCGGGCGGCTCGTCGCCGTCGGTTCAGGCGCGTAAGGCGCTTGAGCGGTTGCGTGAGCATTTGGGGGGCAAGGATTGGGTGGTTGAGGTCATCGACGTGTTCGAGAGTCCTGGTTTAGCGGAGGCTGATCGGATCATCGCGACCCCGGTTTTGGTGCGGTTGCACCCGGCGCCGTGGCTGAGCGTGATCGGGGATCTCAGTGATTGGCAGGCGGTTGCCGACGTGCTTGACCTGGGAGTCGTTTCATGAGTGTGGGCAGCGCGGTTCGGCGAGGGAACCCGGATCGTGAGCGGTACCAGCGAGAGCGAGGGGACGGAGCGTATGCAGCGGGTTGAGGTTGGCATTCCGGGTTTCGACGCGCTCGCTCTCGGGGGGTTGCCGAAGGGTCGAACGACGCTGCTGGCGGGGGGGACGGGGAGCGGCACGACGGTGTTCGGGCTTCAGTTCTTGGCGAGCGGCGCGATGGAGCTCGGCGAGCGGGGCGTGTTGGTGACGTTCGCGGAGCGTCCTGAGGATCTGATCGCTAACACGGAGAGCTTTGGTTGGGGCTTGCGGGGCTTGGTGGACGACGGGCGGTTGGTGATCGTGGATGCGACGCCTGATCGCGGGGCGATTGTGAGTGGCCGGTTCGATCTCGGGGGTTTGTCGTCGCGGATTGCTCACGCGTTGGAGCAGGTTGAGGGCAAGCGGCTGGTGCTTGACCCGATCGACGCGTTGTTTGAGGGGTTCTCTGATGCCGTGGGGGTGCGGCGGGCGTTCGCGGCGATGGTGGGCGAGTTGCGGTCGTTGGGCGCGTCGACGTTGTTGGTGGCTGAGCGGCCCGGCGATGTAGGCTACGTAGCCGGGTACGGGGCTGAGGAGTTCGTGGTTGACAATGTTGTGATCTTGCGTAACGACCGCGACGCCGAACAGCGGCGTCGCACGGTCGAGGTCCTCAAGCTGCGTGGTGCGGAGCACCGTAAGGGCGAGTTCCCGTTCGTGATCAACCCGAAGCGCGGGATCGAGATCGTGCCGTTCTCGATCATCGAGGCGCCGCGCGACGCGGCGATCGAGCGGATGTCGCTGGGGACGGCTGAGCTGGATGAGATGTGCGAGGGAGGGATCTGGCGCGATTCGCTGGTGATGGTCACGGGGGCGACGGGTACGGGCAAGACGCTGATGGGCGTGCAGTTCCTCGCGGCGGGGTTGGCCGCGGCGGAGCGGGGGTTGTTGCTCTCGTTCGAGGAGAACCCCTCGCAGCTGGTGCGTAACGCTCGCTCATGGGGGATCGAACTCGAAGCGCCGCAGCGGGATGGTCGGCTGCGGATCATGTCGCGCTATCCGGAGCGCACCGGGCTCGAGGATCTGCTCGTCGAGATCAAGCACCAGGTCGATGAGTTCGCACCGCAGCGGTTTTTGATCTACAGCATGACCGCGCTCGAGCACAACTCCCCGCCGAGGGCGTTCCGGGAGTTCGGGGTCGGGTTGACCGGCTTTTTGAAGGGACGCGGCGTCGGTGCGATGATGACGACCACGCTTCCGTCGCTGCTCGGCGGTGAGCACGCCACGGCGGTGTACCTCTCGACGATCACCGACTCGATCATCGCGCTGCGCTACTTCGAGATCGACAGCCAGGTCCGACGCGCCGTGCTGGTGCTGAAGCTGCGCGGCTCTGCGCATGCCCGGGCGATGCACGAGTACGAGGTCACCGATCACGGGATGCGGCTGCTCGGCCCGATCCGCGGGGTGCGTGGCATTCTCGCGGGGCTGGCGCAGATCACCGACGAAACGCACCCGCTGGACGAGGCCCCGTTAGGAACGCCGGGGTGAGCTCTCAGGGCCCGCGGGATCCCGCTGCTGGCTCGCCGGTAGCGGAGCAGAGCCTGCGCACGGTGATCCGCGAGAACCTCGACGGGATGCTCGTGATCGACCGGCATGGCGTCGTGCTGTTCGCAAACCCGGCCGCCGAGCGGCTGCTCAGCCAGCCGGCGCGGACGCTCCAGGGCACGCGGTTCGGCTTCCCGCTCGTCCCAGGGACCTCGAGCGAGATCGACGTTGTGTCCGGACAGGCACCGAGGACGGCGGAGATGCGCGTTGTCGAGATCGAGTGGGAGCGCGAGCCGGCTTTGCTCGCGTCGCTGCGGGACGTAACCGACCGCAAGCGAACGGAGAACGATCTGCGGGAGGCCGAGGAGCGGTTCCGCCGCGCGTTCGATGAGGCGCCGATTGGGATGGCGATGCTTGATCTTGAGCTCTACTTCGTCCAGGTCAACGATGCTCTGTGCGAGATCACGGGCTACTCGCGTGAGCAGCTCGAAGCGACCAGCTTGGGCGCGATCACCCATCCGGATGATCTCGTCGAGCAGGAACGCCAGACGGCCCGAGCGCTCGCCGATGACGCCGCCGGCTGGCGGTCAGAGACGCGGCTGGTTCACGCAGGCCAGCGGCCGGTGTGGGTGGCGACGCAGAGCACCCTGTTGCGTAACGCCAAGGGTCACCCGCTCAGGTTCCTCGCCCAGATCCAGGACATCACCGACCGTCGACGCTACGAGCAGCGACTGCGTCACCTCGCTGACCACGACCCGCTCACGGGGCTGCTCAACCGCCGCAGCTTCGAGCGGGAGCTCCACGCGCACAGTGTGCTGACCGAGCGCTACGGCGGCGGCGGCGCGGCGATCGTGCTGGACCTCGATCACTTCAAGTTCATCAACGACACGCTCGGGCACAGCACCGGCGACGACACGCTCGCCCGAGCCGCGGGCGTGCTGCGTTCGCGGCTACGCGAGGCCGACGTGCTCGCCCGCCTCGGCGGCGACGAGTTCGCGGTGCTGCTCCAACACGCCGACGCGCGCGAAGCGTGCCTGGTGGCGGAACAGCTGCTCGAATCGCTCCGGGCAGAGACGGTCGAGCTCGGCGGACGTCCGCGGTCACTCGCGGCCAGCGCTGGGATCGCGCTGTTCGGAGCCGAGGAAGGCTTGAGCGGCGAGGACGTGCTCGTGAACGCGGACCTCGCGATGTACGACGCCAAGCACGCCGGCCGTGACCGCGCCGAGCTCTACGCAGCCGGTGACCCCGGCGGCTCTGAGATGAAAGGTCGCGTCACATGGGCGCAACGGATCGGGCGAGCGCTTCACCACAACGGGTTCGTGCTGCTGGCACAGCCGATCGTGGATCTCGCTTCCCGCGACACCAGCCAGTACGAGCTGCTGTTACGGATGCGCGACGAACACGGCGACCTCGTCCCGCCGGGCCCGTTCCTGTCGATCGCCGAGCGGCTAGGAATGGTGCAGGAGATCGACCGATGGGTGACCATGCAGGCGATCGGGTCCCTCGCACAAGCGCAGGCGCGAGGCGAGGAGCTGGTCCTCGAGGTGAACCTCTCCGGACTCTCGATCGGCGACCCCGAGCTGCTCACGCTCGTCAGCAACGAGCTCGAGCGCACCAACGTCCCAGCCTGCAGCTTGATCTTCGAGGTCACAGAGACAGCCGCAATCGTCAATATCACCCGCGCGGGGCAATTCGTTCGCGACCTCACGCGCCTGGGCTGCCGGTTCGCGCTGGACGACTTCGGCGCTGGCTACGGCTCCTTCTACTACCTCAAACACCTCCCCTTCGACTTCCTCAAGATCGACGGCGAGTTCGTCAAGAACTGCAGCACCAGCGCAACCGACCGCCTCCTTATCAAAGCGGTAGTGGACATCGCCACCGGCATGGGCAAAGAAACGATCGCCGAATTTGTCGACGACGAGCAGACGACCCGCCTTGTAACGCAACTCGGCGTCAACTACGGACAAGGCTTCCACCTCGGCCACCCAACCGCGCTGACCAGCACCCAACCTACGACTGCGGCCAGGATGCAACCGCCGCCGCCTACGCAAGCTGAACATCTCAAAGGCCGCCGCAGAACGTAGATCCGCTGACATGAGCTTGCACGCCACCGCTTGGCATCAGCTGTAGAGCGACGATGCCGCACAGACAACCAGATTCTCGACGTCGAGCACCGCGCCCACGCCAGGCAGGGGTTTGGGGAGGAATGGAACAGGATTTAGCGCTAAGGGCTTCCGACCCTGGCGCCCGATTGGGTGGAGGACCAGCGCGCCGAAGGAATCCACACGCTTGAACAGGACCCTCGGGTTTCGCACTTTTGGGGGGTTGCGGGGACTGGCTGGGGGTGCCAGTGGTGGTGGCGGCGTGTGGGGGGTTGGGCCCGGGTTTGGGGTTTGAGGCTCTGAGCAGGCGTTAAGGCAGCCGCGCTGGGGAGGAGCATCGGCGGTTTCCCGAACTGGTGGGCGTCCAGTAGTCGATGCCGCGAGCGGGTGCCAGCCCCGGTCCGCGGCGCCCACCGGGGGTCGCCGCCGATGCTCTGCCTACCAGTTTCGCTGCAGGAGCTGTTGCTCCTGTTCGTGCCTTGTTTCTCTCGCCCGACTTATCGGACGTTCTGCGCGCTGCTGGTCGGGCAGATCTCTCAGACCGGGTGCCGGACGGTCACGGGGATGCTCGTCGGTGCGCGGCTCTCGGGGGTCTGGCATCACGCCCGCGCGCATCGGTTCTTCTCGCATGCACGCTGGTCCCCGGATGAACTCGGGCTGCGCTTGGCGGTGCTGATCGCCGCGACGCTCACGCAGCCAGGCGACGCGATCCTGGTTGCTGTCGATGACACTTTGCTGCATC
>JBKQKK010000232.1:0-8418 GCA_052147535.1 Solirubrobacteraceae bacterium | reverse complement strand
TGCAGACGTACACCGCGCCGGTGCAGACGTACACCGCGCCGGTGCAGACGTACACAGCGCCGGTCCAGACCTACACGCCGCCGGTCCAGACCTACACGCCGCCGGTCCAGACCTACACACCGCCGGTCCAGACCTACACACCGCCGCAACCGGTTGGCAAGGGTTCCGGGACCGGCTGATCTTGGGTGGATCGGCAGGGTCCTCGACGGCGTGCACGGCCTGGGTGCCAAGGGCCGCCCGGAAGTCTCAAGGCGACGGGCGAATCGGCCGATACTCACAGGTGTGGACAGGTCGCATCTTCTGCACGCCGACGCTCGCCCCCGAGCGGATCACCGGGCCGCCGGCCGACGGCCTCATTCTCCTGGTTTCTCGAGAGCGCGGGCGCTGAGCATGAAGGCGCCGTCAGCCCCTGCATACTCGGCGCTGTCGGCACCCGAGCTGCAGAGCCTGATCGGCTATCTAAACCTAGGCAAGCCCCTGATTCACTACCGCAACCCCGAGGGAGCGCTCGAGGTCCTGCCGCTGGAGGCGAGCGGGGAGATCGTGATCGGCAGGCAGCCCGGATCGGGGATCACGCTCGACTGGGATCGCTCGGTATCGAGGGTCCATGCGATCCTGCGTCCAGTCGGTTTGGAGTGGGCGATCGAGGATGACGGACTGTCTCGCAACGGAACCTTCGTCAACGGCGTGCGGGTCAAAGCTGCCCGCCACCTCGAAAGCGGCGATGCGATCCTGATCGGCTCGACGCTGCTCGCCTTCCGCGCACCTGAGAAGACCGTCGACGACAGCACCCACATCGTCGTCGCGCATCCGGGTCAGATCGCGCTGACGCCCGCCCAGCAGAGGGTTCTGGTCGCGCTGTGTAGACCGATGGACGCGTTCCACCCGCACGCAGAGCCAGCCAGCAACCGCCAAATCGCCGACGAGCTGCTGATCAGCGTCGACACGGTAAAATCGCACATGCGCTCGCTCGCGCAGTTGTTCGCCGTTGATCGGTTCCCGCCGAACCAACGACGATACGTGATGGCGCAAAACGCTCTCCGTTGGGGGATCGTCCCCGACCGCGGCGACGGTGACGTGTTTGAGCATTCGCCGGTGCCCGCAGTGATCTGTGATCGCGAGGCGACGATCGTCGCTGCGAACAGGGCAGCCGTCGCGGTGTTTGAGAACGCCAAGCATGAGATTCCGGGAACGAGCCTGCTCGAATTATTCGCAGAAGCGGATCGCTCAGCTTTGCAGCAGTCCCTCAGGAGCCTAACGCTCGGCGAGGTGGACGTGTACCGCGCCACGCACCGGCTCGGCGACGCCGATCGCGCGGAGACATGGATCGAGCTCAGCATCGCTCCTCACCGTCCGATCGGCCGCCACGAGCCACTCCTTCTCGCCCAGCTGCACGACGTCACCAGCCGCTACGTGAATGAGCTCGAGCTCCGCTACCTGGCCGATCACGACGGCCTGACCGGGCTGCTGAACCGCCGTAGGTTCGAGCAGGAGCTTCGGCGCGTGATCGCCGAAGCGGCGCGCTACGGGCATCCGGGAGCGCTGCTTCTCCTTGATATCGATCATTTCAAGTCGATCAACGACACGCTTGGCCACCTCGCTGGTGACTCGATCCTGGTTCAGGTCGCCGAAGCCCTGCGCGGAGTCCTTCGAGAAACCGATTCGGCCGCCCGGCTTGGCGGAGACGAGTTTGCGATCCTGCTGCCTCACACTGACGAACGCCAAGCACAGACGGCGGCCTCGCGGATCGTGTCCGCAGTACGGCAGTTGGCGCAAGAGCGTGGCCGCGCACCGATCACAATGTCTGTCAGTGTCGGCATCGGAACGATCACGGCGCAGACGCAGCACGTCGAAGAGATCCTGGACGCAGCCGATAGCGCGATGTATCGTGCCAAGAGATCCGGCGGCGACGGGGCGATGTTCGCCTCCGATCAGGCGAGCACCAAAGATCGCTCAGGCGCGTGAGCTGGCAGGTACATGCAAATGGTGGGAGGCTCGATGGTTGCAAGATTCAACTCGCTGGTTGCGCTCGCGGTGATCTGTGCCGCGTTCGTGGCTGGCTGCGGAAGCAGCAGCAGCTCAACCGCGACTGCGTCGCCGGCCGGTGGTTCGTCGAGCAGTTTCTCGACGGGCGGCTCCGCTGGCGGCTCGAGTTCCGCGAGCACCCCGGCGGTTCAAGCGGCCGTCACCGCTTGCAAGTCGAGCGTCAACGCCGCTCCCACGCTCACGGCCGACGAGAAGACAAAGCTGATCTCTCTGTGCGACGGGGCTGCTGATGGGGACGCCGCCGGGGCGCAGAAGGTCGCCAAGCAAGTCTGCCAGGACGTCGCGAAGTCGCTCCCTTCCGCAGTTCAGGCGACGGCAGAAGCTGCCTGCGCGAAGGTCTAGCAGCGCAGTATTGGGGCAGCCGTCCGACGCCTACCAGGTTCTCGGACCTCGGATGGCGCCGCTTCACCGGTAGCAGGTTCGGTCGCAGGCTGCCGCCCCGGCGCCTGCACCGATGCCGGGGTGAGCTTTGAGAACGGGTGCGACGGCGGTACGACCGCTCACCCATCGTCGGTGGACAACTCGGCGGTGGCGACCCACTTAGCCGCCAGCGCGGCTCGCAGGCCAAGAAATCGTTTTGCGGTACCCGTCATGAGATCGCGTCCAACCGACTTGACGAGGTTTCATCAAAAAGCTATGGTTCGGTGTGCAGGAGGAGAGTAGGGCTTCATCAAATGGTAGCGCTGGTCTACCTTTTGATGAAGTTGTGAAGCTCGCCGATGAGCTTCGAGGTCGTTGTGGCGTACGAACGACTATTTGACTGCGAGCATGCGGTGAGGACGGGTGGATAGGTCACGGATCGCTGGGGGTTTGACGTGGGGGAGCGTCGAACCCCCCGCAGTTCTACGCCTCGAGAGGCGGTGATCAGGTGAGCGGCGCAGTTCGTGTTCTCGTCGCCGACCGGGCGCCCACCCGACTGGGTGTCTGCTTAGCGCTCGCCGGGCACGCTGAGATCTGCGCGGAGGCCGAGACTTGCGCGCTTGCGATCAGCGCGGCGCGCTCGGCGCGTCCTGATGTCTGCCTGATCGGCCTTTCGATGCCCGGGGGCGGCCTACACGCCGTGCGTGAGATCTCCCGCTCGGCGCCGGAGACCGCCGTGGTCGTCCTATCGGACCGCTACGACGGGAACGAACTCCTGAGGGTGGTACGCGCCGGCGCCGTGGGTTACGCTCCCGCCGGGTTCGACGCTCAGCACTTGCGGCGCGTGATCACCAGCGTCATCGCAGGGGAGGTCGTCGTGCCGCGCTCGATGGTCCGCGAGCTCGTCAACGAGCTACGTGAGCTCGAGCGCGCAGCACAGGACGGGCTCACCGTCCGAGAGGCCGAGATCCTCGGGATGCTCCGTGCCGGACAGCCGACAACAGCGATCGCAATGCAGCTTGCGATCTCTCCGATAACCGTAAGGAGGCACATCTCCAAGCTCGTGCGGAAGGCCGGCGTGCGCAACCGCGATCAGCTGATCGTTCGCGGAGGCGGACTCGCTGCGGAGCGCACGGCGCTCCGGTAGCCGGAGATCCCAGTGGGTGCCCCGACCGGTACGAGTCGCAAGCTTGCCCCGACCGGTACGAGTCGCAAGCTTGCCCCGACCGGTACCAGTCGCAAGCCTGCCCAGCTCGAGCATGCGATCTGGGAGCGATCAATCAGCAGGCTGCGCTTGTGCAGCCGACTACTCGCCGTTGCGCTGCTGGCACTCGGTGCCCGCGCGCTCGTGTCAGGTCTAACGCTAGCGGTGGGACTGACCGCGGCGGCAATCGTCGTGTTACTGCTGGCGTCGGTGCTCCTTGCGGCTCATGGACGTAGGCTCGAACCCGGCCGGCCCGATACGTCAGACGCACCGCTCGACGCGGCCGACAACGCCGGTTACGCCGCAAACGCGAAGCCGAGTGCCAGCTGACAGAATGTGTCGTGGCTAGGCTTGACTCAGATGTCCTTCCGTGTCGCTCTGCGTGGCGGTGAACGGAGGCCAGAAGATCGCCGTCTCGACCGACCCGGCGGGTGGCGTGCACGCGTGGACGGTCGCGCCGGCGCCCGCGGGCGCCGGGTTCCTCAACGGCGTGTCGTGCGAGTCCGCTGCGAGCTGTTGCGGCCGACAGCCGCGGCGACGTCCTGACGTCTACCGACCCCGAGGCCGGGGGCCCACGCCTGGACTGCGACGCGTGGCGTCGACCCGAGCGGGTTTGGAGCAATCACGTGCCAATCGCACTCGTTGTGCGTGGCCGCAGATCTCCAGGGCAGCGTCGCGACGTCGAGGGACGCGGCCACGAACTCTCCCTCCTGGACGTGCTCGTTTCCACCGATCCAAGCGGCGCGGCCGACACCTGGAAGTCGACCGCGGTCGGTGGAGATCTTGCAGGTATCTCGTGCGCATCCACGCGGCTGTGCGTCGCGATCGAGAAATCTGGCGTCGTGATCGACGGGACTCACGCCGGCTAGCAATGGCAGCACTGGTCCAACGCGACGGCGAAATCTCGAGTAGCAGCGCGGCGGCGTCCAGACAGTGGGACGATCTATGACGATGGTCGTAGCTTGCACAGATTTCTCGCCGGCGCACGGCGACCTCGTTTGCGGCGTGGGGCTCGTCCTGGAAGCGCCAGCAGCCGGGCGCAACGAAGCGCCCGATCGGAGCTCGTGACGATGGATTCCTCGTCTGACGCCCGCAAGCTGGCGACTCACGCTGGCACGGCACGGTTCCGTGAGGCCCGCGATTTCCTACTCGCGCACCGGGAGGATTACGACACCGCTTATCGCGACTTCCGCTGGCCGGCGCTCGACGATTTCAACTGGGCGCTGGACTGGTTCGACGGGCTCGCGATCGAGCGTGGTGAGCAGGTTGCGCTGTGGATCGTCGAGGAGGACGGACGCGAATGCAAACGCACGTTCGCCGAGCTGTCCGCTCGCACGAACCAGGTGGCCAACTGGCTTGCGGAGCGGTGCGTCCGCCGTGGGGATCGGTTGATCGTAATGCTCGGCAACCAGGTCGAGCTGTGGGAGACGATCCTTGCGGCGATGAAGCTGGGCGCGGTGATCATCCCCGCCACGCCGCTGCTGGGCACCAGGGATCTGGTCGACCGTGTCAACCGCGGCGACGCTCGCCACGTCGTCGTCAATGCGCGAGACGCGTCGAAATTCGACGCAGTGTCCGGCGATTACACACGGATCGCGGTCGGCGGGCCCACCGTCGGTTGGTTGGACTACGGCGATTGCGCGCGCGCCGCCGACGCATTTTCGCCGGACGGTCCGACAGCATCGTCGGACACGCTGTTGCTGTACTTCACCTCGGGAACGACCGGCGAACCGAAACTGGTCGAGCACAGTCACGTCTCCTATCCCGTTGGCCACTTGTCGACGATGTACTTCGCCGGGATCCAGCCGGGCGACGTGCACCTCAACATCTCTTCGCCCGGATGGGCCAAGCATGCTTGGAGCAACGTGTTTGCGCCTTGGATCGCCGGAGCCACGGTGATGGTCTTCAACTACGCCCGCTTCGAGGCGAGCGCGCTGCTGGACGAGATTGTGCGTTGCGGCGTGAGTACGTTCTGCGCACCGCCGACCGTGTGGCGGTTGCTGATCCAGGAGGACCTCGGTCGCTGGTCCGTGTCGCTGCGCGAGGCACTGGCCGCCGGCGAGCCGCTCAACCCCGAGGTGATCGAGCAGGTTCGACGCAAATGGGGGATCACCGTCCGCGACGGGTATGGGCAGACCGAAACCACCGCTCAGATCGGCAACACACCTGGGCAGCCGGTCAAGCCCGGCTCGATGGGCCGCCCGTTGCCGGGCTACGTAGTCAGCTTGCTGGACGTCGGCAGCGGCGAACCCGCTGCAGAGGGAGAGATTGCGATCGACCTCGCGCAGCGGCCGCTGGGGCTGATGACTGCCTACCGTGACGCGGGCGCGGACGGCCCGGCGGCGACGCGTGACGGTTACTACCGCACGGGCGATCTTGCTGCGCGCGACGGCGACGGCTACATCACCTATGTCGGGCGTACCGATGACGTGTTCAAGGCGTCGGACTACCGCATCTCGCCGTTTGAGCTGGAGAGCGTACTGATCGAGCATCAGGCGGTCGCCGAGGCGGCGATCGTCCCCTCGCCTGACCCAGTCCGCCTGGCAGTTCCCAAGGCCTACGTCAAGCTCGCCCCCGGCCACGAACCGACCAGTGCGACGGCGCTCGCGATCCTGGTGTTCGCGCGGGAGCGCTTGGCGCCTTACAAGCGCGTTCGCCGCCTGGAGTTCAGCGACGAGTTGCCGAAGACGATCTCCGGCAAGATCCGCCGAGTTGAGCTGCGAGACGAGGAGCACGCGCGTCTGATCGGTGACCTGCTTCCCCGCGAGCGGGCGGCGCTCGAGTTCTGGGAGGACGATTTCCCGGAGCTCAAGCGCTGATCGTAGCCCCCGCCGGCCTGGGCCGGGACATCTGGGTGCTTTGAACAGACGACGGACTGCACTATCCGCCCGCCTGTCCGCGACGCCGATGTCCATCCTTCCCGTTCCGCGCGCCACGGAAGGTGCAAGTAGATTGATCTCCGATGAACCCAAGGCGGCCTCCGACTCTCGGTTTCAGCTCGTTCGCTGGATGGTGTGCTCGACGCGAACACGACGGAAACGTGCACGGCGGCACGGTGATGAGACGTCGAACGTCTGATCCCTTGGCGGCCGTTGACGACTGATCGATCAGATGACACCGCGCTGCACGCGCGGAGCCGTTCGCTGGTTGCTGTTCCGATCCTGATCGCGGCCGTGCTGATCTCGGCCGTCGCGTCCGCTTGGCCCGCGGCCGTGCTGTGCGTGGTGATCGTGGTCGTGATCGCGCGCTTCAGCTCGGAAGAGTGGACGACCGTGCGCGATGGCTTCGGGCGCTATAACGAGCCGCCGCTGGCGCGCGCAGCTGACTGCACGATCGGGGTGTTTCGCCACTTCGGTGCCGCGATCGAGCATCGGAGCCGCAAGCACGCGATCGATGCCGTTTTGTGCCTCAGCTACACATTGCTGATCGTCTTGCCGCTGCTGCTGATCAAGCTCGCTTCCCATCACGAGTCTCTCGGCAACGCGCTCGGGCTCACGATCGGACTCGTTGCCGGTGACGTCGTGCTCGAGCTCCAGGGTGCTCCCAGCAGGCTTGACCGCTACCGCGGCCAGCCAGAGCAGCGCAGCCCACCGTGGATCACTCTTGCTGTGCTGACCGTCGACCTCGTGCTGTTCTTCGTGCTCGACCTGACGCGCAATGCTGCCAGCGGAGGCCCCCTGCGCTCGATCCTGACGGGTTTCGTGCTGATCGCTGTGATCCACGCCGTGGCCGTGCTGACAACATTTGTCGCGATCCTTACTAACGGACGGCCGTTGCGTTGAAAGCTCGTTAGGCGGCTTGGCGTTCGAGCACCGGGTCGCGCTCGGCGCCGATCTGGTGGGTCGGCTCCAAATCGGCGCTGGCGCGCGTGGGCGCCGGGCGCGCGCGGGTTGGCAGGACGGCAAGCGCCGTGATGATGCCGACGACGATGCTCCCGGCGTCAGTCGCTGAGTGGCGCGCTGTCTGCCTCGCCGTACACCGCATCGGCCGACGCCTTATCCTCATCGCGCCCCGCGTCTCGCATGATTCGCTCGGCGGCGTGCTCGTCGCCATGAGACGCGTGCTCGACAAGATCCCGCTCGGCCAGCTCAAAGCCCTCCGACTCGCCGCCTCCGGCTTCATCCACCGCCCGACGCTCCTCGCGACGGCGTTCCTCGCGATCCATGATGGGCTCTGCAGGCTCTGCAGGCTCTGCAGTCAGGTCATCCATCCGTTCTCCGATCTTAAGTCTTAGTTTAGGGCCCGCAGAACAATTAGAGCGCGGCTCCAATGGAGTGACGTCGGCCCCGGAGGGATTTGCTGGTGATTCGGGACGTCTGACGGCGTCAGATCCGTGTGTTCGCCAGCTAGCGAGCGCTCTGGGGCTTTGAGCGAACCAACAGCACTCCCCGAGCTCGCGAGACCGTCAGGAAGTCGCTTGTAATCCGCGATCGAGCATTAACCGCCGCCGATCAGGAGACCAGCAAGCGTGCTCGTTCAGCTTTCGGGCGGCGCTGCCGGGTGTGGGACGCGGTCGGTGCCGTGGGTGGCGTCGGCGTGTCCCGCCAACCGGCAACCGCGGTCTGCGTGGCGTGGCGCTCGCGGGGATCCCTCGGACCTGTCTGAGCTCGGACCTGTCTGAGCGCGCAACCGCTGCAGTCAGACCGCGGATTGCTCGCGCGGACACGAAAACCGTGTTCGAGGGAGCAAACGACCCGCGCGCGGGCCGGATTGCTCGCTCGACCACACCGCCCAGCCGACCGCGCCGACCGCGCCGACCGCGCCGACCGCGCCGACCGCGCCGACCGCGCCGACCGCGCCGACGGCGC
>JBKQKK010000231.1:0-11949 GCA_052147535.1 Solirubrobacteraceae bacterium | reverse complement strand
GTAAAACTGCGATTCGCGTGCGAGCGAGCGACGACGTCGGCGAGCTTCGTTGACGTCGATGCTGCCTGCGCGCAATTCGGCGTCGATCGCCATCTGCTTGCCGGGCATCGCGTCGAGCGTGAACCGCGCGCCGACCTCGGCGACGCGGCCTGCGCCGTTGGTGACTACGACGAACTGGATCACGACCAGGATCAGGAAGATCACGAGACCGATCACGACATTCCCGCCGACGACGAACTGTCCGAACGCCTTCACGACGGTTCCGGCGTCGCCGGTCGAGAGGATGCGCCTGGTGACGGACACATTGATCGCGAGGCGGAACATCGTCGTCAGCAGCAGCAGGCTGGGGAACACAGAGAACTCGAGCGGCTTGGTTTGGTACATCGTGGCGACGACGATCGCCAGGCCGCCCGAGATGTTCATCGTGATCAGAAGATCAAGCACCGGTGGCGGCAGCGGCACGACCAGCATCGTCACGATCGCTACGACGGCGACCGCTGCCATCAGGTCGGTGTGTGCAAGCAGTCTGCGGATCCCGGTCTCGCTCATACGCCACGCTTCTTTCTGGCCGCCAGCCTGTACACGAAGGCGAGCACCTGCGCCACAGCGGCGTAGAGCTCGGCGGGAATCATCTGACCGATCTCGACCGTCCGGTGCAGCTCACGCGCCAGCGGCGGATCGGGCACAATCGGGATGTCGTGCTCCTCGGCAATCCTCCGGATCTGCGCGGCCACGAGGTCTTGCCCCTTGGCGACCACGACCGGCGCCAGGTGGGTGCCGTCGTAGCTGAGCGCCACGGCGAAGTGGGTTGGGTTCGTGACGACCACGTCCGCCTTCGGGACCGCAGCCATCATCCGCGCGCGTGCCGCCAGTACTTGGCGCCGGCGTAGCGCCCCCTTGACCTCCTTTGGCAGATCTTGATTCTTGGCCTCCTGCTTGACCTCCTCCTTGGACATCTTCAGCGACTTCTCGTAGCGTCGCCGCTGCCAGACGTAGTCGACGACGCCGATCAGCAGGTACGCGATCGCTGCGCGCTCCGCGACGCCGGTTACGCCGGCGCTCATCAGATGACCGAGCGTGGCTGCGTTGGTGCCGACGCTCGCGCCGAGGTGGGTCAAATCCGGCAGCAGCGCGACGGCGACCACACCACCGACGATCGCAACCTTGGCCAGCGACTTCCCCAGATTGAATATGCTCTGGGGCCCGAACACGTTCTTGAACCCGTTGACCGGGTTCAAGCGGGAGAAGTTGGGTGCCAGTGCGCGCGGCGATGGTCGCATGCCCGTTTGCGCGATGTTCAGGAGCAGGGCTGCGGCGAGGCAGATCGCCGCGATCGGGGCGGCGGTTTCGAGCAGCGCGCCCAGCACTTGATGAAACAGACCGTTGAGGCCGGCGCCCGAGATGACCTCGGCGGGTCGGGAGATCCGCGCAAACGTGGACACCATCTGGGCGCCGGTCACGCTCACGAGCTTGGACGACATCATGATGACCGCAATGAACCCGGCGAGCAATACGCCCGCGCCGTTGAGATCGGTGCTTTTGGCCACTTGGCCGCGCTTCCGCGCCTCGGAGCGGCGTTTCGGTGTCGCTCGCTCTGTCTTGTCGTCGTTTGCCACCGCAGCCGTCCGTCTGACTATGCGATCCGGAGTGAGTGCAAGGCCGCGCCGACAGAAGCGTCGAGTTGGCTTGTGAGCCAGCCACCGATGAACGGAAGCGAGGCCATCACGACCAGGACCCCGACGCCGATCTTGACGGGGAAGCCGATCGCGAACACGTTCAGCTGCGGCATCACCTTGGCGACCATGCCGAAGCCGATATCGGTGATCACGAGCGCGAGCAGGATCGGCGCTGCGACCTCCACGGCGCCGATGAAGACCGTTCCGAACATCTGCACGGCGTTAGCGACCAGCGAGTCCAGATCCGGACCTCGTCCGATCGGGACCAGGCGAAAGGTTGCCTCGATTCCCCGCAGCATCCAGGCGTCGCCGCCGATTGCCAGGAACACCGCCAGACCGACGAAGCTGTAGATGTTGGTCAGGGCACCGCCCTGGTTGCCGTTCACCGGGTCGATCGTGGCGCCGAACGAGAAGCCGCTGACCGAGTCCGCCAGTACGCCTGCGCCCTGCACCGCGGCGAACACTGCGGAGACCGCGTAGGCCAGGGCGAATCCCACGAGCAAACCCGCCAGCATCAGGCCGAGGACGGCCAGCGGCTGGGTCGGGAGGTGCTGGCCTCGGGCGGCGAACGGTGTCAGCCCGATCGTCAGGCCAAGCCCGACGATCGTCTTGACGCGACCCAGCATCAATGACGATGAGAACATCGGCGCGATCACGAACAGTGGCGTCACGCGGGCCGCCACCAGGAAGAACGCGACCACATGATCGCTGCTGATCGCCTTGATCAGCGTCGTGAGGTCGGTCGTGCTCATCCGCCGATCAGCTGCGGGATCGAGGTGTAGAGGTTCGTCGCGTAGGTGACCAACTGGCCGAGCATCCACGGTCCGAGGATCACGATCAGGACTGCAAGGCCGACGATCTTCGGGATGAAGGACAGGGTCTGCTCCTGGATCTGCGTGACCGCTTGGAACAGGCTCACCACGAGTCCGACGCACAGGCCGACCAGCAGCATCGGGCCCGCGACCTCCATTGCGAGGGTCATCGCCTGCGTTGCGAGGCTGACGACTGTGTCCTGATTCATCCGGTTGCTCCTCTCTAGTGGAAGCTCGTAACGAGCGAGCGAACGATCAGATCCCAGCCGTCGACCAGCACGAACAGCAGGATCTTGAAGGGCAGCGATATGAAGGTCGGCGGCAGCATGATCATCCCCATGCTCATCAGCGTCGAGGAGACGATCAGATCGATGATCAGGAACGGCAGGAAGATCAAGAATCCGATCTGGAACGCGGTCTTGACCTCGCTCATGATGAACGCCGGCACTAGCACGTAGGTTGGGACTTCGCCTTCGGTCTGGGGCACTTTGATGTGCGCCATGCTTACGAACAGCGACAGCTCGTTGTCGCCGGTCTGCTTGAACATGAACTGCCGCAACGGCTGCTCGGCGCGCGTTATCGCGGTGGTCGTGCTGATCTGCTTGTGTTCGAGCGGCTCCCACGCCACCGTCTTGATCTGGTTGATCGTCGGGGCCATCACGAACAGCGTCAGGAACAGTGCGATCCCGACGAGCACCTGGTTGGGCGGGGTGGTCTGGGTGCCCATCGCTGTGCGGATGAAGCCGAGCACGATCAGGATCCGGCTGAAGCCCGTGACGGTGAACAGCAGCGCCGGGATCAGCGTGGCGCCGCCGACCAGCAGCAGGATCTGGACGGCGCTGCTCGAGTCCACCTTCATCGGTCGTGCCCCCTGACGGTGCTCATCAGCGCGCCGTCAGCCGCCGCAGCGCGTCGATCGCCTTGGCCATCGGAGGATTCTGGGGTGTCTGTGGATCGGCCTCGGGGGCGATTATCAAGCCGGCGGCCAGCGCCTCGGCCTCCGTGAACGTCCGGATCCTGCTGACCCCGTGCTCAGCGATCCCGAGCAGATGCAGTTCGCTGCCGACGCGCACGAGCGACACCGAACGCCCGGTCCCGAGTGGCAGGCTGGCGATCTGCTCCAGGCCGCTACCGGTCGTTGGGTTGCGGGCGGCCTTCGCGTAGCGAACGATCCACGACAGGCCGTAGATCACCGCGATCACGATTGCCAGGCCGACGATCGTGCGCACCAGGCTGCCCGATGTGCTCGCGGAGCTGGCAGTGTGTGTAGCGCCGGTCGTGTCGAGATGCAGCGGCGTGTTCTGGCCGAAACCGGGCAGCTTGGCGGGCTCGCTCCTGCCGGAGCGATCGGCCATAGCGGCGCGTGCGGTCAACAACGCCACGGCGCAGCTCAGCGCAGCGCCACGCAAAAGTGTGTGCGGCTTCATCGAGGGAATGACTCCCGAGGGAGAGAGTCACCCTCTTATTCGGCCGCAATGCTCCTGTCTTTAGCACAGTCGGAGCCGGTCGCAAATGCTCCTGCCATCGCACCGTGACGGCGTTCGCGGTGCTCCTGTCATCAGCACCGCTAAGCAGTCCGGAAGGAATCTCGGACGGCCGCGGGCGACAGAGGGAGGCGCTGCGCTCGATACTGCCCAGCGCCTCCCGCCTCAGGCCAGCGCCTTGCCGACGGCCTCGAGCACGCGCGCCGGCTGGAACGGCTTGACGACAAAGTCCTTGGCGCCGAGCTTCACGGCCTCGAGCACCTTCGTCTCCTGCCCAAGCGCCGAGCACATCACGATCCGTGCGGTTGGATCGATCGAGATGATCTCCGCGAGGGCAGCAAGACCATCCTTTACCGGCATGGTTATGTCGAGCGTCGTCAGCTCGGGACGCAGCTCTTGCCAGCGGGCGACGGCGTCAGAGCCGTTCCCGGCTTCGCCGACCACCTCGTGGCCTCCAGAAGCAAGCGCGTCGCTGAGCAGCTTTCGCATGAACGCTGCGTCGTCGACTACGAGTACGCGGGCCATGAGTCTGATCCTTTCATTCGTGATGGGAACGGCTCGCACCAAGGGCGAGCTTGCGTGGGGCGGGGGTAATTAGTGACTGCACCTGAACTGCCCATTCACCGTCGCCGGTGACGAGCAGCTGGCCATGTCCGAAGCAGAGGCCGTTGACGAACAGGTCGATCGGCGAGTCCGCGGCGCGATCGAGGTCGACTACGGCGCCGATCGGTAGATCCAGTGCCTGTCCGAGCGGCAGGTGCGTGCGCCCCAGCTCGGCCCAGACACGAACGCCGACATCGTGCAGCGCTTCGGTCAGCGAAACGGGTCCGTCGGTGGCCCGCTTGTGCTCCGTGCCGGCATCGGCTGCTTCGTTGCTGTCTGGACTCTCCGCCAGGCTGATCTCGTCCAGTGCGCGCACCATGCGAACTACGAACGCGCTCGGCACCAGTTGAATCAGCCGGCACGGCTCGCCGGCGACCGTGAACGAGGTCGAGCAGGAGTGCGGCGATTTCCCGAACTGATCAATCGCGTCGTCGGGATGATCGAGGACGCGCGTGTCGGGCGGTGAGATCTCGACCTGCTCGCCCAGCACTACGCTGATCGCGGCGGCTGCGGCTGCGAGCATCTGGTTGGCGGCTTCGCCAACCGCTGACATTTCGAATTCCGATAGCGCATCGCCGATCGCCTCGCCCTCCGGTGCTCCGGCCCCCATGGCGGTCGCGAGTGCGCGCGCGCCGGGAGGGGTCATCACGAATATGTTCGCGCCCGTGACACCGTCGATGTAGTGCACGCTCGCGATGATCGCGTTGATCGGCAGGTGGGTGAAGGGGGTTGTGCCATCCGCGAGGACAGACACCTCGCCGCGCTCGACCCCGTCCGGGAGGAACATCTCGAGGACTCTCGCGACCGCCTCGGCGGTTGACGCCCCGAGCCGGATCAGCGCGTCGTATTGCGTGATCTCGCTCCGAGCCACGGTCAGGCCCCTTCCGCGCCGCGGATCTGGACGGCGCGGCGGGCACCGTTACAGCCCGGGTGCGCGCGACCGAGCTTGATGTTCTCCGCGAACAGTGCGACACCCGCGTGGGCCGGCGCTGCGAGCGGGATGATGCTGCCCGGCACCAGCGCGAGGATCTGCTCGATCGGAACCTCGCGCGCGGCGACCTCGGCGCGCAGCGTGATCGGCGCTCGGGCAAGCGCGCGGCCGATCCCTGAGGAGCGCAAGATCTCGGGGTCGTTGGGTGCTTCTCTGCCGGCGATGCGGTCCGAGACGGTCTCGATCGCCGCCCACGGGATCATCAGAGCCAGCGCCGATGATTGCTTGTTCATCCGGCACTCGATCATCACAACGTAAGTCGGCTCGCTGACCACCGCGACCTGGCTGGATTCCTGGTGCAGGTCCATGTCCTCGATCACGAGGCTCAAGCCTCCGAGGTCCTGCCAGACGAGCGAGAGCTGGTTGACGATCGTGTCGATGAAGCGTCGCGTGAGCGTCCAGTCGATGTCGCTGAAGCGTCGCTCCTTCGGCGGTCGGTCTGCGATCCCGCCGAGCAGGCACTCGATCGCGCTCAACACGAGCGGCTGCTCGGCGGTCAGCATCATCCGCGTCCCGATCGGTTGCACTTCGAGCGTGACGGCAACCGAGCCGGCCGGCAGCTGTGACTGCGCGGCTGACCAGGTCAGCTGGGTCGTGTTGATCGTCTCGAGCTCGATCTGGGCTCTCAGCTCGGCTGACAGGCGCGTGGCGACGGTTGCGTTGAACGTGTCGATCGCGCGCGAGATCCGGCGCTGGTGGTCGTTCGTGAACTTGGTCGGCCGCGAGAAGTCAACCGTGCGCAGCCGATGCCCGCGACGCGCTGTCGCAGCGGGCGTCTCGGGCACGGCCCCCTGCTTCGCGGCTTCGAACAGCGCGGCGATCTGATCTGGGTTGAGCAGATCGCTCACCGGGTGGCCCCCGCCAATCCGGTCCTGCCGATCGGACGCAGGTTCGTGGCCATGCGAGTGAAGTCGAGCAGGATTCTGCGCTCGCCGCCGGCGAGTGCCACGGTCATCGTCTGGCCGACCACGATCCGCGCTGTGCGGCCGCGGTTGCCGCCGGTGTCCTCGCCGAAGATCCCGATGCCGGCGCTTGCGAGCGCCGCGCGCACCGCGGTCGCGTTGCGCGCGCCGATGTCACCGATCGAGCCGAGCGAGAACATCCGCGCGCCGCCGACCAGGACGGCGTGCAGCCGTCGCCTGTTGGCGCCGGTCCCGTCCAGCAGACGCAGCATCGCGGGCACGACGAGGTCGCCGAACTTCCCGGGCGGACCACTCGCTCCCTGCGACGCGGGCAGCACGACATGGGCGAGGCCGACGACATCGGCCTGGATATCGATTAGGGCTAGGCCGATGCAGGAGCCCAGTCCGATCACCATGAGCTCCTCGCCACGGCGTGCGGAGACCGCCATTTCGCCCATGCGCACGTTTTCCATCGGCTTAGGTGCTCGTCTCGGCCAGTCCGAGTGGAGCGAGCAGGTCAGGGACCGCGTCGGCGTCCGGGAGCAACAGAAACGAGATCGTGCAAGAGTCGCCGGCGACTTCGAGCACCGAGTCGAGCATGAGCGCCGTGTCACCATGCCCTGCGGTCTGCGCCAGCACGGTCTGCACGACCGCCCCGAGCATGTCGACGACCAGGTTCGGAGGCTGTGGTATCAGCGACAGTCCGGTCATGGACCCGAGCGCGATCAGATACGACGAGCCGAGAATGTTGCCGATCTCACTCAGCGCCGAGTCGCCGACTTCGCTCCCGGGCTCGACGCCGAGCAGGTTGCAGAGCGTGGCGCCGTCTTCGAGCGGGATCAGGAGCAGCACCAGCCCCGCGACGTCGCCGTCGAGCGCGAGTGCCACGCCGTTGACGGTATCTGCCGGATCGCCCGCGGCCTCGACCGCATCGGCAAGCGGCAAGGCAAGCGCGCGCGGGACGCTCAGCCCGATCTCGCGGCCGAGCATCTGCGACAGCGCAGTGGCGGCCGTCCCCGAGGCGATGTTGGCAAGCTCCCGCAGTGCGTCGAGCTGCATGTCGGTATAGGGCGATGTCACGGGGTGCTCCTTCTCAAAGATGCCTTGCGGACGAGTGGCCGTGGCGCTCATGCCGCGAGTTGGGTGGTCAACATCGGGCTCCCGTTCGAGGCGCTCAGCCTTGAAACGAGGGCGTCGCAATCAACGATCAGGGCGATCTGGCCGTCGGCGAGGACGGCGCCGCCGGAAACGGGCTGGCCGTCGAGAATGACCGCCGGGAGCGGGCGCGTTACCAGCTCTCGCTGGCCGACGAGCTTGTCGACCGCGATTCCGATCCGCTTATCACCGCCGCGGACGATCACCGCGACCTCGTGTTCGCCGGTCGCTTTGCGCTCGAACGTCTGCGCGCCCTCGAGCAGCGGGATAACGCCGCTGTCGAGATCGAGCACGCGCCTGCCGACAATCGTTCTGACGCAGGTCTCGTCGAGCTTCAAGGTCCGCTCCACGCGGTCGAGCGGGATCGCGAACGCGCCGCCGGCCACGTCGATCTGCAGTGCCGAGACGATCGCGAGCGTGAGCGGGAGCCGGATCTGGGCCGAGGTGCCCTTGCCCAACGTCGATTCGACCAGCACTTCACCGCCGAGCTCGCGGATCTGCGTGCGGACTGCATCCATGCCGACGCCGCGGCCGGACACGTCGCTGGTCGTCTCGGCGGTGGAGAAGCCGGGCGAGAACAGCAGCTCGAGCGCGCCGCGCATGTCGATCGCGGCTGCCTGCTCTGCATCGATCATCCCTTGACTGAGCGCTTTGCGGGCAACTGCCTGCGGGTCGACTCCTCGACCGTCCTCGCGCACCTCGATCACGACGCTGCCGCCGGCGTGTCGGGCCCCGATCGTGAGCTTCCCGGCGGGCGACTTGCCGTGCGCGACGCGCGTGGCGGAGTCCTCTAGTCCGTGATCGAGCGCATTGCGCACGAGGTGCACGAGCGGGTCACCGAGCGCATCGACCACGGTTCGGTCGAGCTCGGTCTCACGTCCTAGAAGCTCCAGCTCGACATCCTTCCCGAGCTTTGTCGAAAGGTCGCGCACGAGTCGCGGGAAGCGCATCAGCACGACGTCCACCGGGATCATCCGGACCTGCATCACCATCGACTGCAGCGCCTGCGAGCTGCGCGTCAGGTTCTGGATCGCGTGGTCTAGCTCCGGAGAGTCGATGCTCGCCGTTCGCGCCTCGACGGCGGTGCGGTGAATCACGAGCTCGCCCATCAGGTGCATCAGAGCGTCGAGCCGTTCCGCGTCCACGCGGACAGTGCGGTTGTTCTGGCTTGCGCTTTTGGGGGAAGGGTGAGTGGGGCTCGCCTGCTGGGGTGCTGCTACCTCGCTTGCGGGTGCGGGGGCGGGGCCGGGGGCGGCGGTAGCCGGCACCGTCTCCTGCTGCTCCTCGATGACGGGCGCCGGGGCCCCTTCGACGTCGCCCAGAGAGCCGGTAATCGTCTCGGTGTGCTCCCGGACCGTGACGGTGGCGACGTCGGACACCGTCCGCGACGCCCTCACGACGATCTCCTCGTCGACCTCGCTTGCCAGCCAGACCTCCACCTCGCGTCCGGAGAACTGCTCAACGTTCTCCTTGGACGGGATACTGCCGATCAGCTCGCCGTAGTCGCCGAGCGCCACGAACAGCATGTACGCGCGCACGGCCGGCATCAAAACGTCGTCGGTGAGCGTCGCATTGATGTACAGGACCCGAGTCCCGGCGGCTTGCGCCGCTTCGATCTGCGAGCTCTCAGGGAGCTGCGCGCCGCCTGCGCGCTCGACCTGCTGCTCCGGCGTGCGGCTGTGCACGAGCCGGCGCAGCTGCTCGATCAGCGGCTGCGGATCGAGACGCTCCTGGCCACCCTCCTCGATCGAGTCGATCGCCTCCGAGAGCGCGTCCAGGCAGGCGAGCACGGTGTTGACGGCGTCCACTCCGAGCTGGCCGGTGCGCTGGCGCAGCAGCTCGAATACATCCTCCATGTGGTGCGTCAGCTCGGCGATCGCCGTAAAGCCCATCGTTGCGCTCATGCCCTTGAGCGAGTGTGCGATCCGGAAGATCTCGTCGATCGTCTGACGATCCGACGGATCCTCCTCGAGCCGGACGACCGCCAGATTCAGTTCCTGCAGGTGCTCGCGCGACTCCGCCAGGAACATCGGCATGTACTCAGAGGTGTCCATTACGCCTTCCGGTAGATGAAGGGGGCGCTCATCTTCAGCCCCAGCGACGCCGGCTCAGCCACTCGCTCCGTGGAGCCGACGACCAGATAGCCGCCGCTGCGCAGACCGGTCGCCAACCGAGCGTGGAGCGCGTCGCGGATCGGCTCTGAGAAGTAGATGACCGTGTTGCGGCAGAGGATCAGATCGAAGGAGCCTCCTCGCGGAGAGATCTTGAGCAGATCGCCGACCTCGAAGCGCGTCATCCCGCGCAGCGCCGGACGCGCGCGCCAGCCGCCGTCGACCTGGTCGAACGTCGACTGCAGCTGCTGCACCGGCGCGGTCCGCGTATCGTCGTCGCTAAACACGGCGCTCTGCGCTCGCGCGACCATGCGCTTGTCGATGTCGGTTCCGAGGATGCTGACGCGCGGCCGCAGGCGCGCGAGGTGGCAGATCGCCGCCAGCGTGTATGCCTCGGCGCCGTAGGAGCAACCGGCGCTCCATGCGCGTAGCTCGCTTGCGCCACCGGCGCTCAGCTCCGGCAGGATCTTGGACTCCAGCAGCGACCATTGCTCCGGGTTGCGCCACAGCTGTGAGACGTTGATCGTGATCCGGTCCAGCAGCGCGTCGAGCTGCGCCGGATCCCGTCGCAGCTCGGCGAGCGAGTCGGTCAGGCGGTTGATTCCCTTGCGCTCGAAGAAAGCGCGCAGGCGCCGTTCCATCTGGGGGCGCTTGTACTGCGTCAGGTCGATTCCGCACAGCTCGCGCAGCGAGCTGCAGAACGAGACGTAGTCGTCTCCGGCGAGGACGCTCATGCTGATGCCTCCTGGGCGATCGCGTCGGCAAGTTGGTCAAGTGGCAGGACCTCATCGGTGAGGTTGGCCTCGGCCACGGCCCGGGGCATCCCGTAGACCACGCAGGTCTCGCGTGTCTGGGAGAGGATCCGGCCGCCACGGCGACGGATCGCCCTGGCGCCCTTGAGCCCGTCGTTGCCCATTCCGGTGAGGACGACCAGCACGGTCCGCTCCGCGAAGCAGTTCGCGGCGTCTTCGATCGTCACGTCGGCGCGCGGTCGCAGACCGCCGATCTCGGGCTCGTCGGAGAGCGCCGTGCGACCGTCGGATGTCAGGCGCAGGTGCTTGCCGCCGGGTGCGATCAACGCAACTCTCGGGTCCAGAGCCTCGCCGCCCCTGGCCTCACGCACGTTCAGCTTTGAGCTCTGATCCAGGCGCGCAGCGAGCGAGGCGGTAAAGCCCCCCGGCATGTGCTGGACGATCAGCGTGCCCATTCCCAGCGGCGAAGGAAGCCGCGGCACCAGCTCTGCGAGCGCTCGCGGGCCACCCGTCGAGGTCGCGATCAAGACCGTCTTACGCACGCTCGAGCGTGCCGGCCGCGGGCGGGTGGCGTGGCTGATCTTGCGTGCGCCGTTGCTCGGGGCGCGGCTCCCCGAAGCGACCGCCAGGCGCACCTTGTCGACCAGCTTGGCTGCAAATGAATCGAGATCGCCACCGACGGCCGGCTTGGCAACCAGGTCAAACGCCCCCGCCGCCAGCGCGTCGACGGCGCGGGCTCCCTGGGAGGGCGAGAAGGCGGAAACCACGATCACGGGCATCGATCGGCGTCCTGGCTGCTGCAGCGCCCGTAGCACGCCGAGCCCGTCGAGCCCGGGCATCGCGAGGTCGAGCATCAATGCGTCTGGTCGCTGGCGCTCGCAGACAGCGAGCGCGTCGTCGCCATTTGCGGCGCTGCCGACGATCTGAACGCCCGCTCGGGAAAGCGACGACGAGACGATCTGTCGCATCATCGCGCTGTCGTCGGCTACGACGACGCGGGTTGGTGTGTTGGAGGCCATGGTCGGCTGTCGCACCGATGCGGCGGCTCAGGCCGCCACAGCGTCCATGCTGGAGAAGATCGTGCTCGGCTTGAGCAGCACCACGAGGCGATCCTCGAGCTTGACAATCGAGTCGATCAACTCGCTGTCGGCGCCGGGAACCTCCTCGAAGTGGTCGTCTTGCACCGTCAGGACTTCCTCGACGTCATCGACGATCACGCCGGCGGTCTCAGAACCGGCTTCGACGATCACGATCTTCGTGGAGTCGGTCAGCTCGGAGCTGACCTGCAGCCGGGCGGCGAGGTCGTAGACGGGCACGATCCGGCCACGAAGGCTGATTACGCCGCGGACCCACTCGATCCGCGATGCAACCGAGCGAGGTTCGTCGTAGCGGATGATCTCGTGGACCTGCTCGATCGGCAGTGCGTACTGCTCGGTTCCGAGCGTGAACACCACCAGCTGATG
>JBKQKK010000230.1:0-10194 GCA_052147535.1 Solirubrobacteraceae bacterium | reverse complement strand
AGTCGCCAGGTGGTCGTTGTCGACAGGGGCGGTGTCGTCGGTATCAGACACCACGATGCCAGGAGCAGCGAACGTGCAGGTGACGGCGGTAGTGTTCGGGGTGTCCAGGCTCGGGGTAGCCGCGAGGGTCGCGGTCGCTACACAGGGGTCAACCTCGTTGACTGTGGATGCCTGGAGACCGGTCTCGCCGGGGCTGCCGTCTTCGGACGAGTCAACGCCGAAGCCGGCTTGGATCTCATAAATGGTCCCATCGGCGTAGTTGTCCGTCCCGTTGTTCGGTGTCAACGTAAAGTTCGCCGCGAGAATGTGCGAGCCATCGTTGGAGTAGTTGAAGGTCAGGGCGCTGGTCGCTGCCCCAGCGATCGTCGTCCCGGCGTAGCTCGATGTCGGGACACTGCCGAAACCTGACCCGGCGGTGTATGCTGCACCCCCGGCAGCGACTGCGCCAATCACGGCGACCGACGCGATGATACGTCTGGTCCTGAAATGCATGGGGGGCCTCCCCTTTCTCTCATCCGCTCTCCGGCCAGGAAGGCCCAGGCGGCCAACTTTGCTGTGCGTCCCTCGCGGCGCGAGGTTGCGATCTTTGCGACTAGCACCGTGATCGGCCGCGGCCCGCGGAAGCTTTAGCAAATTAGGCGATCTCGCAGGGATTCTTGCACTCAGCCGGGCGTGATCACGGGCCTCGGGTGGAGCCGACGCACGTTTGCGAGGAGACTTGACCGCCACTCGAGTTGCCCCTGCGAGATGCGACGGCGGACGGCGACGGCGGCTCACCACAAGCCGAGCAGCGCAGCAGCACTAGACTGAACGGCCTCGAGTGGCTGTGGCGAACGGCGCTCGCCGGCCTGCGGTCATCGATCGAGCCGGAGTGCTGGGGCGCGCTTGGCAGCGACTGTGAAGGGCGAAGCAGGATTGAGAGCATAGAAATGGACAGAATCCCGATGACCGCTGAGGAGCTCGTGACGATTCAGCGGGAGATGCACCAACTCGAGAGCGGTGGTCGTGCGGAGGTGGCCGCGCGGATCAAGACCGCGCGCGAGTGGGGTGACCTCAAAGAGAATGGTGAGTACCACGCCGCGAAGGAGGCTCAGGCGCATCTCGAAACGCGGATTGCGAAGCTTCGAGATCAGATCCGGAGCGCGGCTGTGATCGAAGCGATCGGGACCGCAGGCGTGGTGGAGCACGGCTCGACCGTGTCCTACACCGACCGCGACACGAATCGTACGCAGACCTTCACGATCGTCTCACCGCACGACGCGAAGCCATCCGAGGGGGCCCTGTCGGCCGCTTCCCCGATCGCCAGAGCGCTGCTCGGCCGTCGCGTCGGCGATGTGATCGAAGTGCAGACACCGACGGGCGTCCGCGCGCTGTCAGTCGACTCGATCAGCTGAGATCCGCGACACGGGCTGCCGGTGTGTCAGCGACCGAACAGCGGCGCGGCTGCCTGGTCAGCCCATTCGAGCGCTGACATGTACAGCGGACCCGCCGACCGGAGGATCGCGTCGGCTCGGTCGAACTCGCCGGCCTCGAGCGCGATCACGCATTCCAGCAGCGGCCCCGCCGGGCCGCTGTGCTTGATCAGCGCCTCGCGGATGTCCGGCGCGAGCGGGAGACAGTCGAGCGCCACTTCGATCGTGGCGTCCAGCAGCGCGTCGATCACCGACAGCAGACCGACCGTAAACAGCTCGTCGCTGCCCACATCAACGCGATTCTCTCCGGCCAGCTCACAGAAGCGTGCGCGAACCAGAGCCGTGACCGTCAGCTCCGTCGGCTTGTCCTCGATGCTCGCGAACAGTGTCAGCGCCGCCCACCGCTTGAGCCTCTCGACGCCCATCAGCGCCAACGCCTGGCCGATTGAGCGCACCGGCTGACGCAGCCCGAAGAAGGCAGAGTTGATGTAGCGCAGCAACCGGACGCTCAGCCCGACATCGAGCGCGATCTCGCGCTGCAGCTCATCGAGCTCGACGTCCGGATCCTGCAGAACGCTGAGCAGCTCGAGCACCGCCAGCCGGTACGCGTCGATGCGCGTGCCGGACATCAACCGCGGCCGGCAGAAGAAGCAGCCCTGGAACAGCTCGCACCCGGTGTGCCTGCAAAACGCGTAGTCGCGCTGGCTCTCGACCCGCGCTGCCAGCGGCGTGACGCCGTGACGCTTGACGCGAGCGACCTCGCTCACGAACTGCTCGCGTCCGAGGTCGACCAGGTCGAGCTTGACGAAGTCGACGACTCGCAGCAGCTCCTCGGTCTCCCGGGTGCAGCGAAAGCCATCGAGGGCGATCCTGTGCCCTCCGCGTTTCAGCGCCGCGACCGCGGTGATCAGCTCCTGATCGATCACCTGGCCCCTGAGGAGCTCGAGCACCGACCGCCGCGGCAGGAGCTCTACCAGGCCCTCGCTGATGAACCCCCGCGAGACCTTGATCCACGCGGGATGGACGCCCACGATCCGTTTCAGACCTATCTCGGTCAGCGAGTTGAGGACGACCGACGCGGTCGCGGCGTCGGAATCGACGCACCCGCCGCCGACAGCATGCCCATTTGGGAACAGCAGCTCATAGCCGGTCACGTGCTGCTTGCGATCAAAGATCGGCTGCCGTGCGACGTAGACATCCTCCATGCCAGATCCCGCCCTTCCCATCAGCCGTCAACGGCGTTTGCGCCTTCCCCCGGCTGCTCGCGCAGGTCGCTCTCGAGGCGCGCCCTTGCCGATCTTCATCCGCCGGTTCTATCAGCATCCTTCACCGATCGTTTGACCGTCTCGATTACGATGGCAGGATGCTCGTGGACTCGCCGCGCGCGGGTTGCTAGCACCGGCGCACGCGAGCGACCTCGATCGGCATGATGGACGGAGATGGGCTCCCGTTGATCGGCTTCGAGCGCGCCGCCTGTGTCGATCAGACCGACCGCGGTCTGGTCGCGCGGCTGGATGGTGAGCGGCTGCGGATCGATCTGATTCGCGACGACGTCGTGCGCGTCAAGATCAGTCGTGGCGGCGTCTTTGACGAGCAACCCACGTTTGCGGTCTGGAGCGATCCCGTTGCGCAGGACGTGGCCTTCGAGCTTGATCGCGCGGACGCCGTGGTCCGGCTGCGCACCTCGGCGCTGGTGGTATCGCTGTGGCTGGACCCGTTCCGGTTGGATGTCCACCGCAGCGACGGCAGCGCTGTCGTTGAGACCGCGCGAGATGCCGCAGGTGTGTACTGGAGCTACGCGACGCTCAACGATGCGTTCACGATCCGCCGGCGCTGCGGCGCCGGCGACTCCGTCTACGGCCTCGGGGAGAAGTCGGGCAGGCACAATCGCCGGGGTCGTAGCTTCACGCTATGGAATACCGACGTCCTGAACACCGTCACCACGTCGGAATTCACCGCGGGCCGCGCCCCCGAGGATCCGCGCGGGGACTGCACCAGCACCGAGTTCGACCCGTACTACGTCTCGATACCGTTCTTCTATCACCAAGATCAGCGCGGGCGGATGGCCGCGTCGTTCCTCGACAACGGCTACCGAGCGACGTACGACTTCACGGGTCCTGCGCAGTACGCGATCCACTTCGAAGGCGGGCAGTACACGGAGTACATCTTCGCCGGACCGGGAATGGCCGACATCCTGTCGGCCTACACGTGGCTAACGGGGCGCATGGCGCTGCCACCTCTGTGGTCGCTCGGATACCACCAATCGCGCTGGCATCCCTATACGCAGGATGATCTCGAGGCGCTCGCCCGGCGCCACCGCGAGCACGCAATCCCGTGCGACGCGCTGTGGCTTGACATCGAGTACATGGATGGGTACCGCGTATTCACTTGGGATACCAAGCGGTTCCCCGACCCTGCCGGAATGCTGACGCGCCTCGCCCGCGACGGCTTTCGCGCGATAGCCATCATCGACCCCGGCGTCAAGGTCGAGCCCGGGTACCAGGTGTTTGACCAGGCGATCGAGCGCGATCTGCTGTGCCGAACCGAGAGCGGCGATGTCTACGTCGGCCAGGTCTGGCCCGGCAACACCGCGTTCCCGGATTTCGCCACCGCGGAGGGGCGCGCATGGTGGGGCGAGCTCAACGCAGCGCACGTGAAGTCTGGCCTCGCTGGCATCTGGATCGACATGAACGAGCCCGCGACCGGGGACATCCCGCCCGGCCGCATGCGATTTGACCACGGCCGCTGCTCGCATCAGCGCTACCACAACCAGTACGCGCTGCTGATGGCGATTGGGACCACCGCCGGCTTGCGCTCCGCGATGCCTGAGCTGCGCACGTTCATTCTCTCGCGCGCCGGGTTCGCCGGCATTCAGCGCTACGCGGCCAACTGGATGGGCGACAACCAGTCGCGGTGGGATCACCTTTGGCTGAGCATCCCGATGGCGATGGGCCTGGGCGTGTCCGGTCAGGCGTTCGTGGGAGCGGACGTCGGCGGCTTCGCTGGTCACTGCAACGCGGAGCTGTTCCTGCGCTGGCTGCAGTGCGGCGTCCTGACGCCGTTCTGCCGAAATCACTCGCACATCGGCAACATCGACCAGTACGTCTGGGCGTGGGGCGACGCCGTCCTGAGCATCGGTCGCGAAGCGATCGAGCTGCGCTACAAGCTGCTGCCCTACATCTACGCGGCGTTCCTGCGCGCCACCGAAACAGGCGCCCCGGTCCAAAGACCGCTGGTCTTCGATCATCAATACGACCCGGCCGTTCGAGACATCGACGACGAGTACCTGTTCGGCCCGGATCTCCTCGTCGCGCCCGTTCTGGCCGCCGGCCAGACCGCTCGCCAGGTCTACCTTCCCGCCGGCGATTGGTATGACTGGCACACGGATGAGCTGCTCGGAGGGCCGCGGTACGTGCTCGCGGCCACGCCGATGGATCGGATCCCGCTCTACGCGCGCGGCGGGGCAGTGATCCCGATGTGGCCGGCCGCACCTCCTTGCACCGCCGGCCACCACCCGTCCGCGCTCGAGCTCCACGCGTTCGTGCCCGGACGCGATGGAGCGCACGAGTCGATGCTGCAAGAAGACGACGGCCTCACCACGGCAGCGCTCCGCGGCGCGCGAGTTCGCACCACGTTCACGCTCACCCGCCGCGGGAGCACGGTCGCGCTGAACGCGCGCGTGGACGGCGACGGCTTCCCGGAGCTCGCGCGCGAGGCATTCCATCTCGTCATCCACGGAGCCAGACCAGCAGTCGTCCTGCTCGACGGCAAGCGCCTCGAAGCGGGCGATCGCGGCTTCGTCATCCCGATCGCTGCCCAGAACTTCACAGCAGAGTTCGAAGCGTCGGCTCAGTCATAGCGCCACGGCTCGACGTCAGCGCCGCGCAAGCTAGACTAGGAGTGCGATCGCGGCGCTCCCGTCAGCGGCCCTGGCCGGTGGTTCGGGGCTCGGCGGGCATGCCTGTCGTAAGGGCCACTGGTGCTCGCTGCGCAGCGAGCGCTACCCGTTTGAGGTCTGGACGATCGGGACGTCGGACACGAGCGCCGATCAGCGAGTGCTGGCGCGGACGGTGACGGTGCTCGGTTCGCTGTGGGGGCCGGAGACAGCGCTGATGGGGCCGCCGCTACCCGACCTTGCCGCCGGCAAGTCGGGGTTCATCGTCTCGAGCCGTACCGGTAAGAAGCTGCAGTTTGACGAGCCGAGCGATGATCAGGGCAACGACTCCAGCCGGATCGACATCTACCTCGTCAGCCCCACGTATGTGCTCACGCGCGGGAACCGCAGCGACAGCATCGGCTCCAACGATGCGATCACCGCGCCGACGGCCAGTTCTGCCGCCGACCATCCCCTCTACGCCGAGAGCGGGTACATCATGCTGCAACGCGCGGAGGTCGGCGCCTCGACGCGGACGCCTGGAAGGGGATGGAGACCGCCGACAAACCGGAAGCGTGGACGTGGACGACACCGACACGTTCATCGAACCCATGATCGGCCCGTCAACCGCGACTCAGACCGCCACCGACGGCACCCCGGACCCGACCGTCTCCAATGCCTCAGCGACGATCAATCCTGGGACCTGCACGTACACGATCAGCGTCACCGGCGGGCTCACGACCTCCTATCAGCCTACCGGCCCGGACCCCCACCCGCTCGACGACGGCGGCATCGTCACCACCGCAACCTCGCCGCAGATGCCGCTCCCCCAGGGGCTCACGCTTTCAGGGAACGCGACGATCAACGCCTACCTCTCTGGACCCCAGGACGTGCAGTCGATCGACAACGGCTACCTCACCTTCTTCTTCCTCGGTGGCCCGTCCGGCGGCGAGACGTGGGCCGCCGAGCTGTGGGGGGTGGCGGGCGCAACCCCCACCGGCCCGAACGGATCCGCCAGCTTCGATTGGAGCCTCACACCGACATTCAGCTCGGCGGGCAGCTCAAACGCGGCTCCGCGCACGCCGCTTAGCGGATCTGCCTGGCTGCGGCTTGGGTTGCCGCGTACTGCTCGACCATCGCCGCCGAGATCATGTCGCTGGTCATCAGCGCGATGCCGATCGCTTCCAGCTCGCGCTCGCCACGCTCATAGAGCCCCGACACCGCGTCGCGCGCCAGCACGACGCGAAAGTCACGCTCGCTGGCTTCATAGATCGACGTTCGAGGGCAGTTCGGAAAATTGCATCCACAGAACACAGCTGTGGTGACGCCGCGGCTGCGAAGGTGGGCTTCGAGCGGCGTCCCGAAGAACGCCCCCCAGCGCGGCTTGTAGATCACGACCTCGTCTGCCCCGATCTCTTGAATCTCGTTCGCCAACAGCAGATCCGGGTCCAGCCGGGCGCTGGGATCGACCAGCAACGCCGGCGCCAGCTCGGATCCCCGGCTGTTGGGTGCCAGGATCGACGCGCCCTGCTTGATCAGGCCGCGACGGCAGAGGTCGACATTGCTCCCGTCACGCCGGTAGAGCCGCACGATGTGCACGATCGGCGCTCGCGTCCGGCGAAACGCATCGAGAAGACGCTCGATCGCCGGCAAGACCGCCGACGTGCCGGCCACCTCCAGTGGTTGACCGTCGAGGAGGTCCCTCTGGGTGTCGATCGTGATCAGCGCGCTGGCAGCAAAATCAGGAGCGGTGCAAGGATCGTTGCCCATCCGTCTCAACCTTACGCGTCGTCGGGCTTCGCGAACTGCCCGAGATCGCAGGGAAATCGCGCAAGCGTCTTGCAGCCGTCATCGGTCACGAGGACGAGGTCCTCGAAGCGCTTCGCCGATACGGAAGGCCGAGAGACCCGGGACGAATGGCCGCTCTCACCCGCTCGACGAAGTGGATCAGCCTACCCGTCCTCGAACGCGGCGAAGCTTGGCTTGCGCGCGCCGTTGACGGTCAGCAGCCCGCCGTAGCTTTGCGGCGGGTCGTCGTACACATTGATCCATCCGAGCGCGTAGATCCGTTTCCAGCTCCGCGAGAGGCGGAGCGCGTCGCTGATCCAGCTCGCGGCGACGGACGGATCGACGTAGAAGTTGAACTCGTCATCGACCGATGTCGGGATCGTGAACTCAGACAGGAAGATCGGCATCCCGCGATGGAGGTAGTGGTCGATCCAGTGCCCAAGCTCGGGGAGATCAGAGAACTGAACCTCGCCGGATGGCGAAGCGGACACCGCAAAGCTCGGCGCAGACCAGCAGAACGGGTTGTGCGCATACATGTCCATGCGCGGCGGCTTGCCGTTGGGAAGCCGCAGGTTCTGGATCCACTGCAGCGTGTCGATGCTGCCAGTGGTGTAGGTCGCGCCACCGATTACGAGGTTGCTCGCGTCCACACGCTTCAACGCGCCATAGGCAGCGTCGAGCATACGTGCATAGTTGTGCGGCGCAACCTGCTGCGCAGCGTCGAGCTTTGCTCCCGGCACAGCCGCGGTCTCAGGCTGGAAGTTCGGTTCCCTGCTCGGCTCACCCCAGATCATCCATAGACGGACCTCGGGGTAGCGGCGAGACGCGGCCGTTGCAAACGCCGCGAACGCCGCCGGACGGGGCGCCCAGTTCCAAGCATGGCCGCCGTTGGCCCATGACGGGGAGCCGATGATCTGCAACAGCACCCGCATGTGGAACCGCTTGGCCTGCGCTATCGCCTGCTGGATCTCCGAGGGCCACTGATAGGCGTGGTCATTCTGGTCAGTCGCGTCGTGCGGCTGGGTGGGCGCAACCTCATTCCAATTTAGGTCCATCTCGAAGATAGAGACGCCGAGCTTGTGGTAGAGCGGGAACTGGCTGACCCCGTTCCGGTAGACCTGCCCCCAGATGGCCTTGCTGAACGCCTGCGCAGCGCTCGGTGCAAACGCGAGCAGCAGCAAGACAACCGTCGCGACGCGGCCCAACCCCCTACAAGCTGGAAACTTATGCAACGCTCGCGCAGTGTAGCTCAATTGGTCAGCGCCCCACGCGTCACAGCGGCTCACTTGACGCGATACCAAATGCGCCGAAGCGGAACGGTCCAGCGCACAAGGTGACTGCCGCGCAGCAAGCGGAGCGCCTCGCCGGTACTAGCGAGCTCAGCCTGCAGCAACTGCACTTGTTGTCCCAGCGTGGCGGCCTGCGCCTGCGCCTGCGCCAGTTCGACCTGCGCCCGCCCCAGCGCCTCGCCGGTGGTGGTGAGATCGGCCTGCTCGCGCGCAAGCGCCTGGCGCGCGCTGTCGAGCTCGAGGAATGCACCGAGCGCCGTGGCGAGGAACGAGCGCGTCGGCGGTCCGTCCGGACGGTTCGCTTGGGGAGCTCGCTTGGGAAGGGTTCGCATGAACTCCGCGAGGCGCCGGTCGAGGACGATGCGGCCGTCCTCAAGGCTGGACCGTGCGGTCTCGTCGACAAGCGCGTCGTAATACTGGCGCAGCGCGTGCTCGCGGTAGACTTGGAGGAGCTTCAGCTGGTCGCGGCCGACCGCGGGAGGCCGATCCTCGAGCTTCTCGTAGCCGATTCCGGTCTGGATCACTTTGCGCTCAAACTGGTCGTAGCTGCGCATCGGGAAGTGGAAGATCTCGAGCAGCTCGCCAACCGGCACCGGACGCAGCTCGGCACCCGAAATCGAGTGATTGCCGGCAGCAACGACGACATCAGGATGGGCGCGGTGGGCGACCTTGGGCTCTAGCGGCTCGCCGCTCGGGTTGATCGACGCGCGGTCGCGGTACACGAGGCGGGAATAGAACGGATCCACACCGTCGGGGCGGGGCAAGAAGTTGCGCCGTTGCACCTCGATCTGGCCGTACTCGGCAGGGATCGAGGCGAACACGTCACGGAGGCTCCCCGCCAGCGGCCACCAAAACTCGTCTGCGTCGTTATGGATCACCCAGTCGGCGCAGTGCTCGGTGAGAGCTAGCTGCGCCATTCGCGTGACGCGCATGCTCTGGTCGTGGCCCTCACCCTCGTCGTGGAGCACCGTAACTAATCCTGTTTGCTCGTAGCGACGGAGCAGCTCACCCGTACCGTCGCCGGAGCCGTGATCGGTCACGATCACGAAGTCCACGCCCTGGGCGAGGTGATAGTCGAGGTTGGCCTCGATAATGTCTGCCTCGTTGCGCACGAGAAGCGTCATAACGAGCTTCACCTCGACTCGCTCCTCGCGGTTGTCATGTTCGGTCGCGGAGGAACAGAGAGGGCGAGCCTGGCCGTAATGATGATCTCGGAAATGGGAGTTCTTTGCGTTCTACTGAGATCGAATGCGGCGCTTTCAAGAAGCTAGATTATTACTAGGCCTTCGTCTCTCGCGCAGAGAGAGACATTATGACGTCTGAGGTCGTGGCGTCTGCCGTTGCGTGAGCGTCGGGTGGAACACGCTCACCGTCACCGCGATCGTCTCACCGCGAAAGCTCTGAGTCGCGACGTCTAGCGTCAACGCCCGCCGGTTGCGGAAGGCACGGTAAGCCGTGCCCAGCCGATTATCCGTTCGCGAAAGCGTAGAAGTCGGGTTTCGGCGTGCCGTTCGCGGTGAGCAGGCCGCCCGCGATGATCGGCAGATCATCGTAGACATTGACCCAGCCGAGCGCATACACCCGGTGCCAGGCACGGCACTCGTGCAGCGCATCGGTGACCCATTGCGCCGCGACGGTTGGATCCACCCAGAAGTTGAAGGTCTCGTCCTCCTGCGTCGGGATCGTCCACTCCGACAAGAACAATGGCAGGCCCTTGTGAAGGTAGCGGTCCACCCAGCCGGCGAGCTCGGGCAGATTGGCGAATTGGATGTCGTCGAACTCAGACGGGACGTTGGTGAATACCGGGCTCGCGTAGCTGAACGGGTTGTGC
>JBKQKK010000229.1:0-3447 GCA_052147535.1 Solirubrobacteraceae bacterium | reverse complement strand
TCCGCGCGTTGGCGGTCGGTGAGGCCGCCGAACGTCTTGCTGGGCGAGACGCGACAGCTGTCCAGGATCGTGGCGGCTTTGACCCGCCCGATCTTGGGGAGTGCGAGCAGAATGTCGAGGACTTTCGCGGTCTGTAGACACGCGGGCGGGTCGAGCAGCAACGCGTCGATCGACGTCGTGCCGGCCTTGAGGTCGCGTTTGAGCTGGGCGCGAAGCGTGCGGATCTCGTTGGCTCTGTTGAGCGCATCGATCCGCTGATCGAGGCTGCGCTCGGGTGTAGCTGGATGCTCGAGCGGGTCACGGTGGGCCACGATAACCAACGGTCGAGAGTACACGCGCCTCACTCGTCAAACGGGCGCGGCCGACAGCGCGGCCCTCGTACTCCCCGGCCGCCGCGAGCCGATCCGGTGGGGAGTGTGGCTGTCGCTGGTCAGGGGTGCCGCAGGGGCGCGTCTTTCACGCCACGGGTTATCCGGCGCGGACACCGAACGCGCACAGAACCCGAAGCGCTCGTGCTTCCCTCCTCCTCGCTGTCCGCACCCGCCCGGCTGGCTTACGCTGTCTTTCTACGGGCGGCGCTGGCGCGGGCGCGGGCGCAGGTCGGGCACCCGCTGGCGGTCCGCTTCCCCGGGCGAGCTTGCCATTCCTGCCCGCAGCTTGAGCACTGCCACCAGACAAGCCGGCGGCTGCTGACGCCGAGTTCGTCGGCGCGCACTCCGGGGTTGCGTGTCCGGTGAAGCTCGGCGGCAAGGTCGGGGCGCAGGGCTACGAGCGAACGCTCCGCTGCGACCCGCCGCCGGGTCGCCGCGGTGGCTGCGGCGCCCTTCGCCCGCCCGCAGACGGGGCATCCGACGCCGTTGCGGTGCCGGTTGCCGACGCGCGCACGCCACTGGCGTCCGCATGTACCGCACACCCACCACACCTTCTGCGGCGCGCTCGCGCCTCACACTCCCCGTATTTGCTGGGTGGCGAGCCTTCACTTTGGGCTTGAACTGGACGCGGCTGGCAGATCACACGACGCTATGAGATCGTGGACGCATCCGCCTACAAGGGCGAGCGCCGCCAGCCGCTGCGACGAATGCTCGACGATGCGCACCGCGGCGAGTTCTCCGTGCTCGTCGTCTGGGCAGTGGACCGACTGCGCCGGCAAGGCATCGAGGAGCTGCTGCGGCTGATCCGCGCGCTGCGCGAGCGCAACGTCTCGCTGGTCAGCCATCAAGAGCCCTGGCTCAACGGCTCCGACGCGACGACCGAGCTGCTGGCCGCCGTGGCCGCATGGGTCGCCACGCAGGAGTCCGTGCGACGCTCCGAGCGGATCCGCGCCGGCCTCGCGCGCCGCAAAGCTCAAGGAAAGCCGATGGGCGGCGCCGCCTCGAAGCGAGGGCAAGACAAGCGCCGCGTCGCACGGAGGGCTACAAGCAGGCATGGGCGCGACGCAAGGCAGCCCAATAGGCGACGCAACCTTTGCTTTGCGAACCGCATCCGGCGCGGCACGAGCGGCCGATCAGCTGATCAGCGTGTTCATCACGCAACCGCAGCGTTCGAGCACGCACTCGCTGACGTGACTTTTCGTCCCGTTGTTCGTCACGGCCCGACGCTCAGGGTCGGACAGCAATCGCCGCCCGCCACCGGCGCAGCCACGATCTGAGCGCGCCGAACCAGCGCACGCCGCGACGCAAGCGCGGCAACCGTTCCCGAAGCTGCCGACCCGTGAGCGCCGCCGCCGCGCAGACTACGCATTCGCCACGATCCCGAGGCGCTGGCGCCGAGGCGCTCGAGGTGATCGCCCGGACCGGCTCAAGGTCCCGAAGGGACGAACCAACCATGCTCGATAACCGTCGCTATGACGTCTAGCCTGCAAACTAGCTGAGTCAGTCATGAGCACCTCGATGCAGCGACTCGCTCGGCTCGCTGCCGACGCGTAAGCGCATCCCATGAAGCGACCCGCGCGCCGACGCTGCTGCTCATTCAGACGACGGAGGGCGCTGTGGCGCGCTCCAAGCCGTTACGAATGCCAGTCGTCAAGCTGACCAGCGAGCTTTGCGTATGCTCCCTCAGAGGCTGTTCGCGATTGTGCTCAGCACCGCATCGATCTTGGTGGACAGGAACTTCAATACAGCGATGGCCACCACGGCGATCAGGGCAAGAATCAGTGCATATTCTGTGAGTCCCTGACCATCCTCTTCGCGAGCTACATGCAGCTGCGTTAGCATGATCTTCAGGTGAAGCAGCAGTATCGGGTCCATCATCACTTCAGGATCGACACGAACCGCTGATGACTTAAATACGAGCTGCAGCTGATGGACTGCAGAGCGTACGCAGCTACCCGGCGGGCTGGCGACCCCATTCCACGAGCGCGACACCTTTCAACGCTTGGTACCCGGGACTCATGCCAGCGATCAACGAGCAGCCCCTCGCGGCGTGAAACCTCCCCACGGTTTGTCCCGCTCTTCCTGTACTCCGCGTAGGCCCGTGGGAACGGCTCGGTCGACCGGGGTGTTCTACGGCGCGTCGACGCTCGTCTGCACGCCCGCCCCACGCGCGGAGGGCGGGCTCGGACTTGGCGCGCAGGGGGCTAGCAGTGCCTGCGCGAGGTCGTCACGGCCGGGGGCTTCACGCGCTTTCGCGGTGAGACCGAGACGCCGTTCAACATCTTCCTCGAGCTCGCCGGTAGGGCGGCTCCGAGGCGCCTTCAGGTCCTTATCGGTGCACGCTCGCCAGTAGCCCGGCGTAGGAGCGGACGAGCGCCGTCCGCTCGAGGTCGATCAGCGGGCTGTGTTGCTTGCGGCCCTGGCGCACCCACCGGTCTGAGTAGCGCATTGCCAGGGCGCGCTGCTCGGCAGCCACGCGGACGTCGGCGGCGGGCACCTGATAGGCGTAGGAGTACAGCGCGGCGAGCGTCTCCACGAGGGGGCGCTCGTGGGCGTGTATGACCGCGTCTTGGTCGGTGTGGGTGTTAGGAGTGGCCGGCTCGTCGGTGTGCTGGTTCTCGCGGTGAACGCGCCACCACTGGTGCAACTGGTTTTGAGACCGTTGGGTTTGGGGGGGTAACCGGCTGGAGAACGGGGGCTGGCTGGAGAACGGGGGCTGGCTGGAGAACAGGGGTTTCCCAGATCCGTCGAGGTGCGATGGCGCCAGGATATGCAGTTAGTTACTCTGCCGCGATGAGGCGTGCAGGGACTTCGGACTGGCACGCAGACCTGCGTAAGACCACGCGTGTAGCCAAGCCACGTCCATGAGCTCTTCGTTGATGTCGCCGTCGTTGGGACGACGTCGCTTGTGCCGCGTGGCCTGATCGTCGGGTTGAGCGTGCCCAGCATTGGTTTGCGTCCGAGTCAATGACACAGATCCGGGTTTTGATTAGCCCGCATCTGCGAGGCTTCGGTCTTGACCAGGAAGGGTCCTTGATGACCGAGCCGGGAGATTCAGCAGGCAGCAACGGCGGCC